>CAZOTV010000059.1:0-17104 GCA_964582795.1 uncultured bacterium
ACGGGTGGCTGCAGGAACTGCCCAAGCCGTTCTCGAACCTCACCTGGGACAACGCGGCGCTGGTGGCTCCGGCAGACGCCGAGTCGTTGGGCGTGTCGACCGGTGACGTGATCACGCTGCAGGCGAACGGCGGCCGCGTGGACGCGCCCGTGTGGGTGCAGCCGGGCCAAGCCGTAGGCGCCATCTCGCTGGCGCTGGGGTTCGGCCGCGAGTCGGCCGGCAGGGTCGGCACCGGCGTGGGCGTGAACGCCTACGCGCTGCGGTCCTCTGACGCTGCTTGGAGCGCGCCGCTTCGAGCCGCCGCCACGAACCGCAGGCACAAGCTCGCCAGCACCCAGACGCACCACGCCCTCGAGGGCACCGGCGACGCACGGCATATCGTCCGCGCCGGAACGCTGGCCCAGTTCCGTGAGGAGCCCGAGCACCCGCACTTCGCGCACCCAGTGGCGCACCACTACGAGGACCTCTACCCCAACGTCGCCTACGACGGCTACAAGTGGGGCATGGTCATCGACCAGACCGTCTGCACGGGCTGCAACGCCTGCGTGGTGGCCTGTCAGTCGGAGAACAACATCCCGATCGTCGGCAAGGATCAGGTCCTGGTCGGCCGCGAGATGCACTGGATCCGGGTCGACAACTATTACGGCGGCAGCGTCGACGACCCGGAGTTCTACCACCAGCCGATGCCGTGCCAGCAGTGCGAGAAGGCGCCGTGCGAGCCGGTGTGCCCGGTGGGCGCCACGGTGCACGACTCCGAGGGCCTGAACGTGATGGTCTACAACCGCTGCGTCGGCACGCGCTACTGCTCGAACAACTGCCCGTACAAGGTAAGGCGCTTCAACTGGCTGCAGTACGCAGAGCTCTCCACCGACGCCACGGAGCTTTCGCTGGCGAACAACCCTGACGTCACGGTGCGCAGCCGCGGCGTCATGGAGAAGTGCACCTACTGCACCCAACGCATCGCCAAGGCGCGCATCGAGGCGGCCAACGAGGACCGCACCATCCGCGACGGCGAGGTCGTGACCGCCTGCCAGGCCGCGTGCCCCACGCAGGCGATCGTGTTCGGAGACCTCAACGACCCCGAGGCCGCCATCCACGCCGCCAAGGCGTCGCCGCTGAACTACGGGATGCTGGAAGAACTGCAGACCTTCCCGCGCACGACGTACTTGGCGAAGGTCAAGAACCCCCACCCGTCGCTGGCGGGCGGCGCCCAGGAAGGGGCCCACTGATGGCCGTCACGACGGGTAAGGTCACGCGCGGACCCGTGAAAGAGACGAACCGTGTCATCGCGCCTGGGCAGACGTACGGGCAGATCGACGACACCGTCCTCGATCCTGTGCTGGCAGGCGTGCAGCGCACGCCGACCTGGTGGTGGATCGGTTTCGGGATCTCCGCGTCGTTCCTCGGTCTGTACCTGGTGTCGGTCGTCAAGCTGATCACCACCGGCATCGGGATCTTCGGCAACAACATCCCCGTCGCGTGGGCCATGCCGATCATCAACTTCGTGTGGTGGATCGGGATCGGCCACGCCGGCACGCTCATCTCGGCGGCGCTGCTGCTGTTCCGGCAACCGTGGCGCACGACGGTGAACCGCTTCGCCGAGGCGATGACGATCTTCGCGGTCGTCTGCGCCGGGCTCTACCCCATCCTGCACTTGGGCCGGCCATGGGTCTTCTACTGGCTGCTGCCGTACCCCAACACGCTCGGTCTGTTCCCGCAGTTCCGCAGCCCACTCGACTGGGACCTCTTCGCCATCACCACCTACGCCAGCGTCTCGGTGCTGTTCTGGTTCATCGGCCTCATCCCCGACTTGGCGACGTTGCGCGACCGCGCCGCCACCAAGTTCCAGAAGATCCTCTACGGTGTGCTGAGCCTCGGTTGGAACGGCTCCACCAAGGCATGGCAGCGCTACCAGCGCGCCTACCTGCTGCTCGCGGCGCTCAGCTTCCCGCTGGTGCTCAGCGTGCACAGCACCATCGCCATGGACTTCGCCGTGGCCCAGGTGCCGGGCTGGAACAACACCATCATGCCGCCGTACTTCGTCGCCGGCGCCGTGTTCGCTGGCTTCGCCATGGTGCTCATCCTGGCCATCCCGCTGAGGCGCGCGTTCGGGCTCGAGAAGCTCATCACCATGCGCCACCTCGACAACTCCGCCAAGCTCATGCTGGCCACCGGGATGATCGTGGTGTACGGCTACTTCATCGAGATCTTCATCGCCTGGTACTCGGGCGTGGAGTTCGAGCGCTACATGATCTGGAACCGCATGTTCGGCGACCACGCCATCTTCTTCTGGGCGCTGATCCTGTGCAACCTCGTCGCCATCCAGCCGCTGTGGTTCCGGCGCGTACGGCAGAACCCGCTGGCGCTTTTCATCATCTCGATCATCGTCAGCGTCGGCATGTGGCTGGAACGCTTCGTCATCATCGTGGTCTCGCTCACCAAGGACTTCCTGCCGTCGTCCTGGGGCGACTACGTCTCCACCTTCTGGGACTGGGCGCTCTACATCGGCAGCCTCGGGCTGTTCTCCACCCTGTTCTTCCTCTTCATCCGGCTGTTGCCGTCGATCGCCACGGCGGAGACCAAGGAGACGGCGCATCACGACGCGCACCACGGCTCCGACGCGTTCGAGAAGATCCGCTCCGAGTACTACGGGGAGGTGACCGGATGAGCAGCGCCACCATGGCGAGCGCCGAAGCCACCGCCCGCGACGACCTCTACGGCGTGGTAGCCGAGTTCGGCACGGTCGAGGAGATCATGGCCGCCGCGGAGCGCGTGAAGGAAGCGGGGTACACCCGAACCGACGCGTACACGCCGTTCCCCGTCGAGGGCCTCGACGACGCCCTCGGCATGCGCCCCACCAACCTCGGTTGGGTGGTGCTGGTGATGGGGATCCTCGGCGGGCTCGGCGGGTTCTTCATGCAGTGGTGGGCGAACACCACCTACTACCCGCTCAACATCGGCGGCAAGCCGCTGAACAGTTGGCCCAACTGGATCGTCATCATGTACGAGATGACCATCCTGGTGTCGGCCTTCACGGCAGGGTTGTACATGATCCTGCGCAACGGGATGCCGCGGCCGTACCACTCGATCTTCAACACGCCCGGATTCGAGAACGCCAGTCGTGACAAGTTCTTCCTCTGCGTCGAGGCGCGCGACCCGAAGTTCGACCGCCACGAGACGCGAGCCCTGCTCGAGAGCCTCTCGCCCGAGCGTGTGTCGGAGGTGGAGCGGTGACGCGAGAACCCCATCGCCGCGTTCCCCGGGCAGGCTGGCGCCGGGCCCTCATGCTGGTCTTGGCCGGGGCGTCGGTGCTGCTCCTGAGCTCGTGCGGGCGCAACATGTTCGTCCAGCCGAAAGCGAAGGCGTTCGACGCCAGCACGTTCTTCGCCGACGGCTCGAGCATGCGGCCGCTGCCGGAAGGCACCGTGTCACGCGAGGTAGGCGCGCTCGACGCGGCGTACGTAAGCGGTGTCGACGCCGGCGGGATGCTCACCGAGTTGCCGCTCCCCCTCACGGTCGAGTTGCTGCAGCGCGGCCAAGAGCGCTTCGACATCTACTGCTCGCCGTGCCACAACTACAACGGTGACGGCATGGGCCAGGTCGTGCAACGCGGCTTCCCGCAGCCGGTGTCGTTCACGGCCACGCAACGCCTGCTCGACGCGCCGGTCGGCTACTTCTACAGCGCCATGACCAACGGGTTCGGGCGCATGTACAGCTACGCCTCGCGCATCCCCGTCGAGGACCGCTGGGCCATCGCCGGCTACATCCGGGCGCTGCAGTTGAGCCAGAACGCCGGCATGGACGACGTTCCGGCGGGCGCCCTGATCGATCTCGACGCTCTGGAGGCGAACCGATGAGCGCGCTCGACGTCAACCCCCCCGACACCTCGCGCCTCCAGGTCGGCGCCCTCGCCGTCGGCGGCGTCGCCCTCGTCGGCGCGGTGATCCTGGGCTTCACCGGACCCGGCGGCTTCTTCGAGTCGTACTTGATCGCCTTCTTGTTCTGGCTCGGGCTGTCCCTCGGCGCGCTGGTGATGCTGGTGGTGCAGCACATGGCGGGCGGCTCGTGGGGCGCGCTCATCTCACGGCCGCTGGAAGCAGCGGTGTCGCTCCTTCCCCTGTTGGCGCTGCTGTTCGTGCCGCTGCTGTTCGGCATGCGCGAGCTTTACGTGTGGACGGACGCGGCCTACCTGGCCCAGAACCCCATCGTCGACAACAAGACGGCCTACCTGAACGTGCCGTTCTTCATCGTGCGCGCGGTGCTGTTCTTCGGCATCTGGTCGGCGATCGCGTTGCTGTACCGGCGCCTCTCGCGGCGCCAGGATCAGGAAAGCGCGGATGCCGGCCGGACCGGCTACCGTCTCAAGAGCATGTCGGGGCTCTGGCTCGTGGTCTACGTCCTCACCTGGACCTTCGCCGGCATCGACTGGGCCATGTCGGTGACGCCGATGTGGTTCTCGGGCATCTACTCGGTGATCCTGATGGCCGGTCAGGCGATCACGGCGGTGGCGTTCGTCATCCTGGTGCTCGTCTTCCTGGCGGGGCGCAACGCCTCGATCGACGCCCTGCTGACGCCCAAGCGCCTGCAGGACCTGGGCAACTTCCTGATGGCGTTCACCATGTTCTGGGCGTACACCCAGGTCTCGCAGCTGATCATCCAGTGGTCGAACAACATCGTCGAGACCGCCAGCTGGTACACGGTAAGGTTCAGCCCCGAGTGGATCGGCGTGAGCGCCTTCTTGCTGTTCTTCGGCTTCTTCGCGCCGTTCATGATCCTGTTCTCCCGTTGGGTGAAGCGCAAGCGTCGCGCCTTGGCGATCGTCGCCGTGTGGGCGTTGTTCGTGCAGTTGCTCAACCTGTTCTGGTTCTTGGTCCCCGCCTTCGAGCGCACCGGGTTCGCACTCACGCTGACCGACGTGCTGATGGTGGTGGGCCTGGGCGGCGTGTGGTTGGCGGCCTTCGCCCGCGCGCTGGCGACGCGGAACGTACTGCCTGCCAACGACCCCCGCCTCGTGAGGGTGGTGGCGGAACATCATGCCTGAACCGATTCGTCAGTACCTCTTCAGCGAACGTCAGGTTCGCATGGCCGTCGTGCTCGGCACCATCGGCATGGTCGCCGTGCTGGTAGCGATCCTGCTGCTCGCGACCTCCAAGCCGCAAGGCAACCTCGTGCCGCTCGACACCTCGGCGTTCGACCAGCAGGTGGCGGCCGCCACGTCCCTTCTCGAAGGGTACGAGGACTTAGGGGACGGCCGCGCGCGCATCGACATCGATGACGCGATGCAGCTCGTCGTCGAGCGCGGCGTGGTGAACCCCGGGTTCGTGGTGGCAGGGGCTGCCGCCGCGCCGGCCGCAGCGGCGGCGCCATCGACACCGGCCGAAGGCGCTGTTGAAGGCGCCGCCGCGGGCGCCGACCAAGCCGGGGCGCCGGCCGACGGTGCTCCCGTAGCCCAGGCGGCCGACCTGCCGGACGGCGCCGCGGTGTTCAACACCGTCTGCCTGGCTTGCCATCAGGCGAACGCGCAGGGTATCCCGGGTGCGTTCCCGCCGCTGTCGGACGGCCACGCTGCAGAGCTCTACGTCGCCGACCGCGACTACCCCATCCTGGTCGTCCTGTACGGCCTCCAGGGTCCGATCGAGGTGGCGGGCCTCACCTACAACAGCGTGATGACGCCGCAACTGCAGCTCGACGACGGCGAGATCGCGGCGGTGCTCAACCACGTGATGACCTCGTTCGGCAACGAAGCGGCGCTGCCGGAAGACTTCGCGCCGTACACGGTCGAGGACGTGGCCGCGCAGCGTGACCTCATGCTGATGTCGAACGAGATCCACGACCGCCGCGTGGAGATCGGACTGCCCTGAGCGGATCCGACCCTTCTGCTCCACGGCCTCGCGTGTTCGTCACGCGACGGCTGCCCGACGCCGGTCTCGCGCCCCTGCGCAAGGCCGGCGTTCGGCTGGAGGTGCGCGCCGAAGACGATGCGATCGCTCGCGACGAGCTGCTCGAGCGCGCTGGGGGCGCGGCGGCCCTCGTGACGCTCCTCACCGAACGGGTGGACGACGAGCTGCTGGACGCGGCTGGCCCCGACCTGCGCATCGTCGCGAACTACGCCGTGGGCCTGGACAACGTCGACATCGGAGCCTGCACGCGGCGCGGCGTCGCCGTGTCGAACACGCCCGACGTGCTCACGGACGCCACCGCCGACCACGCGTTCGCGCTGCTGCTGGCCGTGGCTCGGCGTCTGCGCGAGGGCCACGACCTGGTGGCGTCGGGTGGCTGGAGCGGGTGGCAACCGATGCAGTTGCTAGGACGCGACGTCGGCGGCGCCACCCTCGGCATCGTCGGCATGGGCCGCATCGGCCGCGCCGTCGCTCGCCGAGCGAACGGGTTCGGCATGCGCGTGCTGTACCACAACCGCCGACGAGACCCGGGGGCGGAGGCCGCGCTCGGGGTTCGGTATGCCGCCCTCGACGACCTGCTCGCCGCGTCGGACATCGTGTCGCTGCATTGCCCACTCACGCCCGAGACGCATCATCTGATCGACGAGCGCGCGCTTGGCAGCATGCGCGAAGGCGCCATCCTCGTGAACACCGCCCGCGGTCCGGTGGTGGACGAGGCCGCCTTGGTGGCGGCGCTCGATCGTGGCCACCTCTTCGGCGCTGGGCTCGACGTGTTCGAGCACGAACCGCAGGTGCATCCGGGCCTCCTCGGCCGCCCCAACGTGGTGTTGGCGCCGCACACCGCCTCTGCCACCGAGTCCGCCCGCACCGCCATGGCGCGTGCGTGCGCGACGGCGGTGCGGGCGGTGTTGGGCGGGGGTTCCGCCCCGAACGTGGTGAACGCAGCGGAGCTCGCGAAGCGCGGACGCTAGTCCTGGATCGCGGGCCTACGCTCACGACGACGAGACCGGGTCGTCATGCCCCGAAAGGCCACGCCGAGTAGCCGAGCGGCCGACTTCGGACGGTCGAACGGCCGCTTCCCGGCAGCCGAACGGCCGCTTAGCGGCAGCCGAACGGCCGATTCGGGGCGGCCGATGCGCCGCTCAGACGTCGAGGTTCGCCAGGTGCGCGTTGCCCTCGATGAACTGCCGGCGCGGCGGGACCTCGGTGCCCATCAGCATCTCGAACGTCTCGCTTGCCTCCAGCACGTCCTCGATGGTGACGCGCTTGAGTACGCGCGTCTCGGGGTTCATCGTCGTCTCCCACAGCTGCTCGGGGTTCATCTCCCCCAGGCCCTTGAAGCGCTGGATCTCGACCTTCTTGTCGCGGTTCTCCTTCAGCACCTTCTGCAGCGCGGCCTCGTCGAAGAGGTACTGCATCTCCTTCTGCCGGCCGACGCGCACACCGTACAGCGGCGGTTGCGCGATGTAGAGGTAGCCGGCGTCGATGAGGGGGCGCATGTAGCGGTAGAAGAACGTCAGCAGCAGCGTCCGGATGTGCGAGCCGTCGACGTCGGCGTCCGTCATGATGATGATGCGGTGGTAGCGAACGTCTTCGAGGTTGAAGTGCGCGTCGTCACCGGTTCCCTCGATGCCCGCGCCGATGGCTGCGATCATGGCGCGGATCTCGGCGTTCTTGAGGATCTTGCCGAGGTTCGCCTTCTCGACGTTGAGGATCTTCCCGCGTAGCGGCAGGATCGCCTGGAACCGCCGCTCCCGGCCCTGCTTGGCGCTTCCGCCCGCCGAGTCGCCTTCGACGATGTAGACCTCGCTCACCGACGGGTCCTGGGACTGGCAGTCCGCCAGCTTGCCCGGCAGGTCGTCGTTCTCGAGCGGGTTGGCGCGGCGCACCAGGTCGCGCGCCTTGCGTGCGGCTTCCCGCGCCCGCGCCGCCTGCGCGGCCTTCTCGATGATGGCCTTGCCGACGCGCGGGTTCTCCTCGAGCACCTCGCTCAGCTTCTCGTACACCACTTGCGACACGGCCGTCTGCGCTTCGGGGTTGAGCAGCTTCACCTTCGCCTGGGACTCGAACTGCGGGTCGGGCAGCTTGACCGAGATGACGCACGAGATGCCTTCGAGGAAGTCTTCGCCGCCCGGCGCGGGGTCGCCCTTCTTGAGGAGGTTCTTGGACTTCGCGTAGTTGTTCAGCACGCGCGTGTACGCCTGCTTGAAGCCGGTCAGGTGCGTGCCGCCGTCGCGGTTGGTGATCATGTTGGCGTACGTCAGCACGGTCTGTCCGAAGCCGGTGGTGTGCACCAGTCCGACGTCGACCTCGACGTCGTGATCGCCATGGTCGGTGGCGACCGTGGCCGTGCCGTGGATCTCGACCGGCTTGTCGTAGAGCGCCTTGCCTTCCTTGGCGAGGTTGGCGGCGAAGGCGGCCACGCCGCCTTTCTCGTGGAACTCCTCGCGCTTGGGCTCCGAACCACGCAGGTCGGTCAGGATGATGCGCACGCCGCCCGTGAGGTAGGCGAGCTCGCGCATGCGCCGGCGCACGCGACCGTAGTCGAAGCCGGAGATGTCCTTGAACACGCCGTGGTCGGGCATGAACGTCACGGTGGAGCCCTTGGCGCCCTTGGGGGCGTCGCCGATGACATGCAGCGGCTTCACGACGTCACCATGCTCGAAGCGGATGCCGTAGACCTTGCCATCCAGACGCACTTCGGCTTCGAACCACACCGACAGGGCGTTCACCACCGAACTGCCCACCCCGTGGAGGCCGCCGGAGACCTTGTACGCGTTGGTGTCGAACTTGCCGCCCGCGTGCAACTCGGTGAAGATCACCTCGATGGCGGGCCGCCCCTCGCGCTCCATGATGTCGACGGGGATGCCGCGGCCGTTGTCGCTGACGCTTGCCGATCCGTCTTGGTTGAGCGTGACCTCGACGGTGTCGGCGAAGCCCGCCAAGCACTCGTCGATGGCGTTGTCGATGATCTCGGTGAGCAGTTGGTGGTAGCCGTCGATGCCGGTACCGCCCTGGACGTACATGGCCGGGCGCTTGCGCACCCCTTCGAGGCCCCTCAGGACCTTGATGCTCTCTGCGGTGTACCCGTTCAAGTGGAACCTCCGGGAAGGGGGCGAACGCGTCGCGCGCGAACCGCGCCACGTGCTGCCCGAAGGGCAATGCGACGCGGCGTACAAGGCGTCGGTAGAGTGTCGCGCAAGAAGTCCGCCATGCACGCAACGAAGCGTGCTCCCCAACCCCACGAGTATACCCCCCCAAGGCATCCCCGGTCAAACGATTTTTGCCGTCCAGGACGCGGTTATGTGCGCGTCTGACCCTCGCCGTCGAGCAGGTACTTGTACGTCACGATCTGCTCCAGCCCCATCGGGCCGCGAGCATGCAGTTTCTGCGTGCTGATGCCGATCTCGGCGCCGAACCCGAACTCGAAGCCGTCGGTGAAGCGGGTCGAGGCGTTCACGGCCACCACGGCGGCGTCGACCTCCTGCCGGAACCGCTCGGCGCGGCCGACGTCGGACGTCACGATCGCCTCGGTGTGCTGCGAGCCGTACCGGGAGATGTGTTCGATGGCGGCGCCGACGTCATCGACCACACGAACGGCGAGCTTCAGGTCGAGGTACTCGGTGGCCCAATCGTCTTCGGTCGCGCCGCCCACGCCGCCGTCGAGCGCTCGGGTGCGCTCGCAGCCGACCAGCGCCACGCCCGCCTCGCGCAAGCCCTCGAGCGCGCCTGGCAGGAACCGCTCGGCCACGCCGGCATGCACCAAGAGCGTCTCGATGGCGTTGCACACGCCCGGCCGTTGCAGCTTCGCGTTGCGCAGGATCCGCTCGGCCATCCCCAGGTCCGCGCCGTCGTCGACGTACAAATGGCAGTTGCCGACACCGGTCTCGATGACCGGCACGCGGGCGCTGTCCACCACGTGCCGGATCAGGCCGGCGCCACCGCGGGGGATCACCAGGTCGACCTTGCCGTGGGCCTGCAACAGCTCGGTGACGAGCGTCCGGTCGGGCGAATCGACGAGTTGCACGGCGTCTGCGATCGCCGCGGCGCCCACGCCTGCCGCTGCGAGCGACGCGCGCATGCTGGCGACCAGGGCGCGGTTGCTGGCGAGCGCGTTGGACGAGCCGCGCAGCACCGCCGCGCTGCCCGCCTTGAGCGCCAGGACCGCCGCGTCGACGGTGACGTTCGGCCTCGACTCGTACACCACGCCGATGACCCCGAACGGGACCGTCACCTTGCGGACGCGCACGCCGTTTGGCAACGTCCAACCGTCGAGGACGCGCCCCAGCGGGTCGGGCAGCTCGGCCACCTGCCGCACCGCAGCCGCCATGCCCGCCAAGCGCTCACGGCTCAGTTCGAGGCGATCGACCAAGGCAGCCTGCGTCCCGCGGGCACGCTCGTCGGCCACGTCGCTTCGGTTCGCTTCCAGGATCGCCGGCGCGTCGCGCTCCAGGCCGTCCGCGATGGCGTGCAGCAGCGCCACGCGGTCCTGCCGCGGAAGCGCCCGTGACGCGCGGCGTGCGGCCTCCAGCAGCGTGTCCAGGCTTGGTCGTGAACGTTGGGGGAACGCGGCCGTCTCGGTCGGCATGGGCGAGTATAGCGGACCCCCAGGCGCGCTCGGGCCATGGCGCTCTGCAGCGACCGGTACGCCGACGACGTTCCCCCGCGACGACGCTGGATACATTGCGGCATGAACGACGACGAGAACCGCACTCGAGCGAGCGCCGACGTCGCGCTCGTCACCGGGGCAGGCGGCGGCGCCGCTCCTGCCGTGGTGGCCGCCCTTCGCGCGCATGGCTGGCGTGTCGCCCTGATCGACCGGCCCGGCAAGGAAGCGCGCCTGCGGGAGCGATACGGCTCGACCCAAGATGACGAGGGCCTGTTCGCGTTGGGTGCGGACCTCGCCGAGCACGAGGAGGCGGAAGGGGCCGTGCGACGCGTCGAGGAGGGCTTCGGCGCCGTCGGAGCGCTGGTCAACCTCGCCGGCGGCTTCGCCACCGGCAAGGCGCACGAGGCCGGTTCGGACACGCTCGAGCGGATGCTCACCGTCAACCTCCGCACGGCCGTGGCGACCACCCACGCGGTGCTGCCGTTCATGCTGGAACGCGGGAGCGGCAAGGTCGTGGGCGTCGCAGCGGCGGCGGCATCCAACGCCGCTCCCGGGATGGCGCACTACGCCGCGTCGAAGGCCGCCGTGGCCGCGTACCTCCGGTCATTGGCGGCGGAGGTCGCGGGCCGCGGTATCGACGTCGCCGTGCTATCCCCCATGAGCGCGATCGACACGCCCGCGAACCGCGAGAGCATGCCGGATGCCGACACCTCGAAGTGGATCGCGCCAGAGGCGCTCGCGGAGGCGGTCGTGTTCGTCATGGAGCGCCCAGCGCGCGGCAAGGTCCGCGAGCTGGCCGTGTACGGCGGCTGAACGCCCCTCAGCCCTCGAAGTCGGGCGCGCGGTACGTGAACCGACCACCCTTGACCGTGGCGAGCACCTCGAGACCGTCGAGCGTGACGGTCGGATCGTGCGACACGATGGTCAGGTCGGCGTCGTACCCCTCGCGCAGCGCGCCGGAGCGCCCCTCGGCCCCGATGGCGAACGCGGCGCCGGTGGTGTAGGCGGCAAGGGCGGCATCGGGCGAGATCGACTCGGCCGGCCCCAAGCGCGTGCCGCTCCTCGACGCCCGCCGGCTGGCGGCGCGCAAGCCCACGAACACGTCGGCGGGCGCCACCGGCGTGTCGGAGCCGAAGGCCAGATGGGCGCCGGCACGTGCCAGCGAGCGCATCGGGTACGCCCGGTCGACGCGGTCCGCGAGAAGGTCGTGCACCGACTCGACGTCGAAGGTGATGTGCGTCGGCTGCATCGACGCCACCAGCCCCAGCCGGCCGAAGCGCGCCACGTCGTCGGGGTGGACGTGCTGAGCGTGCTCGACGCGGGGTCGAAGACCGGCGGCCCGCCAGCGCTCCGCCGTGGCTTCGAACACGTCCAGCACGGCGCGAACGGCTCGGTCACCGATCGCGTGCACGACCGGGGCGAGCCCGGCCTCGATCGCCAACGGAACGCGTTCCGCCAAGACCTCCGGGCCGTCGACGGCGATGCCGACGCCGTACCTCGCCGCCTCGCCGTGGTCGCCGCCGTACGGTTCGAGCATCCACGCCGTGCGGCTTCCCAGCGCGCCATCGGCGAAGAACTTGGCGCCACCGATCCGGAAGGTGTCGCCGCCATGCCCGGTAGCGATCCCGAGCGCGGCGGCGCGTTCGATGTCCTGGTGCGGCAGGCACGCCCACACGCGCACCGGGTAGCCGTCGTCGCTGGCGGCCGTCGCCATGGCGCGGAAGCGCCCGGCGTCGTCGAACGCCATGTGATGCACGGAGGTGATGCCGAGCGACGCGAAGTGCTCCGCCGCGGCGCGCACCGCGCCCTCCCGATCGGCGCGCGTCTCCTCCGGCATGGCGCCGTCGAGAAGACCCACGGCCCGCTCCAACAGCAGCCCCGTCGGTTGGCCCTCCTCGTCACGCACGATGACGCCATGCTCCGGGTCGGGGGTGGCCGCGTCGATGCCCGCACGCCGGAGCGCCTCGCGGCTGGCCCAGGCGGAGTGATGGTCCTGGCTCACGAGCCGCACCGGCAGGCCGCCGGCGGCCCGCTCGAGCGCGTCGGCCTCGGTGCGGCCCAGGGTGGCCAACCCCCAGCGCTGCAACGCGAACCCAGCACCATGGACCCAGGCGCCGGGTCGCGCCGCTTGCGCGCCTTCCCGCACCGCTGCGAGCGCGTCGTCGAGCGTTGCGGCGTTCGTCAGGTCGACCTGCCTGAGCTCCATCCCGAGCGACACCAGGTGCACGTGGGCGTCGTGGAACCCGGGCAGGAGGCAACCGCTGCTAACGTGCACGACGTTCGTGTCGGGACCGGTGAGCGGGTGCAGCTCGGCCGCGTCGCCCACGGCGAGCACCTTGCCGCCGCGAACGGCCACGGCGGCGGCCCTCGGCCGCAGGTAGTCCATGGTGAGGACCGAGCCTAAGAACAGCGTGTCGGCTTGCGGCACGTTCAGCGCCCCAAGAAGCGCGGCGGGCGCTTCTCGCGGAAGGCGGTGATCCCCTCGCGGACGTCTTGGGTGCTTGCGGCCTCGGCCTGGCACCGGGCCTCCAGGGCGAGTTGCCCTTCGAGGTCGTGCTCGAGCGACGCCCTGACCTCGCGCTTGGCGAGCGCGAACGCCCGCGTCGGCCCTTCGGCCAACTTCCGCACCTCGCTCCAGGCGGCGTCTGCGAACCCTTCGGCGTCGAGGACGCGCTCACCGAGGCCGATGGCCAGCGCCTCCTCGGCGCTCACGCGGCGGTTGCTGAACGCCATCTCGAGCGCCCGTCCGGGACCCACCAAGCGCGTGAGGTAGTAGCTGCTCCCCGCGTCCATCACCAGTCCGATGCCGGTGAACCCGAGCGCGAAGCTCGCGGCGGACGAGAGCAGCCGCATGTCGCATGCCAGCGCCAGGCTCATCCCCGCGCCGGCGGCCACGCCGTTCACCCCGGCGACGACCGGCTTGGGCAGGTCCGCGATGGCGCGCACCACGGGGTGGTACGAGCGCTCCAAGATGCCGCCGATGTCACCGTCGACGCGCGTGTCCGCGAGGTCGGCGCCGGCGCTGAAGCCGCGGCCCGCTCCCGTGATCAGGACGGCGCGTACGGTGTCGTCGGCCGCCGGTCCGACCAGCGCCTGGCGCAACTCTTCCAGCAGCGCCAGCGACAGCGCGTTGAGGACCTCCGGTCGGTTCAAGGTGAGCCGCAGCGCGGCGCCGTCCTGGTGGATGTCGATGGTCGGCTTGGTCATCGTCGCTCCTCGTGCGGCGAGTGTATCAGCGGCGCTGGGCCGTAGCGGGGTTCGGCAGCCCGCTCGCGATCGCGATCAGCACGTCGTAGTCATCGGGTGTGTCGGGGTCGTCGAGCGCTGCCCGGTTCCGGCGTTCGGCGCCACAGCGCCGGCAGCGATGCACGATCACCCAGCCCTTCTTGCCGCTTCGCTCCACGGCGACGGGCTCCAACACCCCACCGCAATCGCTTGCGCGGTCGCCGGGGTTGACGTCGACATGCAACGAGTGCAGGCAGTAGGGGCAGTGATTCCGGTACCCGCCGCCATGGAGCGGCGGCACTTCCCGCCCGCATACGCCGCACGTGAACGGCTGGTTCGCGCCGCGCCCGATGAACCGCTTCACCTCGGAAGGATATCCCGCCCGTCCTCGTCACCGCCAAGCGCCGCGACGCGGTCGAGGTACGCGCGCGGGTCCGACTTGCGCTCCAAGCCGCCGATCGTCATCGAGCGGACCTTCCCGAAGACGGGCCGTTCGGGCCACGGCCGGTCGTGCAAGCCGAAGCACCAGGCCACGCCGGCATAGCCGTTGGGAGCGTGCCCGTCGAGGAAGTAGCGGTCGTTGAGACGAACGGCGAGCGCGAACGCCGCTTCCGGATCGGGCGTCCACGCGAGGATCTGCTTGCCCCAGTACATCCGCATGTGGTTGTGGAGGTACCCGGTGATGCGCATCTCGCGCATGGCCGCGTTCCAGTACGGGTCGTGCGTCGCGCCGGCCTCCAACGTCGCCTCGTCGTACGCAGGCGTGCGGGGGTCGGCCGCATGCTCGGCCAGCGTCGCCTTGGCCCAATCGGGCAGCGTCTCGTAGCGGTCGTAGTCTTCTCGGTACCAAACGTGGTTGAGCGCCAGCTCGCGGCGCACGATCGACTCTTCCAAGAACGCCCTGGCGTCGTCCTCGAGGCGTGGTTCGCTTCGCACTGCGTCGAGCACGGCAAGCGTCACCTCCACCGGCGAGATCTGGCCGAACCGAAGGTACGCGCTCATGCGCGACACCCGGTTGGCCGCGGGGCGGGCGCGCACGCCTGCGTACCCGGGCAGGTCGCGCTCGACGAACCGCGTGAGCCTGCGCACGGCTTCCTGCTGACCGCCCGGGAGGTCCGTGGCCGCCCGCGCCCGGTTCGCGTCATCCGTGTCCAACCACGCGGCGCCGTCGGGAACGGCGGAACGCGCGGCGCGGTGGTCCCACTTGCGCGCCAGCGCCACCTCGGCGACCGGGTTCAGGAACCGCTCGACGTGGCGTTCGAGCTTGCCACGAAGCGTCCGCGCCCCGACCTCCGCCTTGCGCGAGGCGGTCTCGACCGGCACCACCGTGTCCCCTTCCACCTCGACGAACGTGTGCGACGCCTCGGCGGCGGCCGCTGCGCGCCAACGCCGGTCCTCGCGCAAGTACCCACGGTCGACCACGGTCACCGCCGCTCGTCGCCCGAGGAGCGACGCGGCCGCTTCCGGCGCGAGCGCAGAGGCGAGCAACGGCACACCGCGCCGCGCCAGCGCGTTCCTGGCTTCCCTCACCCCATCCCACGCGAACGCGGTTCGGCGCGGCGTCCACTCGGCCGCGCCTGCTTCCGTGGCCCACACCACGAGAAGCGGGAGCGCGAGCGCGTTGGCGCGCGCCGCCGCCTCCTCGAGCGCAGCGTTGCCATGCGGGCGCAGCGCACGCTCCATCAGGTAGAGCACGTAGCGCGAACCATCGCCTACGTTCGCGGGGCCGCCGCCGCTCACGTCGGTCGCGGGCGCGCGCGCCGGCCGGTGGTTCCGCACCAAGACGCGTTCGGGTTCGGGTGGCCCGGACCGTGGCAGTGGGCGCGGAAGCGATAGCCTTGCCATCACCCTCGAGGTTAGCGCGCCGGACGAACGAGAACCGCAGCCGGCCTTGCCGTTCGCGCGCGGCCGCCGCAAGACGTGGCGCGCCGCTACAATAGGGAGGCTGCCGACGCCGGGCACGCTCTTGGCTCATCGGGGAACCCCCCACCCGCCTGGGCGCCGCGCGCCTCCCGGACCCTCCTCGTGGACCTCCTCGTCGCCCTCGCCGTCCATCGCTCACGCGAGCGCGTCCCGCTCCTGCGTAGCATCGACCTGCGCCTCACCCACGGCATGCGTCTTGGCCTCGTCGGCGCGAACGGCGCGGGCAAGAGCACGCTGCTGCGCATCCTCGCTGGGCAGGAAGCGCCGGACGACGGTCGCGTGATCCGCGCGCCGGGAGTCCGAGTCGGCGTCCTGGCGCAACACGAAGACGACGGTGACTTCGCCGGCAGCGTGTGGCGGTACGCCGGCAGGGCGATCGAGTACGTCCGCGCGTTGGAGCGGCGCATGCGCGACGAGGAGCGCCGCATCGCGGAGGGTGAAGACCGCGCCGCGGCGTACGCCGAAGTCCGAAGCGAGTTCGAGCGCGTCGGCGGGTACGGCGCCGAGGCGATGTTGCGTGAGTACCTCGCCGCTCTCGGGTTCCCGCAGGCCGTCTTCGACGAACCGGTGGGCGCGCTGTCGGCCGGCGAGCGTCGGCGCCTGATGCTGGCGGTGACGCTTGCATCGTCCCCTGACGTGCTACTGCTGGACGAACCCACGAACCACCTGGACGTCCTGGCGCGCGAGTGGCTGGCGACTCGCCTCGCGCGGCATGCGGGAGCGATGGTGATCGTGAGCCACGACCGCGCGCTGCTGGACGCCAGCACGACGCACACCGCCTTCCTGGCTGCCGGCGCGCTGCAGCTGGTGCCAGGGCGGTACGGCGTGGCGCGGCGGCGCCACGACGCTCGCCTCGACGCCGCCGATCGTCGCGCCAGGGAACGCGCGAAGGAGGCCGATCGCCTCGCTCGCATGGCCGAGGAGCTGGCGGCGTTCGGCAAGAAGGCGCAAAGGCGGCGGAAGGCAGCCGAGCGAAGCCGCGACGAGCTGCTAGCCGGCGAACGAGCAGACGGTGCCGACGCCGCGGATCCCGTCCTGAAGGCGGTCCTCGAGCAGCGCAACGAGCGACCGGTCCTCGGAAGGGCTTCGGGGCCAAGCGAGCGTCACCTCGGTGGCGGTCCGCTGGTCGACGCGCGTCACCTGAGTGCAGGGAACGTCGTGCGAGACGCCACCTTCCGCCTGGTCGCCGGAGACCGCGTCGCCCTGGTCGGCCCGAACGGGAGCGGGAAGAGCACCCTCCTCACGCTCCTGCAGGGCGACATGCCATCGACCGACCCGCGTGCCGAACTCACCTACGCGCCGCGGTTGAAGCTCGTCCACGTCGACCAGCGAGGTCGCGGCCTCGCTCGGGATCGTCCCGTGCTGGACCAACTCGGGCAGGAGCTCGGCGCCGGCGCCGCCAAGCGCCTGCTCGCGAACGCGGGCGTGCCGCAGCGCGCTTGGAACG
>CAZOTV010000060.1:0-3945 GCA_964582795.1 uncultured bacterium
GGCAGCACCCAGCCGACCATGTCGGGCCAGGCGAAGTTCGCGCTGCCGTCGGTGAGCTTGCCGCCCATCGTGGCGTCCGGGTCGGGGTAGCGCCCGTCCGGTGCGGGCGACACGCGATACCCCAGTCCTTGCGCCACGTTCTGCCCCCCGGAGAAGACGCGGATCTCGGGGATCATCGTCCACTCGCGGCTGTTCGGCCGAGCGACGATGCGAAGGTAGCGGCTGGACGTGCCCGGCGGCGCATGCCACGTGAGCGTGGCGATCGATTCGTTCGGCGGAAGCTCGCCCACGACCGGGGCTCGCGCCTCCGCTTCCGGATAGTAGACGGCCTCGCCGTAGCGGGCGTACTGCACGATGACGGTGTCCATCCCGACGTCGTGCATCCAGCCCAGTTCCTGCAGCCAACCTTCTGCGCTCATGCCGGCGAGCTGGCTGTTGAGCTGAACGAAGGTCCCGCTCAGCACCGGCTCGGTCTGCGCCATGGCGAAGCTCGCGAGCGACGCAAGGCCGGCGATCGCCACGTGCCGCAGGCCCGTTCGGGGTCGGCTCACTGCGACTGCGCCTCCTCGACTTCCGGTACCGCCGCGCCGGTCTGCACCACGACCTCGGCCAACATCGTCCAGGCTGCGCCACGCGGGCGGATCTCGACCTTCACGTAGCGCGCGGCCACGGGGTGCTCGAGGTCTTGCCAGTACAGGCTGTTGATGAGCTCGTTCATGTACGGCTCCGGCACCGTGCGGGTGGCCAGGCCGACCGTGTGGAACGCTTCGCCGTCGTCGCTCACCGACACGACGAGGCTGTTCGGGAAGTTGACGCTCGACGCGAACGAGCGCATGAACAGACCGGCGACGCGCGTGATGTCTTCGACGCGCTCGCCGAGGTCGATGATCACCGTGGGGTTGAAGGCCGGCGCGTCGAACCCGATCATGTCGGCCCAGGAGTAGGCATAGGAACCGTCGGTGACCTTGGTGTTGGCGTCGTCCGGGTAAGCGGTGGCGGGGGTGGGTACCAACCGGTACGGCGCGTTCAAGGCGACGTTGACGGGTTCCGCCGTGGCCGGCGTTCCTTCGGGCCGGGCCGGGCCGGCGCCTTCGGGCAACGGGCCGTTGCCCACGCCCAGCTCGGCGATCATCGTCCAGGCGTCACCGCCCGGCGTCACTTCGATCTTCACGTAGCGGCCGTAGCCGGGGTACTCCTTGTCGGCCCACACCATCGTGCCGATGGTATCGTTGGGCACCTCGCCCTCGGCGAAGCCGGTGGCCATGCCGAGGTCTTCGTACAGCACGCCGTCCTCGGAGACCGACACGATGAACGACGCGGGCAGGTTCACGGCCGATGCGTCGGAGCGCATGACCTTGAGCGACACCAGGCTGAGGTAGTCGTAGGTCTCGCCTAGGTCGACCGTGAGCGTGATGGGGGCGGAGCCCTCGAACCCGACCATGTCGCCCCACGCGAAGGCGTAGGCGCCGTCGGTGAGTTTCAGGCCGTCCGGGTCGGGGTAGTTCTCGGCCGGTGCGCGGCTGGCCGCCACGGCCTTGCCGGCCGCCACGTTGGGGAACGTGGCTTCTTGTGCCAGGCCGGCGGCGACGAACAGCGCCAGCGCGACGGTGACGAGCAACGAGCGAACGGGGAACGCCTTCATGTCGACCTCCCTGGGTCGGCCTCGTCCTGGGGCCGGCGGGCGATCGATGGGTGGGCAACCTGCCCAGCGACGCTGAGCCACGTTCCATCGCCAGGCCCGAGGATTGAGGCAAATTCCTAATTGGATGCTAGAACTGGAGGATTCCTCTGTCAAGGGACGGTCGTACCCGGGGAGCCCCGCGTATCATGAGGCGACATGTCCAAGGTGCTCACCCGGCTGCGCGCCTCGCTCGACGACTTGAGCCCCGTCTTGAAGCGCGTGGCGCAGTACGTCCTGGATCATCCCGATCAAGCCATCTACCACTCCGTCACCGAACTCGCAGAGGCGACCAGCAGCAGCGAAGGCAGCATCATCCGCTTCTGCCAAGACCTGGGGTACTCCGGGTTCCAGGAGTTCAAGCTCACCCTGGCGATGGAACTCTCCCCGCGCCGCGGTGGAGACGGCCACGGCGCGGAACCCATGCACGCCAACCTCATGGGGCGTCTCGCGCATCACGCCTCGACGACCCTGAACGAGACCACCAACCTATACGAGCCCGAGGCGTTCCAAGAGGTCGCTCGGCGCCTGGCATCGGCAAGACGCGTCGACGTCTACGGCGTCGGCGCCTCCGGCGTGGTGGCGCAGTACTACGCCTACAAGCTGCTGCGTCTCGGCCTCACCGTGCAGGCGTTCACCGACCTCCATCTCGGCGCCATGAGCGCCTCGAACTTGGGCGAAGACTGCGTGGCGATCGGCGTCTCCAGTTCCGGCTCGACCCTCGACACGTTGCAGGCGCTGAAGGCCGCGCGAGAGGCGGGCGCGTTCACGGTGGCCGTCACGAACCGTATGAAGAGCCCGCTGGCGAAGGTGGCGGACCGGAACTTGCTGGCGTCGCCACCGGAGTCGCCGCTCACCGGCGGCGACGTGTTCGCTAAGATCGGCCAACTGCTCGTCCTCGAGGCGCTGGTGCAGCTCATGGGTGAAAGCGACGCGCACATGGCGGACGCGGTGCAGCGCACCGCCCAAGTGGTCGCGGACAAGAGCCTGTAGGGGCGGCGCATGAGCCCACGTTCCCATCGAGCCCGCGGAAGCCGCGCCGAGCGCGACCAGGCGCGCCCTGAGCCGCGCACGGACGCCGCTGCGGGCCCCGCGCTGGCCGTCGACGTCGGCGGCACCAAGTGCGCCGTGGCGCTGGTGGACGGCGCCGAGGTGATCGCCCGCAGGACCGTACCGACCCCAGCCGCCGAAGGTCCGGACGCCGTCGTCGAAGCCGTCGTCGCAGCAGGTCAGGAACTGATCGCGGACGCGCCACGCGCTCCCACACGACTCGGCATCGCCACCGCCGGCGTCGTCGACGCGGGTCGGGTCAGGGCGATGAGCCCCGAGCTGATGCCGGGGTGGAACGACTATCCGCTCCAAGCGGAGCTTGGCGAGCGGCTCGGTGTTCCCGCCATCGCCTTGAACGACGGGCAGGCGGCCGCCTGGGGCGAGGCCCGCTTCGGCGCCGGCAAGGACCGCTCGTCGGTGATGTTCGTGACGGTCTCGACCGGCGTAGGCGGAGGCTTGGTACTGGCCGAGCGCTTGTGGCCCGGCCACACGGGCCTCGCCGGGCATGTCGGCCACCTTCGCGGGTACTCCTCCGGCACGCTCGCCGGTCGCGGCGGGCCGCGCCCGAAGCTCGAGGCGCTGGTGTCGGGCACCACCATGGCGAGCCGCGCCGCCGAGTCCGGACAGGTGGCCGACGCGCGAGCGGTCATCGCGGCGGCGGTGGCCGGGGAGCTCTGGGCGAAGCGCATCGTGGACGAGGCCGCCGAGGCGTTGGCGCAGGCGCTCGCCGACGTACGCGCGCTGATCGATCCCGAGGTCGTCGTGCTCGGTGGCGGCGTCGGGCTCAACCGGAGCTTCCGAAGCGCGCTGAAGAAGGCGATCGCCGCGTTGCCCGAATCCCTTCGCGTGACGCTCGAAGCCGCCGAACTCGGCGCCGATGCCGGGTTGGTGGGAGCAGCCGACTGGGCGCGCGCTCAGCTCGCGAGCACGTCCCACGACCGACCCTAGCCGAAGACCGACCCCAGTTCGTCCAAGGTCACTCGCGCAAGATCGCGCCGCCACTCCGGTGTTAGGCTCGCGCCTGAGTTGCCAGCATCCACCTACTTCACGTTCGAGATCGACGGAGCGCGGGTCGGCTTCTACGAGGAGCACGACGAGTCCGTACCCGCGGAAGATCGCGCCATCCCGCGCGATCAGGAGGCGCGCGTGCTGCGGATGTGCGCTTGGATCTCGCTCGACGGAGCGCAACACCTGAACCGGTTCGCGATCCGCTACGT
>CAZOTV010000060.1:4045-16950 GCA_964582795.1 uncultured bacterium
CCGCGAGCGCCACTGCGTACCCCAGCGCGGCGCTTCCCATCCTGGCGCGGCGGATGCGGCACGGCGAGACGTTCTCGTACTGGCAGATCGACGAGAGTCTGGGGCGCGTGGTCGCCCTGGCGACGTTGCGTCGTGACGGGAACACCGTGGTGGAGACCGTAGACGACGAACCTCGACGCAGCGTCGTGCTTCGTGGGCGCAGCGTGGTGGCGTATGGCTGGGGAGGCTCCGCCCTTTCGCGCCGGGTGGCTTCGCGTAGCGAGGCCGTGCGCGGAACGGCGTTCGGGGTCAGGCAGAATGGTGAGCCCTCATGAGGAAGCCCGGAGGCCACTCGCTTCGTAGCAGGCGGTAGCGATGGCCGTAGATGAGGAGGGTCGCGCACCGCCCTCATCCAGCAATCACGTTTGCCACCTGACTCGGCGCTACCGCTACTTCCATCGGCCGGGCCCGTTCGCCGCGGCCGATCCGACGATGTACGGCTTGCAGCTCCGGCCGTTCTCCCGACCCTGCGCGGCGCGCCTCCTGACGAGGCGCCCGCGAAGAGAGGAGACGAAGATGACCAGGAAGCAGACCGACACGCGACGACGAACCAGTAGGCGTACGAACCCACCGGACACGATCCGGCCCGGCGTCGAAGACCCGCGAGAGCGCCAGGGACGGCGCCCGCGACACGACGACCGGAGATGGAGGAAGGACGGCGGTCGTTGGACGCGCTCGCTCGCGCTGGCCGCGGTCACGCTCGTGCTGGCGCTCGTGCTGAGCGCCTGCGGCGACCCCGGCATCAGCCGTGAGGACGCCGACATGCTGCGCGAACAGATCCGCGCCGTGAACGAGCGCTTGGACCGCATCGAAGACAACGTCGAAGCGCTCGCCGACGCGGCCATGTCCGAGCTCGAGGTGGTCGACGACAGCAGCAACATCGAGGAGCTGCTGGCGGACGCGCGCGCCGAGGTTCGTAGCGCGAAGTCGGAACTCACCGGCGTCGAGACCATGTTGGCGCCTCCCGAACCCGACGTCTCCCTCGACGGGTCGTTGGACCAGACCCCGGATGGGGTGAACTCCGGCGACCTCCCCGGTGAGATGCCCGGCATCGCCCCTGGTGTCGCCCCCGGCGCTACGCCCGGCATCGGCCCCACCGACGTTCCGCCGTTGGGTCCGTGACGGCCCGCACTTCGGGCGATCGCGGCTCGTTCGAGGTGTCCCTGCGGGGTCGGTAGGCATGCGCCCAGGCGGTGAGCACTTGGTACATTCCAAGACGTGAGCGACACCGCGTCCTCCGTATCGCCCCGATCCATCACCCTCGCCGCGCACCTTCCCGAACGACGTCGGCGCCACCTCCGCATCTGGCTGTGGGGTGGCGCCGCGCTCACGTTCGCCATCCTGGTGGTCGGTGGTATCACGCGCCTGACCCAATCGGGCCTGTCGATCGTGGAGTGGGCGCCACTGGTGGGTGTGATCCCACCGCTGAACGAGGCGCAGTGGGAGGAAGCGTTCGCGCAGTACCAGCAGTTCCCGGAGTACCGGCAACTGCGGCCGGACATGACGCTGGCCGAGTACAAGACGATCTTCTTCTGGGAGTACGTACACCGCCTGTTGGCGCGAACCATCGGCGTGGTGTTCCTCGTGCCGTTCGTGCTGTTCTGGGCCCGAGGCTACCTGCGGCCGCCACTGACCAGGCGCCTGCTGCTGCTGTTCGGCCTGGGCGCGCTGCAGGGGTTCATGGGCTGGTTCATGGTGGCCAGCGGCCTGGTCGACCGCCCTTCGGTGGCGCACGAGCGCTTGGCGGCGCACCTCGTGTTGGCATTCACCATCTTCGCGGTGTGCGTGTGGACGGCGGCGGACCTGCTTCCGAGGCCAGCACCGTTCCGCAGGAAGGATCCGCCGGCAGCCGAAACGCGACGCGCGCGCTCGCTGCGTCGATGGCTGGTGGCGTTCGGCGTGCTGTTCGGCATCCAGGTGGTGTACGGCGCCTTCGTGGCCGGTCTCGACGCGGGCTTCGCGTTCAACACCTACCCGCTGATGGCGGGAAGCTGGCTGCCGCCGGCGGCGTGGCACCTGGAGCCGGCCATCCGCAATCTCGTGGACAACATCGCCACGGTGCAGTGGATCCACCGGACCATCCCGGTGCTGCTCTTGCTGGTGTCAGTCGTGCTGTTGGCGCGGAGCGCGCGCCGAAGCTCGGCGTCCGAAGCAGCGGCCGGCGCTACGGCCGGCGCTACGGCCACCGCATCGAGCCGGGCGTCCAGCGCCAGGGCCAACACCACGGCCGGCGCCGAGTCGCGTGACGTGCGCTGGGCAACTGCCCTGTTGGCCGTAGTGTTGGTGCAGGCCGGTTTGGGCATCGCGACGCTGGTGTTGTTCGTGCCGACCTGGCTGGCCGTGCTCCATCAAGCCGTGGCACTCGTGATGTTCGGCGTCTGGCTCTCATGGCTGCACCGGTTGACCTGGCGGGTGCACGCCGTGCTCGACGCACCTGTGAGGCTCGCCACCGAACCGACACCGGCCTGAAATCGAGGCGCCTGTCAAGGCAGTGCGCAGATCGTGGACGGGCGTCGGTCGGCAACGGGCGCCGGCTGGGAACGGGCGTCGGTCGGCTACGGGCGTCGGTCGGGAACGGGCGCTGCTCAGGAACGGGCGCCGGCCAGGAACGGTAGCGCGTCCGCCACGTACGCTTCCTGGCGAGCGTTCTCGATCGCGCGCGGCTGCGTCTCGCGCACGATGCCGATGGCGTCGCCGGGCGCGTGTCCGAAGCTGGCGACGACGAGCGCGACGATCGTCCCGGTACGACCGAGTCCGCCCCGACAGTGCACCGCTACGCTTCGACCCTCCTGCAAGGCGTCACGAACCTCCGCGACGAGCTTCACGACGTCCGTCGTCTGCCCGGCCGTAGGCACGCACCCGTCCTCGATCGGCAGGTGGCGTACGCGCATGCCGAACGCGCGTGCACGCTGGAACAGATCCGGGATGCCGAGCGTCTCGTACTCATGGGGCTCCATGAGCGACACCAACAGATCGACTTCGTGATGCTCGCGCAAGCGCTCCAAGTCGAGATCGAGATCGCGCCGCCAGGCGCCGCCAACCGCGTTCGCAGGACCGTGCTTGCCCGGCGCGAAGGTGAGTCCGAGCCGGCCGGGCGTTCCATGCGCGGCAGCCTCGACCCAGAAGACCTCGATCGGGTCGGTGACGGAGGTTCGAACGGGGCCGTCGATGGCGCGGGGTCCGAACGGCATCTAGAAGTGGTAGTTCACCCCTAGCGCTGCCCCGAACGTGGGGATCTGCGCCGCGGTGCCGGTGCCAAGACCGAACGACCCACCCAGCGTGGCTTCCACGAACAGTCCGAGCGGGGCGAGGCCGAAGTCGACGAAGCGGAACTCCGCGCCCGCGAGGGCGTGGATGTCCAACCAGGCGCCGCCGCTCCCGAAGTCCACGGCCGGTCCGGCGCCGATGTAGACGCTGAACGGTCCCTCCGCCGCGACGGCCCCCATGGCGTCGACGCCGACGCCGATGCGGGCGCTGCCCCCCTGCGCCGTGACGCGTCCGCTGACACGAAGGTCGAACCCGTTGGCGAGCGCGTTCGCGACGCCGTAATGCAGCGTGACGCCGAGCGGGTAGCCGCTGCGCACCCCGAACCAGTTCTGGGCGTGCGCCGACGAGACGACGGCAGCCAGCGCGATGATGAGGGCGAGCGACGACAGGCGGCGGTTCCGAGCCGTGTTCATGCCGGCTATTGTCGGCCATGGTCTGCGCCCGCGTTGCGAGGACTTCCACGTTGGCGGCGCCGCAGCAGGGGCGATCCCAAGCCTGCGCGGCCGCCCCGAAGAGCGGCCGCGCAGGCAGTTGGTTCGCGTTGGTGCGGGCGTGCCCGGCTCGTGCCGGCCCCGCCCGATGGGAACTCAGTTCGACGGCGGAAGCAGCACGGCGTCGATGACGTGCACTACGCCGTTGTCGGCCTCGAGGTCGGTCTGGATGACGGTGGCGGTGCCGTTGATCACGACGTCGTCACCGACCAACTCGACGGTGATGGACGCGCCGTTGACGGTATCGACCGTGGCCGTGCCGCCGCCCGCGTTGATGGCGGCCACGACGTCGGTGGCCATCAGCTTCCCGGCGACGACGTGGTAGGTGAGGATGCCGCCGAGGTCGGGGCTGGCCAGCAGCTCGTCGACGGTGATGCCGAGGTCGATCAGGGCCTGCTCGAAGGCGGCGTTGGTCGGCGCGAAGACGGTGAACGGGCCGGCGCCTTCGAGGGTATCCACCAGACCGGCTTCGCCGACGGCCGTGACGAGCGTGCTGAAGTTCTCGTCGCCTGCGGCGACGTCCACCACGGTCGTGACTTGGACCGGCATCTGGCAGGCGGCCAGGACGAAGCCGAGCATGGCTACGAGGGCTACGATGCGACGCTTCATCTGTTTCTCCTTCGACGTCGGCCCGCGGCGTCATCCGCCGCGGGCCGGGACTACATGGGTAGGATCCGAACCTGCTCTACCGTCCGCCCACTTAGTTCGAGGGCGGCAGGATGACCGCGTCGATCACGTGGACCACGCCGTTGCCGGCTTCGAGGTCGGTGACCGTCACGGTGGCGACGCCATCGATGACGACGTTGCCGTCGACGACTTGCACGCTGATCGAGGCGCCGTTGACGGTCTCGACCGTGGCCGTGCCGCCACCGGCTTCGACGGCCGCGAGCACGTCACTGGCCATCAGCTTGCCGGCCACCACGTGGTAGGTCAGGATGCCGGCGAGGTCGGGGCTGGCGAGCAGCTCCTCGGCGGTGATGCCGAGCGCCTCGAGCGCGGCGGCGAAGGCGGCGTTGGTGGGCGCGAAGACGGTGAACGGGCCTTCACCGGAGAGCACGCCGGCAAGGTCGGCTTCGACGACGGCCGCGACGAGGGTGCTGAAGTCTTCGGAGCTGGTGGCGACGTCGACGACGGTGGCCGGCATCGTGTTCTGGGCTTGGGCGGCGCCGAATACGAGACCGAACGCAAGGGCCAGGCTCAACAGGGTCTTCTTCATGATCACTCCTTCTCGGGCGCGCTCCGCTGTCTGCGGGTGGCCCGGGCCGGTGGGGTTCCCTCCGGCGTTGAAGTGATCATGCTGTGTATAAGGTGCGTCTAATCTCTGTCTAGCATACAGTCGTGGGTGCGCGCCTTGCCTGTCAGCCCACGCAGGACCACGAACGAGCGCCTCGGCCACGATCGCCAGGCTGGCAGCGTTGTCGTCGGCCGCCGGCGTCCCGGACACGGTGTCGATGTGCGCTCCGGGTATGACGGGAGCTCCCGAACGGGCTGCTTGGCCCGCGTATCGAGTTCGCGGAATCGCTCGACCGCCCAAGCGCGCGCCGCTCGATGAACGACACCACCGACCACGCGATCGGGATCGGCGGTCAGGCGGCGCACGTCACCTTCGAGCCGAGCACGCACGTCCTCCACATCGAAGCCCCACAACGAAAAACGCGCGCCATCGGCGCGCTGATATCTTGAACATACCCCGATATGCAGGATTCGTCAAGAGGATGCGCGAAGCCTGTCCAGGACGCCCTCGAAACAGCCCCGTAGTGCCATCTTGAAGGTCGAAACGTTGCCGAAAGCGCGGCTAGAGTTCCGTCGTCGATCGGCCGACGCGGCGACCCACCAGCTCTTCGATACCGGGCCGCGTGGATCCGCCCAAGCGTCCATCCACTGCCGGCCTACCCACGGCGCGATCTCGATGAACCAGGGTGGAACGAACCGCAGCGCCCGACGCTCCCACCCGTGCAACGCACGCGCTTGACAAGACTAACACCCATAGTTTATACCCTATGCATGTTTACCCACGCTCGAAACGCAACCACGACCGCGATCGCGGTCATCGGCATGAGCAGCGTCACCATGAGCAGCCCCTCCCTAGCCTCCGCCAGCACCCCGACGCAGCAGTTCTTGCGGGTGGCCGACGGCGCCATCGCCTACGACGACCAAGGTTCCGGCCCCCTCGTCATCGCGTTGCCGGGCCTCGGCGACCTCCGCCAGTCCTACCGCTTCCTCGCTCCCCAGCTGGCGTCGGCCGGCTTCCGCGTGCTGACCGTCGACCTCCGTGGTCACGGCGGGTCCAGCGTCGGTTGGCCCAGCTACGACGCGGCCGCCATCGGCCAAGACATCCTCGCCCTCATCGACCACGTCGGCGGCGGGCCCGCCACCATCTTCGGCAACTCGTTCTCGGCCGCTGCGGCCGTATGGGCAGCCACCGAGCGGCCCTCGGCCGTGGCCGGTACGGTCTTGATCGGACCCTTCGTGCGTGCCGCGAAACCCAACCGCGGCCTCACGCTGGCGATGAACACGCTCTTCCACGGGCCGTGGAGTGTGCGCGCATGGACGTGGTATCACGGCACGCTCTTCCCCACCGTCCGTCCCGCCGATCACGACACCTACCGGCGTGCGCTACGAACGAACCTGGCCGAGCCGGGCCGCTTCCAGGCGCTCCGCGCCATGCTGTTCCGTCAGCCCGACGACTCGGAGCAGCGGCTGGCCCGCATGCACGTTCCGACCTTGGTCCTGATGGGATCGCAGGACCCCGACTTCCCGGATCCGGTGGCCGAAGCCCGATGGATCGCCGACCACGTGGGTGCGGACGGCCAGGCCAACGCGCACGGACTCGGAGAGATCGCCATCATCGAGGGCGCCGGACACTACCCGCAGGCCGAGATGCCCGCCGATACGGCGGCACGACTCCTTCCCTTCCTCAGCGAGGTACACCGTGCCGAGTAGGAAGGACGAACGAAGCGTCGACGCCTCCACGCGCACGTCTCGTGCCGGGCTCACGCGCGATCGCGTCGTGAGTGCCGCCATCGAGATCGTCGACCGAGGCGGCGTGGAGGCCCTCAGTCTCGCCGCCGTCGCCAAACGATTCGGAGTCAAGACCCCCTCGCTCTACAACCACATCGATGGGCTCGAAGGGCTGCGCCGGGAACTCCGACGAAGCGGCCTACGCACCCTCGCGAACGAACTCCAGAAGGCGGCCATGGGGCGCGCCGGTCACGATGCGCTCCGCGCCGTGGCGCGAAGCTACCGCGCCATCGCCAACCGGCACCCCGGCCTGTACGCGCTGGCGCAGGACGCATCCGTGACCGACGAGGACATCGACCACGCCGCGTCTGCCGTCATCGACGTGGTGGTGGCGGTGCTGTCCGGCTACGGCATCGAAGGAGACGAAGCCGTGCACGCCACCCGCGCCATCCGCAGCGCCTTGCACGGCTTCGTATCGTTGGAAACGCAGCACGGCTTCGGACTGCCGCAGTCGCTCGACCAGACGTACGCACGACTGGTGACGATGCTTCACGACGGTCTGGTAGCGGCAGGCTCGGCCGGCTGAAGCACGGTTCCACACGTCCGTGCCGATGCGCGCGACGCGCCTCAGGCCGCCTCTTCCTGCTCCTTCATCGGCCCCTGGAACTGCGACTGGTACAGCGCCGCGTACGCGCCGCCCGCCGCCAGCAGCTCGTGGTGCGAACCCCGCTCGACGATGCGTCCGTCGTCCATCACCAGGATCATGTCGGCGCCGGTGATCGTCGATAGGCGGTGGGCGATCACGAAGCTGGTGCGCCTTCCTCGCAGCGCCAGCATCGCCTGCTGCAGAAGCAGCTCGGTGCGGGTGTCCACCGAACTGGTCGCTTCGTCCAGGATGAGTAGCGGCGGGTCGGAGAGGAACGCGCGCGCGATGGTGATGAGCTGCTTCTCGCCCACGCTGATCGCGCTTCCCTCGTCGTCGACGATGGTGTCGTACCCATCCGGCAAGCTGTGCACGAAGCGGTCTACGTAGGCTGCTTTGGCGGCGCTCGAGATCTCGGCTTCGCTGGCGCTCGGGTCGCCGTACGCGATGTTCTCGCGGATGGTGCCGCGGAACAGCCAGGTGTCCTGCAGCACCATGCCGATGTTCGCGCGCAGCTCGTCGCGCCGCATGGCTGCGATGTCGTGTTCGTCGAGCGTGATGCGGCCGCCGTCGAGCTCGTAGAAGCGCATGATCAGGTTCACCAAGGTGGTCTTGCCGGCGCCGGTCGGCCCCACGATGGCGATGGTCTGCCCGGGTTCGACCGAGAACGACAAGTCGTCGATCAGCGGCCGATCGGGCTCGTAGCGGAACGAGACGTGCTCGAAGGTCACGCGCCCGCGCGGCGGCGCCTCGAACCGCGTAGGCGCGGTATCGGGCGACTCCTCCTCGGCGTCGAGCAGCTCGAACACCCGCTCGGCCGACGCCACGCCCGACTGGAGCAGGTTCGCCATCGCGGCGATCTGCGTGACGGGTTGCGTGAACTGCCGCGCGTACTGGATGAACGCCTGCACGTCGCCCAGCGTGATCGTGCCCGACACCACGCGAAGGCCACCCATGACGGCGAGAACGGCGTAGTTCAAGTTGCCGATGAACATCGACGCCGGCATGATCAGGCCCGACAGGAACTGCGCCCGGAAGCTCGCCTCGTACAGGTCGTCGTTGTGCTTCCGGAACGCCGCCTCGACCTCCTTCTGGCGGCCGAACACCTTCACCAGCGCATGGCCCGTGAACGCTTCCTCGACGTGCGCGTTGACGGTGCCGGTGCTGCGCCACTGGGCGATGAACTGCTTGCGGGAGCGGCTCATCACAAGGCCGGCCACCACCATCGTCGCCGGCACCGCCGCCAGCGCCACGAGCGCCAGCGTCGGCGAGATCGAGAACATCATCGCCAACACGAACAGCACCGTCAGCACCGAGGACAGCAGTTGGCTCATCGTCTGCTGAAGGCTCTGCGCCACGTTGTCGATGTCGTTGGTGACGCGGCTCAGCAGCTCGCCGCGCGGCTGCCGGTCGAAGTAGCGCAGCGGCAGCCGGTTCAGCTTCTCCTCCGCTTCGGCGCGCATCCGGAACACCGTGCGCTGCACGACGTCGTTCAACACGTAGCCCTGGAGGAACTGCAGCAAGGCGGAACCGACGTAGATGGCCATCACGATCAGCAGGACCTGACCGACGGCGGCGAAGTCGACGCCTTGACCCGGCACGAAATCGATGCCGGAGAGCAGGTCGGCGATGCGCTCCTGGCCGCTCGCGCGAGCGCCCGCAACCGCCATCTCCTTGGTGATGCCGGCGGGCAGCTGCTTGCCGATCACGCCGCCGAAGATCAGGTCGGTGGCGCGACCCAGCACCCGAGGGCCGACCGCGGCCAACGCCACTGCGATCACGCCGGCGGTGATCACCACGGCGACCTTGGCGCGTTGGGGCGCGAGTCGGCGCAGCAGGCGCCGGGCCGACGGGCCGAACGACTCGGCCTTCTGTCCCACCATCGCGGGCGGGCCGTGTCCGTGCATCCGCACCCGCTCGGTGGTGCGCATGGTCTTGGGGGGTGTGTTCGGGCCGCTCATGCTGCCTCCGCCCGAGACTGCGACTCGACGATCTCGCGGTAGGTCGCCGACGTCTCCAGCAGGGTGGCGTGCGTTCCGCGCCCCACCACGGCGCCGTCTTCGAGCACCACGATCTCGTCGGCGCCGGTGATGGTGGCCACGCGCTGCGCCACGATCACCACCGTGGCGTCACGCGTGGTGGGCCGGAGCGCCGCGCGCAAGCGCGCGTCGGTGGCTACGTCGAGCGCCGAGAACGCGTCGTCGAACAGGTAGATCTCGGGCCGCCGCAACACGGCCCGCGCGATCGCCAAGCGCTGCCGCTGCCCGCCCGACACGTTGGTGCCGCCTTGCGCGATGGGGGCTTCGAGGCCGCCCGGCATCTCCGCGACGAAGTCCTTCGCCTGGGCGATCGCCAGCGCCTCCCACATCTCCTCGTCGGTCGCTTCGGGGTTGCCGTAGCGCAGGTTGCTGGCGACGGTGCCGGTGAACAGGTACGCCTTCTGCGGTACCAGGCCGATCTTGGACCAGAGCGCCTCGGGCTGGTACTCGCGAACGTCGACGCCATCGACGCGCACGCTGCCGGCCGTGGCGTCGAACAGACGCGGGACGAGGTTGAGGAGCGTCGTCTTGCCGGCGCCGGTCGAGCCGATGATGGCGATGGTCTGACCAGGTGCAGCTCGCAACGACACGTCGCGCACCACCGGCGCCTCCGCGCCGGGGTAGGTGAAGCTCACGTGATCCAGCTCGAGGTAGCCGTGCCGCGGGGCTTCCGTCACGCCGTGCTCCGGCACGACCACCGACGTCTCGGTGTCCAGCACCTCGGCGATGCGGTCGGACGACACCGCCGCGCGCGGCAGGATCATGAAGATCATGGTCGACATCATCACGGCCATCAGGATCTGCATCAGGTACGTCAAGAACGCCGTCATCGAGCCGATCTCCATCTGGCCGGCGTCCACGCGGATGCCCCCGAACCACAGCACCGACACGGTGGAGAGGTTCAGCACCAACATCACGACGGGGAACAGCACCGCCATCCACCTGCCCACGAACAGCGCGACGTCGGTGAGTTCCTCGTTCGCGGCGCCGAAGCGCTCGGCCTCGAGCGGTTCACGCACGAAGGCACGGATCACCCTGATGCCGCCGATCTGCTCGCGCATCACTTCGTTCACGCGATCGATGCGCACTTGCATCTTTCGGAAGCCCGGCACCATGCGGGTCACCACCAGCGCGATGACGGCGCCGAGCAGCGGCACGGCCACCGCCACCAGCCAGGCGAGCCCGGCGTCCTCGCGCAGCGCCATGATGATGCCGCCGACCATCATGATCGGCGCCGTGATCATCATGGTGAACGTCATCATCAGCGCCATCTGCACCTGCTGCACGTCGTTGGTGTTGCGGGTGATGAGCGACGGCGCCCCGAAGCGAGCGACCTCGCGGCTCGAGAACGAGCCCACCTGGTGGAACACGGCGGACCGGAGATCGCGCCCGAACGACATGGCGGTGCGGGCGCCGAAGTACACCGCCGTCGCCACGGCGACGCCGTAGACCAGCGACACCGCCAGCATGAGCGCCCCCTGGCGCAGGATGTAGTCGGTATCGCCCTGCACCACGCCGTTGTCGATGATGTCGGCGTTGATGCTCGGCAACCACAGCATGGCGAGCGTGCCCACCAGCTGCAACGCGACGATGAGGGCGATGGCGCCCTGGTACGGCGCCGCGTAGCGCCGCACGATCCGGATCAGGTTCTTCAGCAGCACCGTTCGCCTCCTGGTTCATCACCCGACACGCCGTGCAACACCACATCGACGATCTCCGTCGTGCTCAGCGGGTCGGGCGCCTTGGCGTAGGGCCGGTTGCAGGCGAACAGCATGCCGAGCAGCACCGTCGCCACCCGCGAAGGTGACATCCGCAGCCGCGCCCTGTGAGGTTCGAGTAGTTCTTCGATGGCCGCGATGACCGAGGTGCTCCAACGCGTGACGAACGCCGGCGCCTCGGGCATGCTCCCGGGCCGGCGCCGCGAAGACTCGGACGCGGTGAACGCGTGCAGCACCGCGAACAAGGCGAACGCTTCACGCATGCCGGCGAGCACCAGCGTAGCGGCGCGCGTCAACCGTTCGTCGAGGGGAGCGTCCGTCGCGATGTGCCGTATGCCCCGCACGACCGGCTCCGGGTCCATCCGGTACTCCACGGCGGCCAGGACGATCGCGCGTTTGTCGGGGAAGACCGCGAAGAGCGTGCCCTCCGCCACGCCGGCCGCTTGCGCCAGTTCCTTGGTCGTGACGGCCGCGCCGCGTTCGACGAGGACCGGGGCGACGGCCACGGCGATCGCGTGGCGCCGTTCGTCTGGGGGAAGGGGTCCGGCTCTGCGGGCAGACGTCACCGTGGTAGTGTACCTGAGTGAGCGCTCACTCGTGTCTTGAAGCCCAGGAACCATCTCCTGCGCGGACGCTACCCGGGTTGCTCCAGGTTCACCTGCGTACCGACACGTTCGAAGCCGAGGCGTTCGTAGATCCGAAGCGCCCCTTCGGCAGCGGACAACCACGCCAACGGCAGGCCGCCATCGAACGCGGTTCGCAGCACCGTGTGGCAGACGCGGCTCGCGTACCCCTGCCCACGGAACGACGGCTCGGTCCACACGCCCGCCAGCTCGCCTGCCTCCCCACCGAACAGGACGACAGCGCCCGCCACGGGCGCACCGCCTTCGTCGATCGCTCCACCAAGCACCGTGCCGTACCGAAGGCCGCGCTCCAGCGAAGGCAGCCAATCGAGGGCGCCGGACTCCCCGTCCCCCCCGAACGCCCGATGTTGCGCCCGCAGGACGGCCTCCAGCCTGTCGCGGTCCCCTGGTTCCAATGGGCGGTAGGCGCCCACCGACGGCGGCTCCGCGACTTCGGCGAACGCCTCGGGGGTGAGCGTCATGACGGGCGCGACCAGGCTCCTTCGCCAACCGGACGCGTCGGCGGCTGCCACCAACTCCGGCTGAAGTTCGGCGAACATCTCGATGTGCGCGGCGCTGCCGTTGGCGGCGAAGGCCGCCGGCAACGAAGCGAGCGCGTGCGCCCAACCCGCCGGGGCGGTCATGTCCGGCACGGCCGTGCTGAGGTACGGCGCGTCCGAACCGGGGGTGAGGTACAAGGTGAAGCCTTCCACCTCTACGACCGTGCGCGCGGACGAGAAGGCGATGCGCATGGCGGTCTCGAGGCGTCGAAGTACGTCCGTGGCGGACATGCGCCGTAACGTACCGCAACACGGGCCGTAGCGGCCGCAGCGTCGCTTGCGTGCCCGCATCCAGACCCGCACCCAGGCCCACAGCCTGACCCGCACCCAGGCCCACAGCCTGACCCGCAGCCACACCCACATCCGCACCCACATCCAGACCCTCAGCTAGACCCGCACCCGGATCCTCTACCAGACCCCCGCCCACGACCTCACCGGCGCTCACGCGCCGCGCGCGACGCCGCTTCCGGAGCCACCCGTGACCCTCACACCACGTGACCGTACCTACACCCTGATCGGCATCCTTCTGGCGATGTTCCTGAGCGCCATCGACCAGACCATCGT
>CAZOTV010000061.1:0-7388 GCA_964582795.1 uncultured bacterium
CGAATTCGTCTTGCCTAATATTCAGGTTCGCGCCGTCTTTGTCAAGGGGGCCCCTCGTGCGTGGCCGTCGAGCGCGGCCCCTCGAGCGTGGACCTTCAGCCTGCTAGGCCTGAACGCTTCCCAAGATGCGCTCGGCCAGGGTGCGCGAGAGCGCCACCTGTCCGCCTTCCTCGAAGCGTGCCTGCAAGAGGTCGCCGGACGGCTCGCGCGCGACCACCCGCAGCGCCACTCCTGGTACGACGCCAAGACCGGTCACGTACGAGAGCACGTCGGCCTCTTGGCTCAGCACCCGGTGCACCACGAACCGAGCGCCCTGGGGCGCCTCGCTCAACGGGACATCCGGCGCCTTCGGGAGGCTGCCGTCCTTGCGTGGGATCGGATCGCCGTGCGGATCGAAGGCCGGCTGGCCGAGGTGCTCGGCGAGCCGCTCGGTGAACCGTTCGGACATCACGTGCTCCATCTGTTCGGCCTCGTCGTGGACCTCGTCCCAACCGAAACCGAGTTCGTTGATCAGGAACGTCTCCAGCAGGCGGTGGCGGCGGATCAGCCGCATCGCCTCCAAGCGGCCCGTCGCGCTCAGTTCCGCGCCGCGGTACGGCTGGTAGCGGATGAGGCCGTCGCGCTTGAGCTTGCCGAGCATCCCTGTGACGGACGGCGCCGTCACGCCCAGTTCGCGGGCGATGTCGCCGGTTGCCACCGGCTCCCCTTGTCCGAGGTGCCAGATGGCCTTGAGGTAGTCGCCGACGGACGCCGAGATCGTCACCGCTCGCTCGGGTGGGTTCGTCGCTTGATTCGTCACGCCTAAAGTGTAGGTCGGCCGAGCCGGCCGTCGCAAGGGCGCGACGGGCCGCACACGGTTCGATACCCCTCCTGGGTATCGCCGCCGACCTCGGCCACAAGGCGCCGGTGCTAGATTCGATGCGGATGGAGGCAGCGATGCCCAAGAAGGAGCAACGTCACGACGTCATCATCATCGGAGGGGGCCCGGCCGGCCTCACCGCCGGCATCTACGCCGGCCGCGCTCAGCTCGACGCCGTCATCGTCGAGAAGGGTCTCCCCGGCGGTCAGATCGCCCAGACCGAAGAGGTCGAGAACTACCCCGGCTTCCCCGAGGCCGTGAGCGGACCCGAGCTATCCCAGCGCATGGTCAAGCAGGCCGAGAAGTTCGGCGCGCGCATCGTCATGGACGAGGTGAGCGCGCTCGAGCGCGATCCCGCCGGCGGCTTCTGGGTGCGCGGCTTCGAGGCCGACTACCACGGCAGCGCCGTCATCATCGCGACCGGCGCGAACCCGCGGCGCTTGGGGGTCCCGGGCGAAGACGAGTTCTACGGTCGCGGCGTCTCGACTTGCGCGACGTGCGACGGCTTCTTCTACCGCGGCAAGCAGGTCGTGGTCGTCGGCGGCGGCGACGCCGCGGTCGAGGAAGGCATGTTCCTGACGAAGTTCGCCGACACGGTGCACGTCATCCACCGCCGTGACGCGTTACGGGCGCACAAGGCCGCACAGGAGCGGGCGTTCGCGAACCCCAAGATGCGCTTCGTGTGGCATTCCGTCGTGAACGAGGTGCTGGGCGAAGAGGGTCAGGTCTCCGGCGTCCGCATCGAGAACGTCATGACGGGTGAGGAGACCGTGCTGCCCACCGACGGTGTGTTCGTCTACATCGGTCACGTGCCGAACACCGAGTACTTGCGCGGCGTCGTGGCGCTGCGGGCAAGCGGCTACGTCGACGTACGGGACGAGGTCTTCACCGACGTCGAAGGGATCTTCGCTGCAGGCGACGTGGCGGACGAGGTGTACCGCCAGTTGGGCACGTCGGTGGGCGCGGGCACTCGGGCGGCCATGATGGCCGAACGCTGGCTCGCCGAGAAGCAGATCCCCATCATCGGCAACGCTCACGTGCTCGAACAGCAGGGGCAGGCCGAGAAGGAGCCGAAGAAGGCGCTCTTCCTCGGCTGACGCACTCGCGCTCGTTGCGCGGCGGTGCGTCGCGCCAAGCCCCTCAGCGCGGCAAGAAGTCGTAGATCAGCAGGGTCTGCTCGTGAACCGCGACGAGGCGAGGCCCGTCGCTCCAGAGCGGCAGGCCGACCGCGGCACGCCAGCTGACGGCCGGCGGCGCCGTGGGTGGCGCGCCCTGAGCCGAGTCGGCGGGAGCGTCCTCGGGCCCCTCGTCCTCCGCGGGCGACTCGGACGCTTCCTCTTCCGCCCCGGGCGCCTCGGCGGTGATCTCCCCCGCCGCGACCGGCGCCAGGGTCAAGCGAACGAACGGTCCGTCCGGCACCGCGTTCCAACCATCGCCCTCGACCGGCGCGAAGGTCGTGGCTCCCTCGTCGCCCTGCAGCGTCATCGGGCGCCGCACCGGCTCGCCGTTCCATGCGCCCTCTGCCTGCGCGCCGGCCACGTCCACGCGGACGCCGACCGGCAGACCCGGCAGTTCGGACGAGTCCAGGCCCAGGTACGCAACCGGGCCGCTCGGCGTCAGGCCGGAGGCCGGTAGTCCGATGCCCAACAGTTCGGGAACGTCGGGGGACCCGGGCACGAGGCGCTCCACCACGATGAGCCGCGGCGCTTCGTCCTCGGCGGCGCGGTACTCGGCGCCGGCCACCTGTTCGGCCGGCACCCCGAGTCGTTCCGCGACCAGCCCGATGAGCGACGACCGGAAGCCTTCGCGCACCTCCGCGCTGTCCTCGCGCCACGACTCGGGCCACAACGTCAGGTCGCGCACGCGGACACGCTCGCCGCCGTCGCGAACGACGAGTTGCCACGCCCGCACGCGCTCGACGGCGCCATCGGGCGAGATGAGCAAGTACTCGGCCTCCACCAGCGGCGCGCGGCGCTGGATGCGCACCCCAAGGGAACCCGCCAGGGCGACCAAGCGAACGTCCGCGCCCGGCGTCTGCTCCTGAACCAGGAGCCGCGGAGCGAGCGGCGTGATGCCGGGCGGGATCGCCTCGGCCAGCGCGGGCACCGGCTGTCCGCCGGCCACGGCGGGCATGGCGGCGGCATAGAGCGCAGCGGCGCCACGGTTGGCGTAGGCGCCCACGCGCACTCGGAAGACGTCTCCTTGGGTGGAGGTCGAGCGCACCACGTACGCCGGGTACCCCTGTCGCAGGAGGTCGCTCACGACCGTGAGCGCGGCGTCACGATCGGAGAGCGCAACGACCTGCACGGTGTACGAGATCGACTGCGCGGCCGACCAGGAAGCGGCGCCCAGCAGAAGCGCGATCACCAGGCGGACCGCCCTCTTGCGTGCACCGCTGGGCACTAGAAGTCCTTCCGCTCGAAGACCACCACCGCCATCGCCGCGAACAACGCGGCGTACAGCGCGATCAACGCCACCACCCACACCAGGCCGGCGGTGGGCGTGGTGTACGCGTTCAACTGCGTCGTGAGCAGGAACGGTTCGATGCTCGGGAACACCACCAGCAGCTGCATGAAGATCAAGGTGGCCAGCGTCGCCAAGGCCCCGCCGGCGGCGTTCATGAACAGCACCGTGAACAGCACCGACAAGAGCCCGATCGGCACGAGCGCGAGCCCGGCCACGAGGTAGGCGCGCAGCACCTCGCCGAAGGCCGCGCCCGGCGCCATGGTGCCCTGCCCGAGCAGCCCCGACTCGCCCAAGCCGGTGCCGCCGACGAACGACCCGAAACCGTACGGAAGGCCGGCGGCCATCGACGCGACCAGGAACACCAGCAGCATCAGGAACGGGTACACCGACACCACCAACAACTTGGCCGTGAGCCACTGCGGGCGCGTCACGGGCCGCAGAAGCACCGTCGGCAGCGTCCCGTTGGCCATCTCCATGCCAAGCAACTCGGCCGCCGTGATCGCCGCCAACAGCGGCAGCAAGAACTGCATGCTCGAGAGCAGGCTGAGCGCGGGCACCTGGAACCCGGACACGAGGAAGAAGCCGTAGACCTCGAAGATGCCGGGGGCGTAGGCCCACAGAAGCGGGAAGACCAGCAACACCGCAAGACCGAAGCGCACGCTCGTCAGGCGGACCAACTTGCCGAACTCCATCCGAAGCAGCGTGCTCATCGGCGCGTCCCCCGTCCGCTGCCCATCGGTTCGTCGGGCCCGTCGTCGGTAGCCTGCCCGCCCCCGGTCGTGGCGCCGCGGGAGGCGCCAGGGCCGCCATCGAAGCCGTCGTCTTCCCAGCCCAGCGTCTCCTCGCTGGCCGTGCGGAACTCACGCGCCGTGCGGCGCACGTCCTCGTTCGCGCCGTCAGCCGTCGAAGCGTGACTGCCGCTGCGCCGACTGCGCTCGGCGCTCACACGCTCGCGGTAGTAGGCACGGAGGTCGAAGATGTCGCGCGTCATCTCGAGCACGGCGATGCCTGCCTCGGCGAGCGCAGGCGTCACGCGCGCGAGCGCCGCGCGGTCGTCGGGGATGAAGACGAGGTCGCCTGCGCGGATCGCGACGTGCCGCAGGAACGGTGCCGTGTCCAAGAGCGCCTTGGCCTTGTGGAGATCGGTGACACGCACGCGGAAGCGCTCGCGTCGGTCGAACAGGTTCACCTCGTCGATGAGCGCGCCCTCCTCCAAGATGGCGACGCGGGTGCAGTAGGCCACCACCTCGTCGAGGTGATGGGTGGACAGCAACACCGCCGTGCCGTCTTCTGCCGCTTGCCGTAGCACCGAGTGCACCAGGTGCAGGCTCAGCGGGTCCATACCGCTGGCGGGCTCGTCGAGGATCAACACCTCGGGTCGCGTCAGCAACGCCGCGGCCACGCCTAGGCGCTGCCGCATGCCGAGGCTGTACACGCCGACCTTGCGATCGGCCGCATGGTCGAGCTCCATCAGCCGCAGCACCTCGTCGATGCGGCCGTTGGGCACGCCGCCGGCGAGGTTGCCATGCAAGCGAAGGTTCCCTCGACCGGTGAGGTACGGGTAGAACGCGGCCGGCGCCTCGACGACGGCGCCAAGCGAACGGCGCACTTCGGGGCGCTGGTGGGGGTCGTGTCCGAGGATCCGCACGCTGCCCGAGGTGGGGAACGCGAGCCCGGCCACGAGGCGGATGACGGTGGTCTTACCGGCCCCGTTGGGGCCCACGAGGGCGTAGACCTCGCCCGGGTTCACCTGGAAGGTGAAGTCCCGCACGATGGGGCGGCCCCCATACGACTTGGTCAGGTTCTGGGTCTCGATCGCCGGCGTCGACATGGCACTCCTCGCGAGAGTCTACGTTCCGAGGTCGCACCCAGCGATAACATTCTTCATCGTGAAGCGCGTGAATCGCACGCGGGGACGCGCGCAGCCGAGCCGACGCTCACGGGACGGCCGGCGGCGTCGCCTCCGGCGCCTTCGCTTTCGCGCCGGGCTCGTGCAGTTGGTCCATCAGCAAGACGTCGAGCACGTGATCGACACAACGTTCCACGGCGAGGTCGAAGTCGCTCGCCTCGATGACCGGAACGCCCTCGTGGCGCGCCTGCTCGCTCAAGTACTCCTGAAGCAGGCGGATCTCCTCGAAGTGCTCGATGTAGGGCTTCATGCCCCGGCTGTTGTGGGTCCTGCCCTCACGCACGGCGAAGTGCCGCCGGTGGTCTTCCTCGTCGGTGACGGACAGCACCAGCGGTACCAGCGTCGCGTCACGGAAGTCTTGCCCGGGTGAGGCACCTGGCACCAGGTGCGCCCCCTCCATCACCAACGAAGTCGCCTCGGCGATGTTGCGCTCGATGATGGCGCACACCGCCGGACGCAACTGTTGCACCTGCGCCAGGAATCCGCGCAGCACCCGCTTGCGCTTCGGGCGCGCGGTCTCGAGTTCGCTCGGCAGAAGTTCCGCGCGCCACGCGGTGTAGCTCGAAGCGTGAAGGAGGGGGCTGAGATCGGGCGAGATCAACGACCGTAACGCCTGGCGCACGCTGTCGGTCGAGACGACACGCGGGATGCCGAGACGGTGCCCGACCTCGGACGCGATGGCCGACTTCCCGACCCCGGGCGCCCCGCCGATCAGCACGACGATCGGCTTCTCGGGCCTGCGCGCGTTGCGCATGATCTGGTACCGGCGCGCGAACTCCTCGCCCGCTTCCTTCTTGAGGAGACGCACGACCTCGTCGCGCACGCGAACGTGCGACACCACCGCCTCGTTGCGGGCGTACAGCGCCTCCTCGACGCGCTTGGCGATGTTGTGCGACAGTTCGGGCCCGAGACCCACAGCCATCAACGACTGCGCCAGGATCCCGCGCGAGTACGGGAACGTCGAGCCGTCGTCGTCTCGCACGCGAATCTCGAAGCTGCGCGAGGTGATCGCCTCGTACCGCAGACGCAGGTCCCGGCCGTAGCGGCCCTCCAGCACCAGTGCGACGCGCCGGGCCACGTCCTGCTCGTCCAGGCGCTCGAGCCCTTCGCTGCGGATCCCCAGCTCGACCTGGAGCGCGACGACATGCGCCTCCTTGAACCCGAGGCCGAGCTTCTCGAGCGAGGCGGTGAGGGTCCTGCGCGCGAACGGCTCCTCGGTCACGCGTCCGTCTTCGGCGCGCACTTCCACCAGGATCGGGACGAACGGCGGCGTCTGCCGCCGGAAGCGATCGGCCGCCTCGTTCCCCACCCGCTCGCGCACGGCCTCCTCGAGCAAGCCCATCAGCTGCTCGAACTCGACCCTTCGGACGTTGCGTTCGCGCACGCGCCGCTCGACGTCGCGCGTGAGCGAGATGGCGTCGTCCGTGAGGACCCCGGCGCCCTGCAGCGCTTCGACGATGGTGCCGGTGGAGTAGGCGTAGCGGACGTCGCCCCGCACGACGCGCAGGTCACGAGTCCTCATGCGTCGACCTCGAACGGGTCGGGAGGAACGCCCCTTACGTCGTCCTGCATGTCCGTTCGCTCCAGGACGCGCAGCAGGTCGCGCACGACGTTGCCGGTGAACCCCCAGATCCGCCGTCCGCGGCAGGTGTAGGCGTACAGGCGCCGGCGGTAATGCTCGAGCGTTCGCACCTCGGTCTCGGGTTCGGTGGCGATGAGCTCGGCCAACGGCACCGTGAACACCTCGGCCACCTCGCCCGGGTCGACCTTCACCGGTTGCGGCCACGGCACGCGCGCCACCAACGGCGTGGCGACGTAGCCGGCGGGCGACGGGTGGTCGTCGAGCGCGCCAAGGACGTCCTCGGGCCGCACCCGAAGACCGATCTCCTCGTACGTCTCGCGCAGCGCGGCCTCCAGCACCGTCTCCCCCGGCTCCAAGCGGCCGCCGGGGAACGCGATCTCGCCGGCATGGCGGGCAAGATCGGCAGCGCGGACGGTGAACAGCAGTTCGGCGCCGGCCTCGGCCTCGAGCACCGGCACGAGCACGGCGGCACGGCGGAAGCCGGCGATCGACAAGGACTTCCCGTCTGCGTTCGCGAGGCGCAGCGCCAGAGCGTCGATGATGTCGGTGGTGGAGGCGCCGAGCGGCATGCG
>CAZOTV010000061.1:7488-16921 GCA_964582795.1 uncultured bacterium
TCGGGGTCGCGCGCCACGTCAGTAGTTCCGCGCCGTGACGCGAAGCGGCGTGGCGCTCACCAGCCACTCCGTCACCGCATGCACGGCGCCGCGCACGGCCTTGGTGATGATGGGATCGCCGAACGACTCGAGCCGCACGATCACCTCGTCGGGAGCGCGCTGCTGCACCAGCACCAGGAGTTGCTGCTTGAGGTCGGGCTCCTCCACCGTGGCGCGCACCAGCCACCTGCCGGCCGCGCGCGCCTCGCCTTCCCCGCCCAGCACCCGCGCCGCCTCGTGCAGGATCACGTGGCCGTCTTCGTACGTCAGGACCGTCTTCTCGAAGGGCGCGGCGTCGGGAAGAACGCCTTGCAGTAGGGCGTGCGGCATGATGGTGGGCCTCTCCAGGTGGGGAACTGCGGGCGCGTCCGCCGGGCGAAGGCGGAACACCACGTAGTGAAGCGGCTTGCCTTGGTCGCGCCACTTCAGGGCGTACTTCGTCTCGAACACGTCCTCCGGCGGCGGTGGCCTGAGCACGTCGTAGCGCCCGCTCGCTTCGGCTTCTTCGAGCGCGAACGCCAGGTAGTCCGGGTGGTCGGTAGCGAGGCGCACCTCGCCGCCGGGCTCGAGCCGGGCGGCGGCCAAGTCGAAGAACGTCCTGCGCAGCAAGCGGTGCTTGGCGTGCCGCTCCTTCGGCCAGGGGTCGGGGAAGTTCACGACGATGGCGCGAAGCGACGCCGGCGCGAACAGGTGCCGAAGGGCGAAGGCGGCGCCGGCTTTCGCGAGGCGCACGTTCGACGTCTCGAACCGCCGCACGCGCCGCAGGGCGCGCTGCAAGCTTCCGCTCGACACCTCGAGCCCTACGAAGCGCACGTCGGGTTCGGCCAGGGCGCGCCGGACGGTGAAGCGCCCGTCGCCGAAGCCGACCTCCAGCACGAGCGGTCCGCCGAAGCCGAAGATGTCGTCCCAATCCGCCGGGAACGAGAGGGTGCGCCAAGGCAGGAGCGGTGAACGGGGATCGACGAGCGCGGTCAACGCGACTCCAGCATGGGCCGTACCAGCAGCGCCTCGTCGACGCGTAGGTTCGCCCTGAACAGCGTCGCGCGCGGCACCTCCAAGTACGGGCCTGCGCCGGGCACGGGCGCCACCGGGAACGCGAGCACCGTCCCGTCTTCGCGCCGGCACGCGATCTGCGTCACGCGTTGGCCCGAGACGCGCTCCCAGGCGCCGAGGATGTTCGGGTCGACCCCGACCGCCCCCGCAGGCAGCGTCACCTCGGCTAGCCGCGCCACCAAGCGCGCGGTGCGCGCTCGCCGCGTCTGCAGCTTCAAGACGCCGGTCCGCACCAGCCGATCGCAGATCGCGAGGGCGGTGTCCGGGTCCATCTTCGCTTCCAGCGCCACGCGCGTGACGCTGCGTTTCCCATCGACGTGGGCGATGAACGTCTGCTCGTCTTCGCTCAGCGTGAGGTCGCGCCTTCCGCCTTCGGGCGGGACCATCGGGATGGCGTCGCGCGAGAGGGTCACGTGGACCTCGCCGCGCCGCGACTCGTCGAGCCGCCGCACCGCTTCCAGCACGAGGTTCTCGGTGCCGCAGGCGATGGTGTTCTCCACGGCGGGCATGCCGATGCGGAACTCGAAACTGCCGCGCTCGTCGGCGAACAGCGCGTACACCGCCGCCTCGCCCGTCAACGAGCCGAAGTCGGCGTGCACCACCTGCCCCTTGTCGAAGTACACGCGCGCGGGGGCGACAGGATGGTCGATCGACAACCGACCGCTGCGGCGCGCCGCGGCGAGCAACTGGAACAAGTCCACCAGCGAGAACAGACCGAGGGTCCCCGTCACGGGCGTCTATCCTAACGCGACCGACGCGGTCACGACTTCCTCGGCGTCGGCGCGTTCCGCCAAGGCCACGACGCCCACGCGCCCCTCCACCCAGCCGACGCCGGCGCCTGCCGCGTCGGCGTTCGCCACGATGCTCGAGCGACCTCGCGGCCGGAAGCCCGCGAAGTCGCCCACCAGCATCGGGTTCACGCCGTAGCGAAGGTTGAGCCTGCCCTGCAAGCCGGCACGCAGGCCGCGCTGCAGCCACGCCTCGCCCTCGCTCAGGCGCGGGTCGGGCGGCCAAGGGCGGTCCCAGGCGGCGTCGTTCGCACTCGGTTGCACCAGGACCTGAGCGCCGCGCCCGTCGAGCGCGCCCACCACGCCGTCGTACCAGCCGTCGAGGCAGACCGCCACCGCCACACGCCCGGCGGGCGTTTCGAACACGGGCAGGTCTTCGATGCGGCCCCGCCGCAGACCTGCGCGGGATTCGGTTCCCGGCGTCAAGAACACCTTGCGGCTTCGGCCCAAGAGCGCGCCGCTGGCAGCGAACGTGGTCGCTACGTTGTGCACCCACGGCTGCGTGACGTGCACGCCCCGCGCCGCCTCCTCCTCGACGTCGGGTAGGAACGCGCTCCCCGCCACCACCACGGCGTCGCTCGCGCGCGCCGCCGCCCGGAAGGCCGCCGCGTACGCGCGGTAGGCCGGCACCGCCCGCGACAGGTAGAGCGCGGCCGGGCCGAACGCGCGATGCCGCCACGCGGCCGCGATCACGCCCATCCACTCCGAGCGCAGCAGACGCAGCGCGGCAGCCGTCAGGCTCCCCGCGGCGGCGTACGCCTCGACGTCGCAAACCGGAGCGCGCGCACCTTCGCGGTCGCCCCCATGCCCACCTTCGCGCTCGCTCACATGGCCACCCTCGCGCTCGCGCCCGTGGCCACCTTCGCGCTCGCCCCGGTGCTCGCTCCGTTCGCCGGCGGCGGGGGGCGTGAACAGAAGCGGCAGCCCGATCGCCTCGGGGAACGCCACCAAGCGCGGCACGCCCTCCGGCGCTCCCTCCACGGCGCGGCGCGCCAGGCCCGTCACCCAGGCCTCGAACGCCTCGGCCCCGCGGTACGGCTCCGGCGACAGGCGCGCCTGCACCGCCGCCAGCCACACTCGACCGCCGCTCGACCGCATGGGTCGAGTCTACGGCCACCGCGCGCATGGGAACGCCGCCGCCGGGCGCAAGCTCCCCAGGGAACGGCGAACGCGGCCGGTATACTGCGCCAGTGCCGAGGCGCCTGCCGCTATCGCTGCTCCGGGAAACCGCGGGGCTCTACCTGCTCGGCGTGGCGACCATCTGCCTGCTCCTGTCGATCGACTTGCTGAGCGTCTTGGCGCGGTTCCTGATCCAACAGAACGCCACGCTCAACGACGTCGCGCGCCTGCTGGCGTTCAAGCTGCCGTGGTTCTTGCATCTGTCGCTTCCCGTGGCCGTCGTGTTCGCCGTTTTGTTGGCCGGCGGCCGGATGGCGAAGGACTCCGAGCTGAAGGCGGCCTACGCGCTGGGGGTCCCGCCGAACGCGCTGCTGCTCCCGCTCGTTGGGTTCGGTCTGGTCGTGGGCGCCGTCTCCTTGGCGAACAACGGCTTCCTCGAAGCACGCGCCGAGGCCGCGTACCAGGGAAGCATCGACGCGTTCATCTACGCGCGCCCGCCGACGGAGATGCAGGCCAACGCCGCCTACCGCTTGCCCGACGGCGTGTACTTCGCGGCGCGCGTCCGCTCGGTCGAGGGCAGGCCCGACGTGGCTACGCTCGACGGCGTGCTGGTGGCGCTCGACGATGGCGGCCTTATCAGCGCGCGCTCCGGGACCTGGGACGCGACGGTGCGCACCTGGACCCTGCAGGACGCGCAACGTGCCGCACCGGGCGAACCGGCCCGCGCCGCGGGCACCGTCACGCTCCCGTTCGCGCTCGAGACCACCCCCAGCGAGACGATGACGCGCGCAGCCGAGCTTCCGATCGACCAGCTGTGGCGACAGCTCAGGCGCATCACGGCCGCCGGCGGCGACGCGGCGGAGCTGCGCTACGACCTGCACCGCCGCATCGCCGACGCGTTCAGCGCGGCGATCTTCGCGGCGTTCGCCGGCGCCATCGCCCTGCGCGTCCGTGGGCGGGCGGCCGGCTTCGCGTGGACGATGGTGCTTCTCGTGGGCTTCTGGGCCACCTGGGTGTTGTCCGGCGACCTGTTCACTTCGGGCGCGCTCGGGCCGTTGCAGGCAGCGTGGCTGACGCCTGCTGCGGCGGGGATCGGAGCGGCGTTGCTGGCCATCCGGAGCGCCCGCGTGTGACGCGCTTCGGCCGCTACCTTCTGAGAGAGACCGTCCCGCTGCTGGCCGCGGGGTTGGCCGTGCTCCTGCTGCTGCTGCTCCTGAGCTTCCTCTTGGGGGTCCTGGCCGACGTTCTGGCGCGTGACGTGCCACCGGCGCTGGTGGCGCGCTTCCTGCTGTTCAAACTGCCTGCCGCCGCCGGACCCGGGTTGCCGCTTGCGCTTCTCTTCGCTGCCTTGCTGGCCGTGACCAGGCTCGGGCAGGACGGCGAGATCAAGGCGGCGCTGCTCCTCGGCGTGAGCCCACGCCGGTTCGTAGCGCCCGTACTCGGTCTCGGTTTGGCGGTGAGCCTCCTGTCGTTGGTGAACAACGAACTGCTGGTGCCATGGAGCGAGCAGCGCGCCTCGGAGGTGCAGAAGGACATCCTGCTTCTGAGCCCGGAGACGATCGTGCGGGAGGGCGCGTTCTTCCAGGACGCGCTGGGCAGGAGCATCTTCATCGGCGAGATCACCGAGCAGGGCGGGTTCCGCGACGTCACCGTGCTCACCCCGGGCGGCACGCAAGGCCCGCGCGAGGTCATCCAGGCGGCGGCGGGCCAGCCGTCGCCCGACGAGGGCGTGTGGCTGCTCGAGGACATCCGGTTCCGCGTATTGAAGGCGGGGCAACTCACGCTCGACTTCGCCGCCGAGGAGGCCATCCTGCCCGTGCGCGGGCTGGCGGCGCGCTCGACCGGGTCGATGGACCTCGTCTACCTGCCGCTGCGGGACCTGCTGGCGCGGCTGCGAGCGAACCCGGGCCAGCCGAAACCGGCGGAGTGGACCGCGCTTCACCGCAAAGTGGCGGAACCCGCCGCAGCCACGGCGTTCGCGCTGTTCGCGCTGGCCGTCGGGCTCTTCACCTTCCGGCGCGGCGCGCAGCTCGGCTTCGTCGCGGTGCTGTTCCTGACGTTCGTCTACTACGCCACCTGGAGCGTCGCGAAGCTGTTGGGCGCCCAGGGAACGATCCCCGCCTGGCTCGCCGGCTGGTCGCCCGTGGCGCTATACGCCGTGGGTGGCCTCGCGCTGCTCGCCATGGCCTGGCGGCGGTGATGCGTTCGGCGCTCGCCTCCTCCGGCGGCCCGGCCGAGGGCGCGGCTTCCTTGGCCCGCGCCGTACGCTTGGCGCTCGTCCTGGCGGCGACGCTCGCGCTTCTCGGGAGCGCGCACGCCGCCCGCATCGTCATCGACGCCGCCGAAGACCCGGACAGCCGCCTGGAGATCCGCACCGTCACGCTGCCCGGCGGCGAGGAAGTCCAGATCTACGTGCTCGAGGGCAAGGGCCTGCGCGTCACCATCGACGACGACGTCCTCGAGGCCGATCACGTCGAGTTCGACCTCACGCGGCGCATCGTGCGCGTGATCGGTCCCGGGAGCTTCACCACCGGCGACGAGACGGTGAAGGGCGACGGCCTCGTCATCGACCTGCGCTCCGAGAGCTTCACGGGTGAGGACGTGCTCATCGTCACCGAAGCCATCGACGTCAAGGGGGACCGCGCCAGCCGCGTGCCGGGCTTGATCCGCGTGGCGATGGGTTCCTTCAGCCCCTGCACTCGTTGCGGCCAGGACCTGGAGGACTACGGCTTCGAAGCGGTGCGCCTCGAGCTCTACCCCGGCGATCGCCTGGTGGCGTACGACGTCACCGTGCTGATCCGCGGCCTGGCCGTGACGACGCTGCCGATCATGGTGCTGCCGTTGGCGCCGCCGGACCGTCGGCCGCGCTTCGAGTACGTCACCGGCACCGCCACCGAGCGCGCCCGCATCACGCTCGACTGGCCGTACGTAGCCGGCCCGGACGCCTACGGCGACTTCGGCGTGCGCTACTACGCCGACGTGACGCCCGGCGGCTCCGCGTTCGGCGACGCGCTGCTTGGTGGCCGCGTGGACACCTCGTACCTTGGCGCCAACCTCGATCACCGCTTCTACACGGAACGCGGCAAGGGCAGGTTCACCGTCGACTTCACGCCCGGCTTCCTCGAACCGGACACCACCGCTCCGGCCGGCGTCACGCGCACGCCGCACCTGTTCGCGGTGCGCTTCGCCTACGCCGACGAGGAGGTGCTCGGCCCGCCGCGCCTCGACCTGCTGGTGCAGCGCGACGACGCCACGCGCTACCGCGTGTGGGAGGCAACGCTGCGCAGCACCGACGTGCGCGCCGGCGTTCGCGGCACGTTCTCCAGTCAGACGTTCGTCGACCTCGAACCGAACGACGCGGTCAGCACCCCGAGCTACGCCGCGCGCGGGGTGCCGCGGATGACCATGGCGCGGCTCGAGCTCGAGCCGGAGTCGGTGGCGAACCTATCGGTCGGGGCGCTGCGGATCGAGCGGCTGCTGCTCGACATCGGCGCGTTCGAAGACCGCAGCAACCCGTTGAACCGCTCCGCGGCCCTCACGCCGGTCATCTCGTCTGGGCGCGTGCGCGAAGGGCACACGTTGCGACTCGATCCGGTGTCGCCGTGGGCCGGCTCCAGCCTGCAAGGCAGCACCACCTTCACCGGCCACTACTACGGCACCACCGAACGCCAGGTCGAGTGGCTCACGCGCTTCACCGCCGAGCAGCGGTTCGCGGCCGACCACAGCCTGTCGCTCACGTTCACGCGGGACGTGCGCGAAGGCGAGACGCCGTTCCGCTTCGACGTCATCCCGTACCGCAACCGTACCGACGTCCGCGGCGCCCTGCTCCTGGCCCCGGCCCCGTGGATCCGCTTCCAGCAAGAGGGCGGGTACGTCTTCGTCGACGACCGCAACCCCGACCAGGTCGGGTGGTCGCCGCTCACCAGCACCCTGACGCTGCTCGGCAACGTCGACTGGATCACGCTCACGTTGAAGAACCAGTACGACCTGAAGACCCCCGACCCCGGCACGCTCGACGCGACCCTGACGCTGCGCTCGAGCGGGAACGTGTCGGCGACGCTGGAGGTCGAGCACGTCGAGGACTTGGCGCTCCTGCCCGATCGCGTCACGCAGGAGGTCGAGGACGCCTCCCAGACGTCGGTCGACGCCTCGCTCGGGGTCCGCGACTGGCTCGAGCTCGGCGTGTCCACCGCGTACCGGTACGCGCCGCCCGCCCCGCCGGCGGGCGAGCCGGCGGATCACTTCGACGACCTCGAGGTGCGCCTCACGCTCGGTCGTCTGGTGTCGAACGACGACACCGCCGGCATGACGCTGACGTACGCGCGCGACCTCGATCTGGGGCGCACCAGCGCCTTCGCGGTGGAGGCCGGCGCTCCGCTGGGGCCCCTTCGCGTGCGCGTATCCGAACGGCTCTCGCTGCCCACCGGCCGCATCCAACAGAGCACGATCCGGCTCACCTACCCGGGTGTGGCGTACGCCGAGGCACAGGGCCTGGCATGGCTGCCCACCGAAGCCCTGGGCTTCCCCGTGCCCGACCCGTACGCGCGGCAGCTCACCTTCACGATCGAGCAGGCTCCAAGGGAAGGAGACGCGTCTTGGCAGGCGCGCTTCACCACCACCATCGACCCCGCGTTGGCCACCGGCAGCAGGGCGTATGACTACCGCAACTCCACCCTCACCGGTCGCGTACTGCTCGAGGACCGCACGCTCGGGCCGGCGCGCTTCAGCGTCGACGGCTTCGTCGAGGTGCCGTGGAAGGACGCGCGCCAGCCCACCAGCTACCTGCGCCGCGCCAACGTCACCTTCGGCGTCGACGTCGCCGAGCGCGTGGGCCTGCAAGGCACGCTCGGCTACGCTGCCACCTACGACATGACCGCTCAAGCGGTGCGCAACGGGCGCCTGAGCTTGAGCGAGGTCGCGCTGGTGGTGCGGCCGCGCGAAGACCTCTACCTAGGAGCGGTGGTGACCGACGTCTGGGACCTGACCGGAACGGATCCGTCGCAGCCGCCGTTCGAACTGCAGCCAACCTTCGTGGTGGTGTGGAACCGCTGCTGCTGGGCGCTGCACGGCACATGGAACTCCGCCACCGGCCAAATCGCCATCGCGCTCACCACGCCAGGAGCAGACCAGGGCCTGCGCCAGGTGTTCGACAGCGGATGGGTGATCCCCGGGAGGGAACCATGAACGCGCGCGCCGCGAGACGGTCGGGAAGGTCGGCGGTGCCGTTGGCGGCGGCGCTGGTGGCGGTCGCGCTGACGGCCTGCACCGGCACCAAGGAACCGCAGCCGCCCACGCTGTTGGTGGTGGGCGTGGAGGACCGCTCGGTGTCACCCGCCGCGCCGCAGCTGCTGCTCGTCGAAGACGTCACCGCTACCGCCCCGGTGGGAGACCCGCGCCTGCGGCTCGTGCCCGGCAGCCGCCGAGCGCTGCTGGCGGCTGCGGTGGCGATCGACTTCGAGGAGCGCGACGGCGCGCGCGACGCGGCCTGGGTGCTCACGCGCGAGGTGGACACCACCGGCGCCTCGCCCGCCGTGACGTCGTACCTGCAGCGCTTCTTCGTGGTCGACGTGGACCCCAACGCGCCGAGCGCCTTCGCCGAAGACGCGGCGGCGCGCGTGACGCTCACCGAACCGAGCGGCACGGGCGTGCTCGACGGCGTGTCGGGCTCCTCGCCCGCCACCTGCCCGACGGCCTTGCAGGTCGACCGCAGCGGCGCGCACGCGGTGGTGCTCGACGACCCGGCGGCGTGCGGCCTGACCGATCACCCCGAGATGTGGTTGGTCGACACCGCTACAGGTGACGCGGTGACGCTGGAAGGCACCAACGACGTGCTGCCGCTCCCGCCCTACGCCAACCAGGCTCCCTCCAACGAACGGGTGTACTTCCTCGTCGCCGGCATCGGCAGCGCCCAGGTCTACCAGGACGCGTTCGACGGCGCCTCGTCCCGCGTGCAGACGCTGGCGTTCGGCACCGACGCCATCACCGACGTCGCGGGAGCGGGCACGCTCCTGTTCGCCCTCACCAGCAACGAGCTTCGCAGCGTCGACCTGAGCGACCCCACGGCGGACGAGGTTCGCGCCGACTCCCGCGCCGGCGCGGCCCGCGTCGCCAGCGACCCGAGCGGCGTGGTGACGCAAGTGGTCGTGATCGCCGAAGGCGGGATGTCGGTGCACACGGACCGGGAAGACGAGCAGCCCGACAACGTGAGCTACGGCGCTGCCGCCGCGGCCATCGACCCTGGCACGCGCTTCGCCTACGCCGTGGCCGAGGAACGCATCGTCATCCTCGACCTGCTCACCGGCGGCGACAGCGGCGATACCCTCCGGGTCGTACCGGTCGCGCTGCCGGACGTGACGCTGCCGAGTGTCGACGGCGCGGAGGCGGGCGTCATCGGGTGGATCCGCGCGCTGCCACCGGCCGCCACGCCCTGACCG
>CAZOTV010000062.1:0-14032 GCA_964582795.1 uncultured bacterium
GATCTCGACGGTGCCGCCGCGGCGTTCGGACAGAACGTGGACGCTGATGACATGGTGGAGCGCTACCGTGCGCGGAACAACCTAGGAAGCCTCGCCGCCATGCGCGGCGAGGTGGTGGAGGCGTATGGTCACTTCGAGGCGGCCCTGACGTTGGCGCGCGCGAGTGGGCAACAGGTGGACATCGCCGCGACGCTCAACAACCTCGCGGCGACCGCGGACCGGCTCGGAGACTACGCCCGCGCCGTGAAGCACTTCCGCGAAGGGATCGCGTTGGCCCGCCGCCATGAAGCACCCGAACGCGAGGGCCAGTTGTTGGCGAACCTGGCTGCCGTATACGCCAGGCAGGGCCAGCTCGGCCCGGCATGGAACACCGCCGTCGAGGTGGAGGAGCTGGGAGCAGAACGAGACGACCGTCGGTTGGTGATGCACGCGCTCGAGCAGAGGGCGGAGGTCACGCGGGTCTGCGGCGACGTCGCCTCGGCCGTCGAGCTCCTGCGCGACGCCGTCGAGATCGCTACCGCCCTCGATGACGACAGGAAGCGACTCGCTCTCACGGCCCAGTGGACCACCATGCGCGCCCTCGGCGCCGACGCCGGCGCCGGCGACGTGGACGACGCGATCGCCGCACTCGAACGCGCGCGGTTGACGGACGTCGCGCCTTGGCTACGGCTCGAGCAGGCGTTGGCCGTCACGGACGTAGCCGAGGCCGAACGCCTGCTGGCCGGCATCGCGGCATCGCAGCTCGGCCCGCATCAGCGGTTCGTACTCGATGTCGCGACCTTGCGCGCAGGACTCCTTCATGGCGCATCCGGCGCCTCCGCCGAGCACGCCGCGAGCGCCGCCACCAAGGTGCGGGCGATGATCGCGTCGACGGCGGACGGCCGAGCGGGCACCGCGGCGTTCTACGCCGAGGTACCCCTTGCCCGAACGCTTCTCGGCGCCTTCGACGCAGGTCCCGGCGCATGGCACGAGGCTGCGCGAGAAGCGGTGATGGCAGACTTGGCCGTCCAGGCAGAGGGCCTCCCGAAGAGCCTCGCCGTCTTGCTTCGTGCTCGCCCGTCGGCATGGCTCCGGTCCCTCGGGGGCGCGTGGGCCACCATCTCCTGACCTCGTTTTGACGCTCGTTTGACGCCCGGTCCGTAGGCTCTCGTCATCACGGACACGCCGCTACGTTCGCTCGGGCGAACGAGTGGGCGCGCCGCCGGAAGGTGAGCGGATGAGAGGCAGCGACAAGCGCTACTTGCTTCGGGTCTGGGTCGTCCCCGACGAACCCAGCCGGCCAGGACACCTTCAGGAGTCGGAGGCGGCGCGACATGAAGGCGACCGCGCGCGCCGGGAAGACGGTTCGATCGTCGGCGCGCGCGCCAACCTCCGTGTCAGCCTGCGCGACGTCGAGGATGGGCAACTGCGCACCTTCTCCGACCTTGATGACATGGTGCGTTTCCTCGCCGAAACGGGGAAGGGGAAGGAGGAGGTATGAGGCGAAGCACCGGCAGCTGGGAGGCTACGGCGACGGCGACCCATCAGGTGTTGGCGTGGCCCGTCCCGCCTGGTTCGGCCCCGCCTGGTTCGGCCCCGCCTGGTTCGGCCCCGCCTGATTCTGTCCCGCCTGGTTCTCCGCTGACTTCCCGCGCCTTGTGACCCGCGCCTTGTGACCCGCGCCTCGTGACCCGCGCCGCGGACTTGCGGTGCGAACCATGACACCCGTTCCGAGACCGACTCATGAAGGAGGTAACGCCATGCCAGAAGGGCATCGTCCGACCCACGTTCCGTTCCCCGAAGCCTTCGCTCCGCGGCGCGATGCGAGACAGCCAGGGCCGCGTTGGGCCCGCTCCGCCCTGCTCACGCTGATCACGGCTGGGATGGCGTTCGTGACCGGTACGACCACGGCGCAGAACGTCACCGTCAACGGCACCATCGACGCCAGCATCGACGGTGAAGCGCGTCGTTGGACGACCCTGTACGTGGCAGATACCGAGGAGGGCACGCAGAGCTCCGCATCGTTCCACCGCTTGGGCTTCGGCAACATGCTCGACATGACCGTACAGGGCCACCTGAGCGAGGGCCGGTTCCAGGTGGCCGGCGCGTTGTCGATCTCGGCGATGTTGATGGGAGGCGTTCCGAGCGACTGCCCCTGCACGGTCTCGGACCCGGAGATCCTGTGGTTCGCGGGCACGGGGATGTTCGAGGACGTCTACGAGTCGATCTCGGCCGAACTCGTGTTCGAGAGCGTCGAGCCGGTCGGGGAGAACGCGTGGCGCGTCGAAGGGCGCTTCTCGGGTGTCCTCGCCTTCATCGAGCGCGTCGGCATGGAGCCCGACGAGTCCAAGACCGTGACGATCGAAGGAACGTTCGCCGTGGACCCCATGATCCTAGAAGGCGAAGGCGAGTGACCGTTCCGTTCGCGCGCCCGTGCACCACGGCGTATCGTCCACCTCGCCACCACCCACGTGAGCGCTCTAGGCACCGCTAGGAGACCCAGCATGCCCAAGATCTACCTCGGCGAAGCGTTCGCCCTCATCGGCAAGACCCTGCCCATCCTCTGGGTCCGGCTCGGCAGCTACCTCGTGCTCGGCGCCGCCCTCGGCGTCTACGCCGCGCTGTTCGGCGGCATCGCATGGCTGCTCGGCCGACTGTGGGCGCCGCTCGGCGTCATCGTCTTCCTGGTCGCCATCGGCGGTGCGTTCGCGGTGGTGAACTGGGCAGGCCGGTACTGGTTCTACCTGCTGAAAGCAGCCCACACCGCCGTCATGACGGAGTACATCGTCACCGGCAAGGGCCCAGCGGGCAGCCAGTTGGCGTATGGCAAGGAGCAAGTGCTCTCGCGTTTCAAGGACACGAGCATCCTGTTCGGCGTCGACGTGCTGGTGAACGGGGCGGTGCGCGCGATCGTCCGCACCTTCACGCGCATCGCGTCGATCCTTCCCGTTCCGGGCATCGACAGCCTCGGGAAGCTCCTCGAACGCATCGCCATCACCAGTACGACGTACATCGACGAGGCGGTGCTGTCCCGCGCCTACATGCGGCGTGAGCAGAACGTCTGGGCCGTAGCGAAGGACGGCGTGGTCCTGTACGCCCAGGCTTGGAAGCCGATCCTGGCCAACGCCGTCGTGCTCGCGCTTCTGAGCTTCGTCGAGTTCCTGCTGTTCCTGCTGGTTCTCGGCCTGCCGGCCCTTGCGATCGGTGCGGCGCTTCCCGGCTTGCGCGTGGCGCTCGGCATCGGTGTGTTGATCGGGGCGTGGATGCTGAAGTTGGCGGTGTCCGACGCCTTCGCGCTGGCCGCGACGCTGATCGCGTACCACCGCTCCACCGCCGGGATGGAGCCCGACCCGGAATGGGTCGCGAAACTCGACGGGGTGTCGGACAAGTTCCGTGAGCTCGGACGGAAGGCCGCCGAGGCGGTTCGCCCCGGCGGCGTCGACGGCGCCGAACCCACGGTGCCAATCGCGCGGGCCGACGCGGGCACGGACGCATCGGTGCTCGCGGCGACACCTGAGACGCACGTCCCGTCTGCCCCGGACACCCAGCCGGACGCAGACTCGACCAGAGCCGGCGCGGCCGCAGAGGGCCCGTCGTGAAGCGCCCCGTCCTGCTCGGCTGCCTGATCGTGGTGATCGCGGTCCTCGTCGTGGGTGGCGTGTTGGCGTACACGTATCTCGTTCGCCCCGCCATGAGCGCCGTCGGCGCGGCCCAAGACCTCGCGCGCATCGAGCAGATCGAGAACCGCGTGCGGGACAAGAGCACCTTCCGCGCCCCCGGCGACGGGGAGCTCTCGGCGTCGCAGGTCGAGCGCTACGTCGCCGCCGCCCGACAGATCGTCGATGACCTGGAAGGGAAGGTCACCGAGCTCGACGCCCGCTACCAGCAGATCGAGGCGCAAGGGCGCGACCCTGGCCTCCGCGAACTGGCGAACGCTTACGCCGACATCCTGCGTCTCGTCGTCGACGCGAAGGAGGCGCAGGTGGAAGCGTTGAACGCCCACGGCTTCTCGCTCACCGAGTACGCCTGGGTACGCAACCAGGTGATCCGCGCCGCCGGCTTCAGCGCCTATCAGGTCGACCTGGCCGCGCTGGCCGAGGAGCGTGGCGACGACGCGCTACGCGAACTCCAGGCCGACGTTCCGGCAGCGAACGTGGATCTGGTAGCGCCCTACGCCGACGAACTCGAACGGTTCCTACCGTTGGCGGCCTTCGGGCTCTAGGTCGCATCATCGCTCGAGAGGACGGGCCTGGTCGTACGCGCCGGCTCGGAAGCCCTCGTTCGCCCTTGTCCCATCCGACGCGCCTTCGTTCGCGCCTTCTCGAAAGGTTCATCGCATGTCGATCCTCCCCATGCTCCTCGTCACGCTGCGCCGGTTGGTCGTCCTCGCGTTGAGTACGGCACTGTCGTTGCCGCTCCTGCCTGTCGCCGTGGCGCAATCTGGTTCGGCGGCGGCCGCGGACCCGGTCGTCCGGCAGATGGAAGTGCTGCGTGACGTCTTGACCGAGCTCGACCCGACCACGTTCGACGTGGACGCGCTCGCGCTCGAGATGGCGTTCGAGGCGCCGGAGGACATCGCCGCGTTCGTCGCCGAGGAGGTGGCGTTCGAGGCCTACGGGGGCCTCCTGCGCGGTCCGCAAGGCACCTTGGTAGCCGGGGCGGGCAACGCGCTCGATCAGTCGGTCCTGCTGGCGCGCCTGCTCACCGACGCCGGTTACGAGGCGCGCGTCGCCCTCGGCGCGCTCGACGAGGACGACGCTCGGCGCCTGGTCCTGCGCATGTTCGAGGCGGCCGGCAGCGCCGACTCCGAGCGTGGGGCCGCTGCAGGCGCAACCGACGATGCCGAGGACGCTCGCGTTCTCGCGCGGATCACGGGAGCCGACGTCGGAAGGGTCGAAGCGAGCTTGGGCGCGCTCGCCACCCTTCACCCCGACGACGTGCCCGACTACCGGGCCGCCGGAGAGGCGCGCACGTTGGTGGTCTCCGCCCTGCAGGGCGCTGGGATCGGGCTGGGTTCCGACGCGATGGCCGCGTTGCTGGACGAGACGCGGCCGTACGCCTGGGTGGAGTACCGCCTGTTCGAAGACGAGCCATGGAGTGAAGCGCATCCTGCGTTCGGAGGGAGCGACGCACCGACACTCGTGGCCGAACGCCACATCGACGGCGTCGTTCCTGACGAGCTGCTGCACAAGGTCCGGATCGAGGTGACGCTGGAGCGCAAGCGCGGCGAGGAGTTCAGCACGGTGGCGCTGATGGAACCTTGGGAGCGCCCCGCGGCCAACTTGCTCGGCGTGCCCATCGAGGTGGGCAACGTCCCGGTGGGCGAAGGCGCCGACGTCAGCTTGGTGGAGCTCGGGACGTCGTTGGCGGAGGTGGCGTTCTTCGTTCCCACCCTGAACGGCAGCGTCGCGCCCGGTGCCCAAGCGTTCGACACGATGGGGAACGTGGTGCCGCCGGACGCTGCGGCCAGCGCCATGGCGGGCGTGTTCCAGACGGCCGCCGAGAAGACCAACGCCGCCACCAGCGCGTTAGGAGCCCTCGGTGGCGGACCGGCGGACGACGAGCCGTTCGCGCTGACCGCGCAGTGGGTCGACTACGTGCTGGTAGCGCCGGGCGGCGCCGAGACGCGGTACCGCCGCTTCGTCTTCGACCGTCGCACGCCGGAGGCCCGGGCCGCGGGAGGGCCCGAGCTTCTGGGCCAGGAGACCCTGCTCGAGGGTATCCTCTCGCAGCAGACGATGATGGTGGTGTCCGGCGCGCTCGATGCCGGTTACGTCGCTCAGGAACTGGGGCAGCAGGCACTGGGTTCGCTGGAGATCCTCGAGGCGTTGCGTGACGCGCCCGTCGACGACACCGCGAGCGTACTGGTCGAGCGGTTGGCCGACGTCCAGGTCAAGGACGCACTCGGCTTGATCGCATCGTTCGACCTCGTGGGTGCAAGCGACGGCGGCGTCGCGTACCGCGCGGCGCCGAGCGTGGTCGTGCTCCGGCAGGCGGTGACGCCCGGCGAGACGCCGAGCGGCGCGTTCGGCGTCGACATCGTCGCCAACGCGCGACGGATCCTTCGTCTCGAGGACTCCGTCGTTCGCCATGACGCCGAACGCGCGATCTTGGCGGGCGCCTGGGAGACACGGGTGGAGGGAAGCTACGTCGAGCGGTTCGGGAACCCGAGTCAGGGCACCTACGCCGCCTTCGCCGGCGCGGGACCGGGCGCAGCGGTGGTGGCGCCATACGACGTCGAGGGGCTCGAGGGCCTCACCGGGCGTGAAGAGGTGGCCGCCGCCATGCCGGCGCTTCGCCGCGACGTCGAACGGGGGTACGCCGTCGTGCTCCCCAGCGCGCGCGCGACCGGCGTCAGCGACCTCGCGTGGTGGCGGGTCGACCCCGCGACCGGCGAGACGCTCGGCGTCGGCGCGGACGGCCGCGGTACGGCCGCCACCGAGTACAGCATCCCGTTCTGGGTGAGCGCGACCTTGGCGGGCGTGCTTGCGGTACCGGGCGCCATGGCCTGCGCCACGGGACCCGGCGGCACGGCGATGGCTCTGTGCTTCTGCGACCTCGCGGTGGTGACCGGCGTGGCGCTCGCGATCGGCGCCGCCCTGGCGGCGAAGTTCGCCGGTGCGGGGCTGGCGCTGTTCTTGTACGGCGACATCGGCGTCGGAACCGCGTTGGCGATCCCGGGACTGTTCACGGGACCGTGCACCTGGGCCGCAAGCGAAGGGGAAGACCGTTGGGTGTGCGTGCCGGCGTGAGCGTGCCGGCGTGAGCGTGGTGGCGTGAGCGTCGCAGCGTGATCGCGTCGTGAAGGCGGCGATGCGTCCTCGACACGCGCCCGTTACACTTCGGGCTGGCGCCGCCACGGCGTCTCCGCACGGCGTCTCCGCACGGCGTCTCCGCACGGCGGCGGCGCGAGCGGCGGAACCCGGCGGGTCTCCGTACTCGCCGGCCGCTCGGGGCATCGCTAGGATTGTAGGAGCGAAGACCTCCGCTTCCGACACCCGTGCCGAGGGGTCACCGTCACCGTTCCAAGGAGTGCGTCATGCTTCACCTACGTTCCTCGTTCGCATCGATCCCCCACGCGCTTCGCGCGGCCCGCTCGAGGACCGTAGGCAGGCGTGTGGCGGCCGCCGCCGTCGCGACCGCGATCTTCGTGGTGCTCTCGATGGCCGCGGCCCAGCAGTGCACCTACGAGTCCGAGCCGAACGACACGCCCGCGCAAGCCACCCGGATCACCGGCGTCGGCCCCGATACGCAAGGGTTGCGCGGCGACGACGTCGGTATCGCCTGCTTCACCGGGGAACTGTCCGGCGGCGACCAGGACGCGTTCGTGTGGGAGGTCGGCGAGGCCGAAGCAGGGCAGCGCTGGGTGCTCGAGGTCGAAGGGGTGCGCGGCCAGCTCACCAAGGTCGACGTCATCCGCGTGTCGTTCGCCGCCAACGGTGTGGACGTCACGGCGGCCGAGACGCTGTTCACCGCAGGCACCGGCGACGGAACGTGGACGACGTCGCCCGAGTTCCTTGCGGGTGAGGGGCGCTACATCCTCGGGGTGTCGTCGTCCGGAGGGTCGGGTTCGTACGTGGCGCACCTTCGTCCGGTCGAGGAGGTCCGGTACCGAGCCGAGGCGTACCGCGAAGGGCGCGAGATGCAGGCGCCGTTCCTCGTGTACGGGAGCGTGAGCGGGGGTCTGGAACTGCCGTTCGTCGTACCCGAGGAGGCCGCCGGCAGCGCCTGGGGCATCGCGTTGCGAGCGTCCATCGGGGACCGGCCGACGCTGACGGTCGAGGGACCGGCCGGCGCCGTGGTGGACGCTAAGGTGGGCGAGACCGGCGAGGCCCGCGTCGACGCGCTGGGACTCGAACCGGGCGCCTACGTCGCGCGGGTCGAAGGCGACGTCGGCATGGCGCTTCTCCGGGTCGAGCAGCAGGGCCGCAGCGGCGCCGGTCGCGAGGTCGAGCCGAACGACGACTGGGAGACCGCCACGCGGTTCGCGCCCGGCAGCGAGATGCGAGGCAGCATCGAGAACCGTGACTTCCTGCGCATCGACGTCACCGAAGCCGACGCCACTGGGGCGTGGGACCTCGAGGTCGACGCTACTGACGAGATCGCCGTGGTGCTGTACGACGGCGTGGGCGAGCTCCTGCAGAACCGTAGGGGTGTCCGCGGCACCATGGCGAGCCTTCACCTCGACCCGGGCACGTACATGCTCGAGGTGAACGGTCCGACCGGCACGACCTACACCTTGGCGCTAAGGTCCGCGGCCGCAGCCGGCGCGGAGGCCGAGCGAGAGCCGAACGACACGCTGGCAGCGGCCAACGACCTCGGTCCCGAGATGCGCGTGCGCGGATCGTTCGCGCCGCAGGACGACGACCTCTACCTGCTCCGGGTCGAGGGAGAAGCGCAGCGCTTCCGACTGCAGGTCGTCGGGGCAGGGGTCGAACAACTCCGCCTCCTCGACCGCTCGGGCGACGAACAGGCGCGGGTCCGCGGCGAGCGCAGGATCCGCCTCGACGACGTCGTGCTATTGCCCGGCCCCTACTACCTGGAGGTCGAGGGCAGCGAAGGCGAGTACGCCCTACAGGCGCTCAGTCTCGGTCCTGCGCCTGCTCCCGAGCCGTCTGCCGACGCACCTGCCGCGGACGAGCCGCTGGAAGCGGCTGCTGCCCCGCCGGCGGAGCCGAGCCCGGAGGAGGCCGCGGAAGACCTGGCGTTCGCTGCCCCGCCGGCGGTTCCGCCGCCGCCCCCCGGGCTGCTGGAGGTCGAACCGAACGACGACGCTTCGCGCGCCGTGCGGCTCGAGGCCGGCGTCGTTCACGTGGGCCGGCTCGCGAGCGCAGAAGACGTCGATCACTACCGTTTCCACCTCGCCGACGACCAGTTCGTGCGGATCGAGTTGGTGCCTCCGGCGGGCGGCGTGTCCATCCCGCTGTACCTGCAAGGCGTCGGCTGGCATGAGGTGCTGGAAGAGGAAGAGGGAGCGCCGACGCTGGTCGAGCGTTGGTTCTTAGCCGGCGATCACGAGTTCGAGGTGCGCGGGAGCGGGCCGCGGTCGGGCCCGCCTACGGGGTACTACCAGATCCGGCTGACCCCGTTGGGCGCCCTGCGACTCCCGGCCGACCTGGAACCGAACGACGACCGCGAGACCGCCTCGCGCATCCCCGCCGAGCTGGCGTGGGAGGGCATCGTCGGGGACCAGGGCTCGTCGACCGATCACTATCTCTTGCCGGTGTTCGCGCAGGAGACCGAGCTCGAGGTTCGGGTGGAGGCTTCATCGCGCCCGTCGGTGGACGTGTTGTTGGCATCGGGCTCGCTGGGCCGAAGCGACGAGGACGGTGTTCTCCGCTTCGTGCTGCCTGCCGAAGAGCAGACGTGGTTGCGGATCTCCGGTCGAACACGGTACCGCGCAGAGCTGGCATTCTCGCGCGAGCCCGACGCAGCTCAGTTGCTTCCGCCGCGTACGGATGGCGTCGTCGACGTGACGCTCACGTCGGGCGTCGATGAGCTCGCCGCGTTCTGGCACGAGGGCCAGGCGCTCCAAGCCACGGCGCGGGTGCGCAACCTCACGGATGCGGCGCAAACGGTGCGCTTGGCCGCCGCGACGAGTGACGCCACCGCGAGCGCGACGGTGCAAGACGAAGTGCGACTCGGGCCCGGCGAAGCGGTCGACGTACCCGTCGAGGTGCTGGTGCCCGCCGACATGCGCGACGACCTTCCGCTGCGCATCGAGGTGGCCGCCTTCGGCGACGCCGGCTCGAGCGCCGCGGCGGTGACGCCCCGCCTGCGCTGCGAGGCGAGCCCGGTGTCGGCGTTCGCGTACCAGCCGTTGCCGCCCGCGTTGCTCGGCCGCTTCGACGCACTCTGGTCGGGACTGGGCGCGCGCGTCCATGGCGAGTCGGGGTACGAGCAGCGTGACGAGGCGCTGATCGACGGGCGAACGTCACCCGCCACCGGCGCGTACGTCGCGCTCGATCACGTCCCGACGTACGTCCTGGCGGGCGAAGCGCCCTTGCGGCTGGTGGGAACGACGCTGCATCCGCACGCCAATGCGGACGCGGACCGGCAACTCAAGCGCTTCCGCATCGAGACCTCGATGGACGGCACCACCTTCACGCCGGTCTTCGAAGCAGACCTCAAGGCCGCGCGGTTCGAGCAGGCGTTCGTGTTCGACACGCCGGTCACGGCGCGGTACGCGCGTCTGGTGTTCGTGAGCAACCAGACCGGCGGTCGCGATGCGTACCTCGGGGAGTGGAAGCTGCTGGCCGAGGATCCCGCCGCCTTCGATCGGCCGAACCTCGCCGCGATCGAGCTCGGTGGCCACGTGGTGTGGTCCGAGCCGGTCTTGGGCGGCCGGTACTCGAACGCCGTCCTGACGCCGGAACCCGACGTGCACGAGGTCGACGTGCGGGACAGCGGAGGGCTCACCTTCGTGGTCGGGTTCCAGAACGGGCGTGCGGCGCAGGTCGCGTCGCTGGAATGGATCGAGAGCGAGGACGCGGCCGAGAGCCCCGAAGCCATGTTCGCTTCGGCCCTGGTCGAGGTGAGCCTGACCGGCCCTGCCGGTCCTTGGGAACCCTTGGTCGACTGGACGCTCGAGCGAGACGCGAGCGGCCGCGCCGTCGTGACGTTCGACGAGCCGGTGTGGGCACGCTACCTGAAGGTACACGCTCCTACCGTGGGGGAAGAACGCTACTTCGTCCCGCCCGAGCAGTTCCGGGTGCTCGAGCGTCGCGTGAGCGACGGCTACCTCTCCGCCCTCGGCGAGTGGGGCCACGTCTCACGGGCCGCCGTCTACGAGTACCTGCGATCCGATGCCGAGGCCGCCTTCGTGGAGGACGTCGACGGCGGCGAGACGCGCGCCACTGCCACGCCGCTCGCTTCGGGCAGCGTCGTCCAGGGCAGCGTGCAGGTCGCCGAGGACGTCGACTGGTACAAGGTCACGCTCCCCGAAGGCGAGAACCATCTCGAGGTGCGGTTGTCGGGCGACCCCGCCATCGGGTACCGCTACGTGCTGGTGGACGAAGGGGGCAACGACGTCCCGTACGAGATCGGTGAGGAAGGGGACACCGTCGTTCTGACACTGTACGGCGAGCCCGGCGACTACTTCCTCGGCCTCGAGGAACCGAAGCGCACGGTCGTGTTCTCCTGGGACACCAGCGGTTCGGTGAGCCCCTATCAACCCATCACCTACGCCTCGCTGGCGGGCTTCGCGCGCGACGTGAACGGGGAGCGCGAGGCGGTGCAGCTGCTCGCGTTCGACGACCCTTCGCCGAGGTGGCTGCTTCCCATCTGGTCGACGGACCCGCAGCGGGTGCAGCGTTCCATCGCCGAGTTCGACCGCGGCGCCGACTCCAGCAACTCGATCATCGCGCTGTTGACCGCCACCAAGGCGTTGGCCGACCGCGACGGGACGCGCGCGATCCTCTTGATGACCGACGCCGAGACCGGTGGGAACGACTTGTTGCCGGATCTCTGGCGCGCCTTCGAGGAGGTCAGGCCGCGCGTCTTCACCTTCGAGATCAGCTCGGCAGGTAGCGACTACGCCCAAGACCTGATGCAGGACTGGGCCGACGTCAATGCTGGTGTGTACGACCTGGCTGCCGGCGTGGGCGACTTCGACGCCGGCTTCGCGCGCGCCTCGTGCGTGCTGCGCAGGCCGAAGCGCTACCGGGTCGAGGTCGTCACGTCGTACCAGGCACCCCCCGGCCCGGGCAGCCTCACCGTGACGCGCGCTGCCGGCGCAGCCCAGCCCGCCATCGAGGTGGTATTCGACGCTTCGGGCTCCATGGGCAGGGAACTCCCAAGTGGTGAGCAGCGCATCACCGCCGCCAAGCGCGTGCTGGAGAGCCTGGTGGGCGAGGTGTTGCCCGAGGGCGCGCCGTTCGCGCTGCGGGCGTTCGGCCACATCACGCCTTCGTCGTGCGAGACGCGTCTCGATGTGCCGCTCGCGCCGCTCGACCGCGCCGAGGCGCTGGAGGCGGTGCGCGCCATCGAGCCCAAGCTCCTGTCGCAGACGCCGCTGGCCGACTCGCTCGCGCTGGTGGCAGAGGACCTGGCCGCCGCCGGCGGGACTCGGACGGTCATCCTCATCACCGACGGGGAAGAGTCGTGCGGCGGCGACCCCGCCGCGGCGGTGAGCGGCCTGCGTGACCAAGGCATCGACGTCGACCTGGCCATCGTCTCCTTGGCGCTCGAGCCCGAGTCGCAAACGGTGTTCGCGGCACTGGCCGAAGCGGTGGGCGCGAGCTACGTCGACGTGACGTCGTTCGAAGAGCTGCAGGCTTCGGTCGAGGAGGCGCTCAACCCCGCCTTCGAGGTGGTGGACGCAGGCGGCGCGGTGGTGGCCCGTGGCCGCGTCGGTGGAGCGCCGATCGAGCTCGAGATGGGCGTCTACACCGTCCGCGTGATGACGGCGCCGGTGGTGGAGTTCCGCGACGTGCGCGTGCCGGGTGAACGGTCGGTGACGCTGACGGTCGGGGCGCCGTAGCGTCGACCACGGCCGCCAAGGCGCGATCGCCTCACGAGAGGTGCGGGCGTACGCGACGCCGCATGAAGGGCCCCGGCCGCGGCGGCAAGACGACACGGTCGTACGAGCCGCGGCTCGAAGGGAGAAGTGGTGGATGGCGCGGGCGGTATGCTGCGCCATCCACGACTTGCGCACTGGAGGAAGCATGACCAGCCCTTCCCGCTCGCCCTCGGTTCTCGGTCCTACCAACGCCAGCATCTTGGAACTCGCCTCGGCGCTCGCCGAACGCACCGTCGCGGTGCGGCGCGACCTTCACGCGCATCCCGAGATCGCCTTCGAAGAGCGGCGCACCATGGAGGTGATCGCCGACCGGCTGCGAGCCTTGGGGCTGACCCCTCGCACCGGGGTCGGCGGCACCGGTGTGGTGGCGCTGTGGGATAGCGGCAGGCCAGGACCGACGGTCTTGGCGCGCGCGGACATCGACGCGCTACCGGTCGAGGAGGAGAACGAGACCACGTACCGCTCCATGATCGAAGGGGCGATGCACGCATGTGGTCACGACGGTCACACGTCGGTGCTCTTGAGCGTCGCCGAGATCGTGCTGGCCCGTGCTGAAGCGCTGCGCGGGCGCGTGGTCTTCGTCTTCCAGCCGGCCGAGGAGATCGTGCGCGGCGCAGCGGCCATGCTCGAGGACGGCGCGCTCGAGGGCGTTCGCGTGGACCACGTCATCGGGCTCCATCTCTCCAGCGACCAGCCCACCGGCACCGTCGCCGTCCGCGAAGGTCCGAGCATGGCCGCCACCGACAGCTTCCGTTTGGTGGTTCGTGGGCGGGGTGGCCACGCCGCAAAGCCGCAGGAGGTCATCGACCCCGTGGTGGCCGCCGCGGAGGCGATCATGGCGCTCCAGACGCTCGTCTCGCGCGAGACCGACCCGGTCGATCAAGCGGTGATCAGCATCACCAGCGTGCACGGCGGCACCGCGTTCAACATCATCCCGGAGGCGGTCGAACTGAAGGGCACGCTGCGGACGTTCCGGGACGACACGCGCCGTCGCCTGCGCGGGCGCGTTCTGGAGGTCGTGCGGGGCGTGGCCGCGCTCCACGGTGCGAGCGTCGAGGACTCCTGGTTCGAGGGCTCACCGGCGGTGGTGAACGACGCGGCCGTCACGGCGTGGTTCCGACGCGTCGCGACGGACGTCGTGGGCGCGGACCAGGTCGTCACCTGCGACCCGATCATGGGCGGCGACGACATGGCGCTGTGGCTCCAGCAAGCCCCGGGGTGCTACTTCTTCGTCGGCTCGAACGGTGGTGAGGCCAGCGCGTATCCGCATCACCACCCGCGCTTCGACCTCGACGAGGCGTCGTTGCCGGTCGCGGTCGGCGTGCTGGCTACTGCCGTGGAGAGGCTGCTGGTGGACGGGCCGGGAACCTCCGACTGAGCTGCCACCTCCGGCTGAGCTGCGCGGGCGCAGCGCACTGCGCCCGGCGTCGCGCCGCGCGCCCGCGTGCCGCCACGTGGCGCGCGTGGCGCTGCGTGCGCGTCATGCTACGTGGCGCGCATCCCGCTACCAACCCACCCCGTCACGCACCCCGC
>CAZOTV010000062.1:14132-16877 GCA_964582795.1 uncultured bacterium
TCCCGCTACCAACCCACCCCGTCACGCACCCCGCTGCCGGAGCAGGAACATCGCTGCGAGGCTGACGGCGCTCGCCACCCCGTAGACGAGGGCGTACCGCTCTCGCCCGATGCCGAGAAGGGCCAGCGTTGCGCCTCCGAACACGAGGATCTCGACGAGCGCGCGCCACGGGTCCTCGAGCCGCGCACCGGCTCTCGGCGCCACGAACATCCCCCACGCCAACGCTACGAGTGCCGCGCCCACGACGGCGAAGAGCCAAGCGAGAAGTGGGCGCGGCGCGACGTGGTACCCCCACGCCGCGACCGCGCCCAACGCTCCGAGTTCCAGCAGGAACCGAAGACCGAGGTTCAGGTTCGCCACGGAAGCCCCGGCGAGTCGGTCAGAACTCGGCCCGGATCGCCGCCACGACTTCCGTGACCGCGGCGTTGGACGCTTCCGCCAACAGCGGGCCGACGGTCGGGTCGTCGTACGAGATGCGGCCGGCGACGGGGATGCGGTCGACGGCAACGTTGGGGCTGCTGGCTTGGCCGCTGCCGGTCATCGACACGACCACGACGCCGGTGATGATGTCGGTGGCGCGCACGTCGACCTCGACTTGCGCGGTGGTCTGGCCCAGAGTGACGCCGAAGAGGCTGGCGCCGGGCTTGGCGATGGTGGCGCGCGTGACGGTGCCGGTGATCACGTACCCGGCGCCGGCGGCCTTCGCGAGGGCGACCGGGTCGAGCGACTCGAGGCCCTGCTTCTCCATGATGGTCTGCAGCTCGCTACGCTCGACGATCACGTAGCAGCCGGATTCCTTCAGCAGCGTGATGAGGCGCGCCGTGGCCGCTTCCTCCACGCCCACCACGGTCGTGCCGCCCGAGCCGGTGGTGTTCTCGAACTCGATGACCGCGACGGTGGGGATGGGGTCGGTGACGCACGCGGCGTCGAGCGCGCTGAGGTCGGTGGTGCTAGTCGGGGCGCAGGCGCCGAGGAAGACGAGCGCGGCGGCAGCGAAGGCGAGGAAGGAACGGTTCAGCGTCATGGTGATCCTTTCAGATGGTCTTGCAGCGTGGTCGTGCCGACTCGGCGAGGACTGGACGGAGTGTACCGGCAGGCCGTCAAGCGTGCGTCAAGGTCGGCAGTGGCGCGGGTTCCCGGCGTCACGATGGTGACGCAGCGCGAGCCGTCGCGACATCAAGATAGCGCCTCCGAGGTCCGGCCGTCGCGGGCGGAGGGCAGGCTCGTGCGAGTCATGGATGCAGCCGCTGCGTGTCGCGTGGGAAGGCGCGCGCGAAGCGGATGTTGTGGATCCCGAGGAGCAGCGCGGTGAGGCGCTCGGCGCCGATCGCGAAGCCCCCGTGCGGCGGCATGCCGTGGCGGAAGACCTCGATGTAGTCGGCGAACGCGTCCGGGTCCATGTTCCGCTTGCGAAGCTCCTCGACGAGCACCTCCGGCCGGTGAACGCGTTGGCCCCCCGAGGTGATCTCGACGCCGCGGAACAGCAGGTCGAGGCCGCGCGTGAGACCGTCCTCGGTGGGGTAGGTGTAGAAGGGCCGCGCGGCCTGGGGGTACTTGGTGACGAACACGAAGTCCGAGCCGTGCTCCTCCTTGGCCCAGCGTCCCACCAGGCGTTCGGCCTCGGGGTCGAGGTCCTTGCCGCCGGTGACGTGCCCGAAGCGCTCCTCGACTAGCGCGCGCGCCTCCAGTAGCGGGATGCGGGGGAACGCGACGTCCGGGTTCGGTACTTCCGCGCCGAACAGCTCGAGTTGTGCCGCGCAGCGCTCCGCGACGGTGCGCATCATCGCCTTGAGCAGCGCCTCCTCGACGTCCATGACGTCGCGCTCGTCTTCGATGAAGCCCATCTCGACGTCGAGCGAGAGGTACTCGGACAGGTGCCGGTGCGTGTGGCTCTTCTCGGCCCGGTACACCGGGGCGGTCTCGTACACGCGTTCGAAGACGCCCACCATGATCTGCTTGTAGAGCTGCGGGGACTGCGCCAGGAACGCGCGCTTGCCGTAGAAGTCCACCTCGAACATGTTCGCGCCGCCCTCGGCGCCGGCCGAGACGAGCTTCGGCGTGAAGATCTCGGTGAACCCGTGTTCGTCCAGGAAGTCGCGGAAGGCGCGTACCAGTTCGGCCTTGACCTTCAGCGCGGCCTGCGACTTTCGCGAGCGCACGGTGACGTGGCGGTAGGCGAGCAGCGTGTCGGGGTTCGCGTGCCAGTCTTCCTTCGCGAGCTCCACCGGAGGCGGCACGCTGGCCTCGCTGATCACCTCGAGCGCGTCGCCGTGAAGCTCGAACCCGCCCGGCGCCTTCGGGTGCGCCACGACGGCGCCCGTGACCCGCACGCTGCTCTCGTGCAGGGGAACGTCCACGCCCTCGAGCACGCACTGCGCGACGCCGCTGCGGTCGCGCAACACCAGGAAGCGGATGCCGCCAAGGTCGCGCCGCGTGAGGATCCAGCCCTGCAACGCGACACGTTCGCCTACGTGGTCCGCGAGGTCGGCCACCAGGACCCGGCTGGGTCCTGACTCCCGATGTGGACTCGGTGCTTCTTCTGCTTGGACTTCCTGCATGGCTTCGACCTCCTCGGTCGTCGTCGGCGCGCCTCGGATACGAAGAACCCCCCGAGGTCTGCGCCTCGGGGGGTGTGGATCCGAACCGATCTACCGACGCCTACGCCCCGAGCCGCCTCGAATCGGAATTATCGTCCACGCGAAGGACCATGGGCTGCGTCATGGGCGGAAGTCTACCAGCCGACCC
>CAZOTV010000063.1:0-10748 GCA_964582795.1 uncultured bacterium
CATCTCGCGCTCCATCACGCGCTCCATCTCGAGGCTCATCTCGAACCACTTGCTGTCGCCGGACTCCTCGGCGAGATGCCGGCTGACTTCCTTCAGCACGTGGGCACGCGGGTCGAGCACTTTGTACACCCTGTGGCCGAACCCCATCACACGACCGTTCGGCTTCGCCAACACGTCCATGACGTACGGTTCCACGGCCTCGACGCTGCCGATCCCCTCGAGCGCGCGCATGACGCCCATGTTGGCGCCGCCGTGCAGCGGCCCCTTCAGAGCGCCCACCGCTGCCGTGATGGCGCTGTAGACGTCGGTGAGCGTCGACGCGGTGGCGCGAGCCACGAACGTGCTGGCGTTCGAGCCGTGCTCGGCATGCAGCACCAGGGCCACGTCCATCACGCGGGTGGCGGCTTCGGTCGGCTCCTCGCCGGTGAGCATGTACAGGAAGTTCCCGGCGATGCTCAGATCGGGGTGCGGCGCGACCGGCTCGAGGCCCTTGCGGATGCGTTCGAACGCGGCCGTGACGGTGGGGAACTGCGCTAACAGCCTCGCGCCGATGCGGCGCACGTTCGCGTCGTCGACGCCGTCGGCCTCGGCGTCGAACGAGCCGAGCACCGACACGGCGGTGCGCAAGGCGTGCATCGGGACGGAGTCGGCCGGGAGCCCACGCAGGAGATCGTAGACGGCGTCGGGAACCGTGAAGTTCGGAGCGATCTCGGCCCGGAACGCCTGCAGTTGGCCTGCGTTGGGCAGTGCGCCGTTCCACAGCAGGTATACGACCTCCTCGAAGCTGGCCTTGTCCGCCAGTTCGCTGATGTCGTACCCCCGGTACACGAGCTCGCCCTTGGCGCCGTCGATGTGACACACGGCGCTGGTGTCGATGTACACGCCGTCCAGTCCTCGTTGGATGGTCTGCTCCATGATCCCTCCGCGTCGTTCGCCGCCGGTCGCGCCGGCGATGCCAGCCCGGCGCGGGTGGTCCGAGCCGGTCGTACGGGTCCTTGCGATTCGTTCGCCGGAGCGCGGACATGGGCGCCACGTTCGGCGGTGCGCTGCTAGCGCGGGGCGGTGGGTCGGCCGTCTGCCGGACCCTCCTGCTACGGGGTACCGCGGTGGCCTGTTCCGCGCCGCGGTGGTCGCGCCGGCCGGCGGGTCGCCGCCGGACCGTCTCCTCGACCAGTCTACCGAATGGGCCGTCTGCTTCGTCGTTCTACGACGAACGCGCGGTGCAACGGCCCGGCCGGGTCGTCAACGTGCCTTGCTGCCGAGGGCCGCTCCTGCGCCGAGGATCGCCGCCGCCAGCAGCGCCGCGTAGAGGCCGTCTCTGCCGGCGTCGACCAGGCCCACTACGGTGCCGAGCGCCAACAGGCCGACACCGATCGCCAGCGCCCACCTGCCCGGGCGGGGGGCGAGCGCTTCCACGGTGACCGAGGCCGATCCGATGCTCAGCAGGAACGCGCCGCTCCAACGCCAGGTCACCTCGAGCAACGTGCCGATGCCGGCGCCCGCGAGCATCGCGCCCACGACCAGGAACGGGTACGTGCCCAAGCGCGCGTGCAGCGACAGGAAGAACACCCCGGCCAGCGTCACCCAGAGCCACCCCGAGCTGCCCACGCCGTAGGCAACCAGGATGGCGGCCGCCAGGACGAGGATGGCCAGGACGACACGTACGGTGGCTGTCATGCGGCGCTCCCTTCGGACGACGGGCACGGGACCGGTGCGCTGGGGCCAGTGTACCGTCGGCTGTCGTGAGCGGCGGGCAGCAGGTTGTTCGTGGCGTGGGAAGTCCGCTACGGTTGGCCGCTCCGGCGAGTGGTATCGTTCGACCAACGCCGAACGCAAGGCCCGGACGCGTGTTCCTCACGCAGGCACGGGTCCGGCGATGGAACCTCGAATGACGATCGCGTCGACCCGCACCGTCCACCGCAACCGCCGTTCGATCGAACGGCTAGGGATCGTCCTGGAACTAGGGGTAGTCGCGTCCGAGGGCGCCCCGGCGGCCAACCGTCGGGGCGCCCTCGCGTCGAAAGCCCCGCACCCGCGAAGAACACGCCCCAGCGAAGAACACGCCCCAGCGAAGGGAGGCACGCATGATCCGCGAGTCGCAGCGCTTCGAACCGTTCAGCGACGAACCGATCGCCGTCCTCAGCGAAGCCGGTGAGTGGATCGCGCCGTTCGAACTCGACCTCGAGCCGGACCGTCTGGTTCGCATGTACCGTGACATGCTCGTCGCGCGCTCGCTCGACGAGCGCATGAGTCGCCTGCAACGTCAGGGCAAGGTCAGTTTCGTGGCGCCCAGCGCCGGTCACGAGGCCGCCCAGGTGGGGGTCGCTCACGCCATGCGCGCCGGCGAGGACTGGCTCTTCCCGTACTACCGCGACGTCGGCCTCCTGCTGGCCTTGGGCCTCCCCGCCAAGGAGTTCATCGGCCAGGCGATGGGAACGCGGGCCGACCCGAACCGCGGGCGGCAGATGCCGTATCACGCCGGGTCCAAGGCGCTGAACGTGTTCACGATCGCCTCGCCGATCGCGTCGCACGTCGCTCCCGCCGTGGGCGCGGCGATCGCCATGAAGATCCGCGCTACCGGGCAGGTGACCGTGACGAGCTTCGGTGACGGCGCCACCAGCGAGGGCGACTGGCACGCCGGGCTCAACTTCGCGGGCGCGCAGGGCGCGCCGATCGTGTTCGTGTGCGAGAACAACCGCTACGCCATCAGCGTCGACTTCCAGCGGCAGACGGGCGCCGAGACGATCCACGCCAAGGCGCACGCCTACGGGATGCCCGGCTACCACGTCGACGGCATGGACGTGCTGGCGTCGTACTACGTCGCCAAGGAAGCCATCGAGCGCGCCCGCGCCGGTGTCGGTCCGGCCTTGGTGGAGCTTCTGGTGTACCGCTACGGCGCCCACTCCTCGTCCGACGACGACCGTTACTACCGCCCCAGGGCCGAGGTCGAGGCGTGGCGCAAGCGCGACCCGCTCGCGCGGTTCCGTCGCTTCCTCGAGCGCAAGGGACTCTGGAGCGAAGAGGCCGAAGTCGAGGCGAAGCAGAAGATCGACGCAGACCTCGCCGCCGCTCAGGCGGAGGCCGAGCAGGCCGGCCCCGTTCCGGTGGAGTGGATGTTCGACGACGTCCTGGAGAACGTTCCCGCGCACCTGGTGCGTCAGCGCGAGGAGTTGCTCGGATGAGGCGCCGGACCGAGCCGTCGTCAGGGAGAGCGCCGTGACCATGCTGAACATGGTGCAGACCATCGCCCGCACCCTCGACGAGGAGATGGCGCGCGACGACCGCGTGGTGGTGATGGGAGAGGACGTCGGCAAGCGCGGCGGCGTGTTCCTCGCCACCGAGAAGCTGTTCGACAAGTACGGCCCGGACAGGGTGATCGACTCGCCGCTCTCCGAGGCCGCCATCGTTGGCGCGGCGCTCGGGATGGCGGTGCACGGGTTGCGGCCCGTCGCCGAGATCCAGTTCGCCGACTACGTCTTCCCAGGCTTCGACCAACTGGTCTCCCAGGTGGCCAAGCTGCGGTACCGCTCCGGCGGGCAGTTCACGGCCCCGATGGTGCTGCGCATGCCGGCCGGCGGAGGCGTGAAGGGTGGGCATCACCACTCGCAGAGCCCCGAGACGCACTTCGTGCATACCGCCGGTCTGAAGGTGGTCTTCCCGTCCACCCCCAGCGACACCCGCGGCCTGCTGCGTACGGCGATCCGTGACGCCGATCCGGTGGTGTTCCTCGAGCCGAAGCGGCTCTACCGCGCCGTGAAGGAAGAGGTGCCGGACGACCCCGAGTTCCTGGTGCCGATCGGCGCGGCGAAGGTACGGCGCGAAGGGGACGACGTCGTCCTGATCAGCTACGGCGGCAGCATGGCCGAGACGATGCGGGCCGCCGATGCGCTGGTCGAACAGGGCATCTCGCCGCACGTCATCGATCTCCGGTCGCTCATGCCGTGGGATCGGGACACCGTGCTGCAGGCGGTCGCGCGGGTCGGGCGCGTGGTGCTCGTCAGCGAGGCGCCGCGCAGCGCCGGCGTGATGAGCGAGGTCGCTGCCACCATCGCAGAAGAGGTGCTCGACGCCCTGTTGGCGCCCCCCGCGCGCGTGACCGGTTTCGACACGCCCTACCCGTACGCGCAGGACCGCGCGTACCTGCCCGGTCCGAACCGCATCTTGAAAGGCGTCCAGCGCGTCCTGGAGTACTGAACGGCAGGACCTACCCGGTGCGTCCTGGCGTCGTGGGGTGCGCACCCGAAGGATCCGAGCGAGGAGTTCGCATGGCGAGAGAGTTGTTGCTGCCCGAGTTGGCCGAGTCGGTGGTCGAAGGCGAGATCGTACGTTGGCTCGTGCAGGAGGGCGAGAGCGTCGTGCTCGACCAGCCCGTGGTCGAGGTGATGACCGACAAGGTCACGGTCGAGCTGCCCAGTCCGTTCGCGGGCGTGCTGCAGAAGCACCTCGTCGCCGAAGGGGACGTCGTGGCGGTCCACGCGCCGATCGCGACGTTCTCGGACGACGGTGCCGGCGCGGCCGGGGCCGCATCGTCCGGCGCTCAGGCGCCTGCTGCCAAGCCGGTCGGCGTCCAGGCGGCCGAGGAGCGCTCGATCGTCGAGCCGGGGCCGGCGGCGGAGGAGGACGACGGGGAGAGCCTGAGCCTCTTCAAGCCCAGCGGGCCGCTCGACGAGGGCGCGGTGGTTCAGGTTCGTCGACCAGGCGCGGGGTCGGGGGCGAGCGCCGCGCCCGCGGTCACGGTTCCCGTCGTAGCATCGGCGGTCGCGGGCGCCGCGCCGTCGGCGGCGCGTGGACCGTACGGTCGGGTGCTCGCCGTGCCCGCCGCGCGCAAGCTGGCGCGCGAGTTGGGCGTCGACGTGGAGCAGGTCCCGGGAAGCGGTCCGAACGGAAGGGTGCGGGTCGAAGACGTGCGCGCCTTCGCCGAGGGAGGCGCGACCGCGGCGTCGACGCCTACGGGCGCGGCGGTGCCCGGCGCCCCCGCGCCGGCCCCGTACGTCACCCCGGCGGGGTACGAAGCGCGCGAGGAGCGCATCCCGGTGCGCGGTCTGCGTCGCGCCATCGCGAACCAGATGGTCGCGTCGCATCTCGCCACCGTCCGGACGCTGCATGTCGACGAGGCCGACGTGACGTCGTTGGTGGCGTTGCGCGAGCGCCTCAAGGGCCGCGCCGAGGCGCGCGGCGTCCGGCTCTCGTACCTGCCGTTCGTGATGAAGGCGGTGGTGGCGGCGTTGCAGGAGTTCCCGATGCTGAACGCCAGCCTCGACGAAGCCAAGAACGAGATCGTGCGCAAGAAGTACTACAACGTCGGCATGGCGGTCGCCACCGAAGCCGGCCTCGTCGTGCCCGTCGTCAAGGCCGTCGACCAACGCACCATCCTCGACATCGCTGCCGACATCCAGCGCCTCGCCTCCGCGGCGAAGGCCGGCAAGCTCGCTCCCGAAGACGTCAAGGGCGGCACCTTCTCGATCACGAACATCGGCAGCCTGGGCGGGTTGTTCTCGTTCCCGATCATCAACGTCCCGGAGGCGGCCATCCTGGGCGTGCACTCGATCAAGAAGCGCCCCGTCGTGCTGCCCGACGACACGATCGCGGCGCGGCAGATGCTGTACCTCAGCCTGTCGTTCGACCACCGCTTGGTCGACGGTGCGGAAGGCGCGCTGTTCACCAGCCGCGTGATCGACCTGCTCGAGACGCCGGAAGCGATGATGCTCGACCTGTGACGTCGTAGTGCGCGCCGCGTCCAGGCGGTGCCAGCGCGCACACCGGGGGCGCAGCGCGCACGCACCGTTCGACTTCGTGGCGAACACCTGGCTCGCACGCACGAAGAAGCGCGGTCGGAGGGGAGTTCCCTCCGACCGCGTCTCTTCCTCCGGACCGCAGGCGGCGGCCGTGGGTCCGCTGGTCAGGCCAGCACCGGTTCCGGTGCTTCGGTGGGCGGCTCGCCTTCTTTCGGTAGGCGCTTGGCGCCGTTGGTCTGGCGGCCGTACTTGAGCGCGGCGTGCGCCGCGGCCAAGCGTGCGATCGGCACGCGGAACGGCGAGCAGCTCACGTAGTCGAGACCGAGCTGATGGCAGAGGTGGATCGATGCGGGGTCGCCGCCGTGCTCGCCGCAGATCCCGACCTCCAGGTCGGGCCGCACCGAGCGGCCGAGCTGCGTGCCCATCTCGATCAGCCTGCCGACACCGGCAGGGTCGATACTCGCGAAGGGGTTCTCCTCGAGGATGCCGTGCTCGAGGTAGTGCATCAGGAAGCCCTTCTCGGCGTCGTCGCGCGACACCCCGAAGGTGGTCTGGGTCAGGTCGTTGGTGCCGTAGCTGAAGAACTCGGCGTCGCCGGCGAGCTCGTCGGCGGTCAGAGCGGCGCGCGGCACCTCGATCATGGTGCCGAACAGGTACGGGACCTTCACGCCCTGCTCCTCCATGACCTCGTGCGCCACCGTCTCGAGCGAGCGCTTCTGCGAGCGAAGCTCGTTGACGTGGCCGACCAACGGGATCATCACCTCGGGGTGGACCTCGATACCCTCGCGTTTCACGCTGCAGGCCGCCTCGAAGATGGCGCGCACCTGCATCTTGGGAAGCTCGGGGATCAAGATCCCCAGCCGCACTCCGCGCGTGCCGAGCATCGGGTTCATCTCGCGCAGCTCGGACACCCGCGCCAGGTGGTCCTGCTTCTGGCGGATGACGCCGAGCGCGGCGTCGACCTCGCTGAGGGTGTGGAAGTGCTGCAACTGCACCTTGAGGTCGGCCAGGTCGTTCACGAGTTCGTCGTGGGACGGCAGGAACTCGTGGAGCGGCGGGTCGATCAAGCGGATGATGACCGGCAGGCCGCTCATGGCCCGGAAGAGCCCCTCGAAGTCACGCCGCTGCATCGGCAGCAACGCCGCCAGCGCCTCGGCGCGCTCCGTGCTGGTGCGCGCCATGATCATCTTCTGCACGATCGGCAGGCGCTCGGGTTCGAAGAACATGTGCTCGGTTCGCACCAAGCCGAGGCCCTCGGCGCCGTACATGCGGGCGCGCTCGGCGTCGGACGGGTAGTCGGCGTTGGCGCGCACGCCCAGGCTGCGGATGTCGTCGGCCCACGCCAGCACCTTGGTCAGGTACGGGTTGCTGATGTCGGGGATGACCGTAGGGAGCCGGCCCAGGTAGACGTCGCCGGTGGTGCCGTCGATCGAGATGGCGTCGCCTTCCTTGACGATCAAGTCGCCGATCGTCATCTCGCGCCGATCGAGGTCGATGGACAGCTCGGCCACGCCCACCACAGCGGGCTTCCCGAACTGACGCGCCACCAGCGCGGCGTGGCTGGTGCGTCCGCCCGAGCTGGTGACGATCCCCTTGGCGGCCAGCATGCCGTGCACGTCGTCGGGCTTGGTCTCGGGCCGCACCATGATGACCTCGCGACCCTCTTCCTTCGCCCAGCGCTCGGCCGTGTCGGCGTCGAACGCGACCACGCCGACGGCGGCACCAGGCGACACGTTGAGGCCGCCGGCGATGCGACGCGCTTCCTTGCGCGCCTGCGCCTCCAGCTGCGGGTGCAGGAAGAAGTCGATCTGCTCGGGCTTGACGCGCGCGACGGCCTCCTTCTCCTCGATGAGGCCTTCCTCGACCATGTCCACGGCGATGCGCACCTCGGCCTGAGCCGTGCGCTTGCCGTCGCGCGTCTGGAGCACCCAGAGCTTGCCGTGCTCGATGGTGAACTCCATGTCTTGCATGTTGCGGTAGTGCTCTTCGAGTCGCTTGGCGATCGCCTGGAACTCTTCGTACGCTTCCGGCATCACGTCGGCCAGCTCCTCGAGCGGCTGCGTGACGCGGATGCCCGCCACCACGTCCTCGCCTTGGGCGTTGACGAGGAAGTCGCCCTCGAGGTTCGGCTCGCCGGTGGTGGCGTTGCGGCTCATGGCCACGCCGGTGGCGCAGTCGTCGCCCATGTTCCCGAACACCATCGTCTGGATGTTGACCGCGGTGCCCAGGTCGTGGCGGATGCCGGCGGCGTTGCGGTAGTCGATCGCGCGCTTGCCGTTCCAGGACCGGAACACGGCCTCGGTGGCGAGGCGCAGTTGGTCGAGCGGGGCTTCCGGGAAGTCCTCGCCGGTGTACGTCCTGACGATCTCCTTGAACTTCCGGGTGACTTCCTTCCAGTCGGACGCGGCCAGTTGCGCGTCGACCTGCACGCCCGCCATCTTGCGGCGCGCCGTGATGACGGCCTCGAACACCTCGTCCGGCACGCCCAACACCACGCTGCCGAACATCTGCACCAGGCGCCGGTACGAGTCGTAGACGAAACGCGGGTCGGCCGTCAGGGCGATCAGGCCCTCGGCAACCTCGTCGTTCAGCCCGATGTTGAGGATGGTGTCCATCATGCCGGGCATCGAGAACTTCGCGCCCGAGCGGCACGACACCAGCAGCGGCATGCCGGGCTCGCCGAACGTCTTGCCGGTGCGCTCCTCGACGCGCTTCAGCGCCGCGAGCTCCTGCTCCCACATGCCCTCAGGGAAGGTCTGGCCGGCCTCGAGGTACGCGTTGCAGGCTTGCGTCGTCACCGTGAAGCCGGGCGGTACCGGGACGCCCAAGCGCGTCATGTCGCCGAGGTTGGCGCCCTTCCCGCCCAACAGGGCGCGCGCGCCGTCCCAACTGCCGGCAAGGCCCTCGGCTTCCCCGACTTCGTCGAACAGGTAGACCCACTTCTTGCTCATCGCGGTCCCTTTCCGGACGCTGGCCGCCGCGGAGGAAGATCCGAATCGCGCGTCCAGGACGAGGGTATCGCTGTGTCCAGCGGCGCAGCCAGTGTCGGATGTCCCCGCGCGACGCGCCACGTCACGAGCGACCTCCGGCCGTAGCGCGCGGCCCCCGCCATGTCCCCGGGAAGCAGGGCGGCGCGCGCCCGCGAACGTACAATCTGGCCGTGAAGTCCGCCGACCTCCCGGTGTTGCCCACGCAAGCCGGCTGCTACTTGTTCGTGGCGCCGGACGGCGAGGTCCTGTACGTCGGCAAGGCGATCAACCTTCGCAGCCGCGTACGCAGCTACTTCGGGCGCCACGCCGGCCAGAAGAGCCGGCTGATCACGCTTGGCGCCGCCTCGCTCGAGTTCATCGTGGCGGCCGACGAGGTCGAAGCGCTGATCCTCGAGGCGAACCTCATCAAGCGCCACAAGCCGCATTTCAACGTGTTGCTGAAGGACGACAAGAGCTACCCGTTCCTGAAGCTCACCAAGGAGCCGTACCCGACACTGGTCTTCACGCGTCGTGTGGAGAAAGACGGCGCGACGTACTTCGGCCCGTACCCCAGCGCCGGAGCCGTCCGCCGTGTGCTCGACCTGGTGTACAGCGTCTTCGCCTTGCGGAAGAACAGCGGCGAGCCGCTCCAGACGAGGAAGCGGCCGTGCCTTCGGTACCACATGGGACGCTGCATGGCGCCGTGTATCGGCGCAGCCGACGAGGCGGCCTACGGCGAGGTGGTGGCGCAGGTGCGGGCGTTCTTGGAAGGACGTGTGCATCAGACGGTGGAACGCATCGAGAACGAGATGAAGGACGCCGCCGCGCGGCAAGACTTCGAGTTGGCGGGCACGTACCGCGACCGGCTCGACTCGCTTCGTCGCGTCACCGGCTACGACTCGAGCGTGATGCACGCCGCCGGTAACGACCTCGACTTCCTGGGCGTGGCCAAGGCGGGCAACCTGGCGATGGTGCAGCTGTTCCAGATGCGTTCGGGCCGCGTCGTCGGACGCGACAAGCGCCTGTTGACCAACGCCGCCGACGCGGGCGACGACGAGATCCTCGAGCGCGTCATGGCCGACTACTACGGCCAGGCGATGCGACTTCCGCCGCTGGTGCTGGTGCCCGACGCCGGTCTCGACGTAGGCACCTGGCAGCGCTTCCTGAGCGAGCGCGGCGGACGCAAGGTGGAAGTGCGCGTACCCAAGCGCGGCGACAAGGTCGAGTTGCTGGGTCTGGCAGAGCGCAACGCGCGTACCGGCGTCGACGCGGAGATCGCGCTGTTGGAGCGCCGCGGCGAAGCGCCGGGGGTGAAGGAGTTGCGCGAGCTGCTAGGGCTCGTCGACCCGCCCTGGCGTATCGAGGGCTTCGACATCTCGAACCTGATGGGGAGCCACACGGTGGCGAGCATCGTGGTGTTCGAAGGCGGCCGCGCGAAGAAGAGCGAGTACCGCAAGCTGCGCATCCGTGGCCTCGACAAGCCCGACGACTTCTTCGCCATGCACCAGGCGGTGTTCCGGCGTTTCGCGGGGTCGCTGGCCGACAAGCTGCCGCCGCCCGACCTGCTGCTGATCGACGGCGGCAAAGGTCAGATGAGCGCCGCGCGCCGCGCGCTCGACGAGGCGGGGATGCAGATCCCGCTGGTGGGCCTGGCGAAGAAGCAGGAGACGCTCCTGACCGAGGATGGTCGCGACCTGCTCGTTCCGCTCACGCATCCTGCGCTCAAGCTGCTCATCTTCGTGCGCGACGAAGCGCACCGCACGGCGGTCGGCTACAACCGTCAGCGCCGCGGCAAGGCGCTCACGCGCAGCCTGCTCGACGACGTGCCCGGGATCGGCCCGAAACGGCGCGACGCCTTGTTGACGCACTTCTCGAGCATCGAGCAGCTGCGCCAGGCCGACTTGGATACGCTCGCCTCGGTGCCCGGTGTGGGCCAGAGGGCGGCCGAGGCCGTGAAGGCGCACTTCGAAACGCGTGAGGGGATGCCGCCGGAGAGCGCGGCGCCGGAGGGCACGGCGGCGGAGACCGTCGCGCGGGAGAGCGT
>CAZOTV010000063.1:10848-16690 GCA_964582795.1 uncultured bacterium
GCTTCGGTCCTGCGCTCCACCTCGTGGAAGCCGACCTTGCGGAACGCCGACTGTGCCCGCAGGTTGTCGCCGAAGGTGTTGAGGCGCACCAGATCGAGACCGAGCACGTCGAACGCGTAGGCGAGCAGGGCATGCATCGCCTCCGGACCGTATCCGCGCGACCAATGGCTGCGCTCGCCGATGATGATGCCGAGCGTGCCTTGTGCGCCGCGCACGTCGTAGAGCTCCGTCGTGCCGATGAACTCGTCCCGCTCGTCGAAGATGCCGAAGGTGGCGCGGTCGTTGCGGCGCGCGTCCGACTTGAGCAGACGCTTGAGCAACCACAACGGCACCCGGCTCGGGGGCGTGCCGTTGAGATGCGCGATCTCGGGATCCCGGAAGTGGCTCTGCAGCCGTCGCCAGTCCGCCTCCGAGAACTCGTCGAGCGGGCGAAGCGTGACACGCCCGTAGACCGGTCTCATGCGGCCCAGTCTACTCCCCTGCCCAGAGCGTCCAGGTACGCATGGCGTGCCGCTGCGGAACCGCGCGGCGCGTGAGGCTATACTGCGCGGGTGCCGGCATCCCAGTCCGGCGTTCCCCTCGAGGTGCTCATGGCCGACTCAGCCTCCCGTACGTCCTCCAGCGACGCGTTCCATACGAAGTTCCGCCTCCTGCGCGACACGATCGGCAGCATCATCGTGGGCCAGGAGCAGGTGGTGGAGGACATGCTCATCGCGGCGCTCGCTCGTGGCCACGTTCTGCTCGAGGGAGTGCCGGGTCTCGGGAAGACCCGCTTGGTCCGAGCGTTCGCCGACGCCACCGAGCTCACGTATGCCCGCATCCAGTTCACGCCCGACCTCATGCCCGCCGACGTGACGGGCACCAACGTCTTCGTGGAAGCCGGCGACGAACGCCGGTTCGAGTTCCAGGCCGGGCCGGTCTTCACGCACGTGTTGTTGGCCGACGAGATCAACCGCGCGACACCGAAGACGCAGTCGGCGTTGCTCGAGGCGATGCAAGAGCGCGCCGTGACGGTGGCGGGGAAACACTACCCGCTCGAAGAGCCGTTCATGGTCCTCGCCACCCAGAACCCGCTCGAGATGGAAGGCACGTACCCTCTGCCCGAAGCCCAGCTCGACCGGTTCCTGTTCAAGATCCTCATCCGCCGTCCGGACGCCGCCACGCTGCAGCGGATCCTCGTCGTGACCACCGGCGAGCGCGAGGCCACCGTCACGCCCGTGTTCAGTCGTGCCGAGCTGCTCGAGTTGCAGCGCATGCTGCGCGCGGTGCCGGTCGCGGAGACGGCGCTCGCGTACGTGGTCCGGTTGGTGGAGGCCACGCATGCGCACCCGCTGGTTCGCCTCGGCGCCAGCCCTCGTGGCGCGCAGGCGATCACGCTGGCGGCCAAAGGCTACGCGCTGGCCGCCGGTCGCCCCAACGTCGAGCTCGAAGACATCCGCCGCGCGGTGCCTCCCGCGCTGCGTCACCGCTTGCTGCTCAGCTTCGAGGCCGAAGTCGAAGGCGCCGATCCCGATGCCGTGCTCGAGGAGGTCGTCGCGCAAGTCGAGCGGAGCCGGTGAGCCGCGCGCTCGTCGGGCCGTTCGAGGCAGGGGCGGAGCGTCCCTGATCGCGCCGCGCGATCCCGTTCATGATCAGCACCCGTAGCCGCGCCGTCCTGGACCGTTACGCGCTCGCGTCGCGCGCGCTCAGCCGTCTCACCGGTGAGCGTAGCGCCACCGAGCCGGGCCAGAGCGTCGAGTTCCACGACTTCCGCCCGTACCAGCCCGGCGACGAGCTTCGCTACGTGGACTGGCGCGTCTACGCGCGCACCGGCCGCCTCTATACCCGCCTGTACCAGGCGGAGCGCGCGGTAAGGCTCCATCTCGTCCTCGACTCCAGCGCCAGCATGGGGCTCGGCAACAAGGCGCGCTTCGCCCGCACGGTGGTGCAGCTCCTCAGCTACGTCGCCCAGCGCGACGCTCCCACGCAGCTGCACCTCCTCGACGGCCGCAGCAGCCGGCCGGCGCAAGGACGGGCGGGCGTGCGCGACGCCTGGCGCTTCGTCGAGGACGCGCCCGTACTCGAAGGGGCCGAGGCTGCGCCGCTGAGCGCGCTCAAACGATTCGCGCTGAACCTTCCCACGGTGCGTGGCACGTCGTTGGTGTTGGTCGTGTCCGACCTGCTCGAGGACACGCCGATCCAGCCCACCTTGGCGGCGCTGCGCGCGCGAGGCGTCGACGTCGGCTTCTTGCAGGTGCTCTCCGAGGACGACCTTCGCCCGGAGGCGGCCATGCTGGAGCTGCGCGACGTGGAGTCCGGTGAGCGACTGCCCGTCGGCCCCGACGAGGTCCGCGTCTACCGCGAGGAGATGCAGGCGTACGTGCGGCGCACGAGAAGCGCGATCCTGCGCGCAGGCTACAGGCACCTCCTCCTGCGCTCCGCTCCGGACGGCGAGGACGACGCCGAGGTCGAGCGCACCGCGTTCGCCGCGCTCGTGCGCGAGGGCGTGCTGCTCAAGCGCTGAGCGCACGCTGCCAGACACTCGACGGCGCGCCGTGCGCGTGAGCGGCTACCATGGACCCATCGTGGGGGTCCTCGGCTCACGTCTGCCCGACGGGATGCAGGTCCTGCGCATGCTCGAGCGCGGGGTCTCCGCCCGCGTGTACCTCGCCAGCGACGGGCGTCGGCTGAAGGCCGTCAAGCTCTTCCGGCGCGAGAACGAGGCCCGCGCGGCGCGCGAGTACGCCATCGGCCACGGTCTGGTGCACCCGAACGTCAACCCGGTCGAGGACGAGGTCGTGCTGGACGGCGCTCCGGGGGTGCGCATGCCGTTCGCCGCGGGCGTGCGGCTGGGCTTGTGGCTGCGCGCCTCACCGCCCGTGTCCGAGCGGCTTCGCACCCTTGCCGGCGTTGCCGACGCCCTTCACTACCTGCACGCACGCGGGATCGTGCACCGCGACGTGAAGCCGGAGAACATCCTGGTGGACGCCCGCGGCCACGCGACGTTGTTGGACTTCGACCTGGCGGCGAGGGTGGGGGAGGCGGGTCCACGCGCGGTGGCCGGGACGCCTGCCTACCTGAGCCCGGAACAGGTGCGAGGCGAGCCGCCCGCGCCGGCTTCCGATCTCTACGGCTTCGGTGTCCTGCTCTACCAGGCCCTGGCGGGCGAGGTGCCGTTCTCGGGCTCGTTGGACGAGGTCCTGTCGGCCCATCGTCAGCGCGTCCCGGCTGCCGTGTCGCGCTTCGACGCGTCGCTGGCGCCGCTAGATGTGCTCGTCGCGGGGTTGCTCGCGAAGGATCCGGGAGCGCGGCCAGCGGACGCGGCCCTGGTCGCGTCCGCGCTCCGGCAGGCCGTCGCCCGACCGGCGGACGACTTCGCGGAGGCGTGGTGAACGGCAGGCACGTGCGCACACGTATGATGTGCGCGTGACCGAGCGCCTCTCCGTCTTCGCGTTGGCCGCCGTGACGGCGCTGGCGCTGTTCGTGGCGCCGTGGGCGGCGCTCAGCCGCGAAACGGGCGCCAGGAGCGCGGTCGTGCTGTTGCCCGACCGCATCGTCGACTTCACCGGCAGGACCGACCCCGTCGAGCTTCCCCAGCAACGTACCGTGCTGCTCTTGACCGTCGTCGGCTTGGCTGCGATCGCCACGGGTAGCGCCCTTGGCAACCGCGCCCGCCGCGCGCTCTGGCTCGCCGGTGGGCTGCTGTTGATCGTCACGACGGTATGGGGTCTGAACCAGTACGGTCGCGAGGTCGACGCGGCCCGCATCCGTGCGTTCCAGGCCGAGGTGGAGCGCGCCATCTCGCTGGAGAGGCCGAACACCGACCCCGAGGTCCTGCGCGAGGTGCTCGCCAACGCTCCGAACCTGACGCTGGCGGAGAACGTGGCGGCGGCGGGGCGCGGTGGTCTCATCGTGAGGCGCCTGCCCTACACCAACGCCAGTTTCGGAGCTTCCGCTTTCCTGGCCGTCGTCACGGGCGCGTTCGCGTTGTTGTTCGGGATGCGGATCGTCCCCGGCGCGTCGCGTGTCATCGATCGGGTGCTGCGCTCCGCCGCCGTACCTGCCACGGCCATCCTGTTGGCGCTGCTGGCGGCCGCGGTCGTCATCCTGGCGCTGCAGCCCACGCCAACCGGCGCCGCAGCCGACGTGGGTGGTTGGTTCCCGACCTTGGTGGGACGCATCGACACCCTCTGGTACGCCTACTTCACGATGTTCCACGACGCGCTCGGCACGGTGAACGGCTTCGCGGAGTCGTTGAAGTTCGCCACACCGCTCATCTTCACCGGGTTGGCAGTGGGCTTCGGGTTCCAAGCCGGCCTGTTCAACATCGGCGCTCCCGGCCAGATGATCATCGGCGCCATCTTCGCGATGCTGGCCGGACTCTACCTGCCGGGCCCACGCCTGCTGGTGCTGCCGTTGGCCGTTCTCGCCTCCGCCCTGGGAGGCGCGCTGTGGGGCGCGTTGCCGGGCTTCCTCAAGGCGCGTTTCGGCGCCAACGAGGTGATCAACACCATCCTGCTCAACTTCGTCGCCGCCTCGGCGCTTCTGTTCATCCTCTCGGCCGGCAACGTGTTCGCCGCCGCCGCGGTTCGCATCCTGGCGGCCATCGGCCTCTTCGTGCTCGCCACGGTCGTCGCGCTCGTGGTGCCGCCGGTGCGCCGCGCCACGCGGCGCGCGCCACGCTTGAGCTTCGCGATCGGCGCCGTGATCCTGCTGGGGGCGATGGTCGTGGCTGGGCTGCCGCGCCCGGGCGACGCCCCCGTGACGTTGAACATGCCGTTCCGCGTGAGTGGCAACGAGCCGAAATCCAAGGAACTCAACATGGCCGCTCGCATGCCGCAACTCCCCGCCATGGTGGGCATCGACCTGCGTCAGTCGCCGGGCACCAACGTGGTGCGCGTCGACTACGCGGTGCTCGTCGCGCCGCTGTTGGCGGTCGTCGCCCTGTTCGTGCTGCCCAGGTGGCGCCGCCTTCGCCCCTGGCGCTGGCGCGTCCTCGGCGCGCTGGCCGTCGGGGTGGTCGCTTACGGCGTCGGCTGGCTCGTCGGCCTCGCCGCCGTGCCGACCGCCATCCCGCCGACGAAGCTGAACCTGTCGTTCGTCCTGGCGTTGGCGGTGGCTGCTCTCGTGTACGTGTTCTTGTTCCGGACTCGGTGGGGCTACGAGCTCAGGGCCGTCGGCCTCGCGCCCCGCGCTGCCGAGTACGGTGGCGCCAGCATCGCTCGCAACACCGTCCTGGCGATGGCGATCAGCGGCGGCCTGGCGGGGTTGACGGCGACGCATTACGTCCTCGGCGGGGCGCTCGAGGACTACGCCTTGCGCCAGTCGATCCCGTCCTCGGACGGCTTCGACGGCATCGCGGTGGCGCTGCTCGGCGCGAACCAACCGTTCGGCATCGTGCTGGCGGCGTTCTTGTTCGGCGTCCTGAAGTACGGCGGCTCGGTCCTGAACATCACCTTCCCGAACCTCACGCGCGAGGTGGTCAGCATGATCCTCGCGCTGGTGGTGCTGTTCATCGCCGCCAAGGGCTTCTTACCCGAACGCGTGACGAACCCCCTCAAGTGGGCGGCGCGCGCCGGCGGCGGGCCGGGCGAACCGCCGCCCGAGGAGCCGCCGAGCGTCGTCGTTCCCGTCACCCCGGGCGGCGACGCGGTCGTCGCGCCCGAGCGTTCCTCGCGAGGGGGTGATTGAGCGTGGACACCGTGCTGCTGCTCGCCCTCGCTTCGTCGATGCTTCGCGCCACCACGCCGCTGCTGTTCGCGGCGCTTGGCGGCATGTTCTCGGAGCGTTCCGGCGTGGTCAACATCGCGTTGGAAGGCATCATCCTGTTCGGCGCCATGGCCGCCGCCATCACCGCGCAGCT
>CAZOTV010000064.1:0-2226 GCA_964582795.1 uncultured bacterium
TTCCGATCCTGCTCGCGGCGCTGGTCGCTGTCCTCGTGTCGGCGGGATCGACCGTCCGCGCGGCAGAGCCGGTCAGCCGCGCGCCGGCGCCCGAACACGTGGCCGGCCTCTCCCGACTGGCCCGCACCGAGGGCGAGCGCCTGATCCTGTCCCTGGCGGGCGGCAACGTCGACTACATCGTCGGCGTCAACGTGGGTCCGACCGTTCCCGGCACCCAGCCCGGTGAGCTCGCCATCCCTCGCGAGGTGTGGCGCCGTTGGATCGCCGCCATCGCCGACGCCGGCTTCCATGCGATTCGCATCTACACCGTGCAGCCACCGCACTTCTACCAGGAGCTCCGAGCCCACAACCTGGCGCGGCCGGACGAGGCGCTCTACCTGGTGCACGGGGTCTGGCTCGACCAGACGCGGTTCCGCGCCGCGTCCGACCTGTTCGACCCCTCGGTGCGCGAGCACATGCGGCAGGACATCGTCGACGCGATCGCGGTCGTGCATGGGAACGCCGTGCTGCCCGAGCGCCCCGGGTACGCCAGCGGCCGGTACGACGCGGACGTCAGCCCCTGGCTGCTCTCCTGGGCGATCGGGGTGGAGATGGACCCGGCCCTGACGGCCGCGTCCGACCGGCGCAACGCAGGAAGGCCGCCGTACGAAGGCGCGTACTTCTCCTCCGTACCGGGCTCCACCCCCACGGAGACATGGCTGGCGGAGATGCTCGACCTCACGGCCACGCACGAGGCGCAGCGCGGTGTGACCGTGCCCCTCACCTTCACGAACTGGCCCACCACCGACCCACTGGATCACCCGTCCGAGCCGCTTCCGAGCGAAGACCTCGTCGGCATCGACGCCAACCACGTGGTCGCGCATGCGTCCTGGCCGGGGGGCTACTACGCCAGCTATCACGCCTACCCGTACTACCCCGACTTCCAACGGTACGAGCCCGGCGTCGCGGACTTCGAGCACGCAGGGCGTACCGATCCGTACGCCGGCTACCTCACGCGCCTGCGCGAACACCACCGCGGGATGCCGGTCGTGGTGCTGGAGACGGGCGTCCCGTCGTCGTTGGGCTCTGCGCATCACGGCCCGCTCGGCCGCGACCAGGGTGGACACGACGAACGGACGCAACTCGCCATCGACGGCGAGATCCTCGAACTCCTGCACGAGCTAGGCATCGCAGGCGGTTTCCTCTTCGAGTGGGCCGACGAGTGGTTCAAGTTCACCTGGAACACCATCGACTACGAGCTCCCGCCCGGCCGTCGGCAGCTGTGGCAGAACCCGCTCACGAACGAAGCGCACTTCGGCCTTCTGGCGATCGAGGACGCCAGGCCGGTGCCCGTCGTCGATGGCGACCCCACCACGGGAAGCGGCGACGCCCTCGCTTGGGACGGTGTGCTTACCCAGACGATCCACGAGGGCCGCGGCGCGATCCGCGAGGTGCGCGCCGCGCACGACGCCAGTTACGTCTACCTGAGGGTCACGCTCGACGCGCCCGAAGCGTGGCGCGTCGCGCCGCTGGTCATCGGCTTCGACGTCGTCCCGGGCGGGAACGGTTCGCTCCCTGGCCTCGCGGACGCGTTCGGGGTGGGCGCCGATGCCGACACGGCGGTGGTCGTTTCGGCGGACGGCACGCATGCGTACGTCCGCGCCTCGAACGACCCGAACGACATCCTGTACGGGCGCGTGCGCGGCTACTACCCCGTCGACCGAGCCGCGCTCGCGCTCGACAGCGGCGTCTGGAACGCCCAACGCCTCATCACGAACCGCCCGTACGTCGTGCCGACCACGGGCGAACCCAGGCCCGCCGAGTGGTTCGACCTCAACCCGTTGCCCCAAGGCGTGACGGATCCCGCCCACCCCGCGTTCGACAGCCGAGCGCTCTGGGCGGCATCGGGCGTCACCGTGGAGCTGCGCGTGCCGCACATGGTCGTCGGCTTCTCGGACCCGTCGTCGTTGCAGGCATGGCGCATCGCCGACGACGGCGCCATCCACACCGAGACGGTGGAGCGTGTCGGCTTGAGCGTCGCGTGGGGAAGCGCGCAGACGGTCGTCGCGAACGCGATCACGACGTCGTACGGCTGGGACCCCTGGAACCGCGTGCAGTGGCGAGAGCGGCCGAAGGCCGGCTTCGAGGCGTTGCGAGACGTGGTGCGGCGGCTGGCGGAACCGCGCCCACGAGCACGGTGAGCCGCAGAGCGCTGCTACCATCGTGAGCATGCACGATGCGTCGCTC
>CAZOTV010000064.1:2326-7413 GCA_964582795.1 uncultured bacterium
AGCGAGGGCGCCCCCTGACCCCATCGCAGGCTCCATCACCGCGTCCGCCAACGGACCCGCGGCCAGCATCGCCAACGGCGAAGCTACGAGCGCGATCAAGCGCCGTGCCGCGAACACCTTGCCCTGCAGGTCAGGCGCCACCTTCGCCAGCCAGATGGCCTGGTTGGACCCGTTCACGATCGGCACGAACAGCATGGTGAGGAATGCCGCAGGCAGCCACACCGCCAACGATCGCCCCGCACCGAGTGGCACCGTTCCCAGCAAGCCCGATCCGATCATGCCGAACAGCACGCCGTGGATGCGGCGTCTCGGTCCGCCCCATAGGCTCAGCGCCAGTCCGCCCACGACGCCGCCCGCACCGATGGCCGACTGCATGCTGGCCAACGCGAGCTCGTCGTTCCCCGTGCGCGCCAGCACCATCGGGGCGCTCACCACCATGCCGAGTGTGGCCGTAAGGTTGATGCCGAGGTAGAGCAACTGCAGGCGCAGCAGGCTCGGGCGCGCCAGGATGTACCGGAACCCGAAGATCGATTCGCGCCACAGACCCGTTCGACTCGCAGCCCCTTCGTCGCTCGCAGGCGGCGTCGGAACCGGCACCAATGCCAGGGCGATCAACGCCACCACGAAGGTCACGATGTCGATGGCGAACACGCCGGCGATGCCGATCGCCGCCAGCGCCAGGCCGGCCAGGATCGGCGCGCCGATGGTAGCCACCGACTCGGCCAGCGACAACATCCCGCTGGCCCGGGCGTACTGCTCCTTGCGCACCATCGAGCCGATCGCCGCCGCGTACGCCGGGAACTGGAAGGCGGCGAAGGCGCCCGTCCAAGCGCCAAGCGCGTACAGATGCCACACTTCGAGCGCCCCGGCGAGGTACAGCGCGAGCATGACGATGGTCGCCAACCCGGCGCCCAGGTCCGAAAGCGCCATGACCAGCTTGCGGTTCCAGCGGTCCACCAACGCCCCCGCGACGGGGCTGAGCAACACGGAGGGGCCGAAGGTGAAGAAGCCCACCAAGGCCAACGTCGTCGCCTGACCGGTCAACTGCCAAGCCCAGATGGTGATGGCGAACTGCGTCATGCCGGAGCCAAGCATCGACACGACCTGGCCCGCCCACACCACCGTGAAGCCGCGCATACCCGTCATGCGAGTCGTCATGCGCGCCGTCATGCGAACCCGTCGAGCGGAGCCGCCGCTCTCCTCAACGCTCGTACACCAACGTGACGACCGCGGTCTCGCCGTGCAGGGCAGCCAGGTCGAACATTACGTCGATGCCCACGGCCGTCCGCACGCCGGTGAACCCATGGTTCTGGAGCACGTCGGACGCGAACGTCATCGTCTGACCCACCGTCGCGGGCCCGACGGCGTCGACGATGCCCCTGTCGACCGTGGCGTTGCGACCGATGAGCTGGGCGCCGTCGTACGCGAGGAACACCACGTCGTGCACGTAGCGGTCGCCGTCGACCCGCAACGACCCCCGCTCCACGACCGTGCGAAGCTCGATCGTCCCACCCTCACCGTCGGGCACCGTCCGCTCGTCGAGCAACGCCGGCAGCGGCGCTCCGGCGCCCGACACGAGCGTGAGCATCTCCGGCGCGGCGGTACAGCCCACGAGGGTGCCCGCGAGCACGCTCACGACCGCCATGGTGATGCCCGCAAAGGACCACCTCGAAGCACCACGCGCGCGGGATCCACGCGAGCTTCGCCCCACGAAGTTCGTCATCGTCAAGACACCCCTGTCTAGGACCGCTCGGCGCGTCCCAGCAGCGCTCGAAGCTGGATGCGGTTCAGCTCCTTGCGCCGGTCGCGCATCCGCCTCGCCGTCAGGGTGAAGTACCGATGCCCCTCGAGGAAGGCGAGTTGAGCGCCGTACCACTCTAAGTCACACTTCCGACCTGCGTGACGCTCGACCTCTTGGCGCAACGCCCGGTCGAACCTCAAGAAGTCTCGGCGTCCGATGACGACGAGATCCGCGTCGGCCAGCACGCGCTCCGCGAGGGTGCGCGGACGCTGGGGCAGGCGCGTCGCCGCGATCATGCCGACCACCGCTTCGACCTCGGCATCGGTGTAACCGAACGCGGGAAGCGCCTCGGTTGCGAACCGGGCACTGACCGCCTCGTGGCCCTCGTACGCTTCGAGGAACCCCAGGTCGTCATAGCAGATGGCATCGGCCATGGACGATACCTGCCAACTGCCGTCACCGGCGGGAGTTACGGGAGTCTAGCATCGTGCCCTGGGGGCCGGAGTGCGGATGTACGGGCGTTCCCGTCACGATTCTCAGCATCGTGCCGTACCATCCGGGCATGACGAACCGTGTCCGAGTCACCCGAACCCGCCTGCGCCGCTTGGGGATCACCGCCGCCCTCGCCGCGGTAACGACGTTCGCGGCGGCCCAGGCTGACGTCGCGTCGGCCGACCTGCCCATCACCCGCGTCGTGCTGTTCACCAACGGCGTGGGGTACTTCGAGCATGAAGGCACCGTCACCGGGACGCAAGAGCTCGGCCTCGACGTGCCGGTCGAACAGATGGACGACTTGCTGCAGAGCCTGGTCGTCCAGGACCTCGATGGAGGGAACGTTCGACCGGTGCGTTACGGCTCGCGCGATCCGCTCGCCCGGATCCTGGACGGGTACGACATCGACCTCTCCGGCAACCCGACGCTGCTCGACGTCCTCGCGCAAGCCCGCGGCGAGCGCGTGACGCTCGATGCCACGCAGCCGATCGCGGGAACGATCGTCGGCGTTGAGCGTGTGACGGTGCCGGACGAGGCGCCGCGCGCCTACCTTACGCTCGTCACCGACGACGGCCTGCGGCGCGTGAACCTCGAGGAAGTGCGCGCGTTCCGGTTCGAGAACGCGGCGCTGCGCGCAGAGCTCGAGGCGGCGCTGGCGGCCGTCGCGCAGTACCGCGCAAGTGACGCCACGCCGGTGGCGGTGCGCTTCGAGGGCGAGGGCGAGCGTCGGGTGCGCGTCGCCTACGTGCGAGAGATGCCTGTCTGGAAGACCAGCTACCGCCTGGTCATGGGCGAGGAAGGAACGGCCGAGCTCCAGGGATGGGCCATCCTCGACAACCCCACCGACCTCGACCTGGTGGACGTCCAGGTGGCGTTCGTGGCGGGCCAGCCGATCTCGTTCATCACCGGCCTGTACGAGCCGGTCTACGTCACTCGCCCGCGCGTCGCGCCGAGCGTCGCCGCCAGCGTCCTGCCGGGCGCCGACGAAGGCGAGTTCGCGCCGTCGGCGCAGCTGAACGGCCGCGGCGGCGCTCCATCCGTCGCGATGGAATCGGCGGCCGACGCGGCGTTCGGCGCCGTCGCTGCGGCGCCACGCCTGGCCGAGGCCGGCGTGACGTCGATGGCTGCGGGCGTGCGCTTCGGCGCGACGTTCGCGTACGTCATCGACGAGCCCGTCACCGTCCGCCGGCACGAGTCGGCGATGGTGCCGATCGTCGTCACCGACATCGAGGCGCACGAACTCTCGCTCTTCGATGCGAACGTGCTACCCGCGAACCCCTTGCGCGCCGTCCGGGTCGTGAACGACACCGGGTTGCACTTGGCGGCGGGCTCCGTGACGCTCTACGACGCCGGCGGCTTCGCCGGCACCGCCCGCCTGGCCGACCTCGTGCCGGGTGACGATCGTCTACTCAGCTACGCCGTCGACCTCGAGTTGACGCTCGACACGAGCGACGGCAGCGAGACCGAGGAGATCACGGCCGCCACCATCAGCGGCGGCTTCCTGGAGGTGCAGGAGCTGCGGCGGCGAACCGCGCGCATCCAGGTTCAGCCGCTCGGCGCCGTGAACCGTTTCCTGGTGGTGGAGGTGCCGCGCAGCGCGGGCTTCGAGCTGGTGTCGCCGATGCCCGAGGCGCCGGTCACCGCGAGCGCGCACCGACTCGGCGTGGCCGTGGCCACCGACGGCGAGGACGTGCCGAGCGACTCGTCCGTTCCTACCCATGTCGTCTGTCAGGACACGGACGCCGCCTGCGTACTCGAGGTCGTGATGGAACGCGTCGATACCCGCCGCGTCGCGGTGGCGAACGTGAGCAGCGACCAGATCGCCGTGTACCTCGAGAACGTCGACCTGTCCGCCGAGGACCGCGCCACGCTCGAGCGCATCTTCGACCTGCAGCGCACCATCGCCGGACTCGACCGCGCCATCGCCGACGTGGACCGCCGCGTCGACGCCATCTACCAAGAGCAGAACCGCATCCGGCAGAACATGTCGGCGCTCGACCGCAACTCCGACTTGTACCGGCGTTACGTGGGCCAACTCGACGACCAGGAGGACGAGCTCTTCGCGCTGGCCGAGGAGCGCGAGCGCCTGCAGCAGGAGCGCGCCGCCCTACGGCAGGACCTCGACGACCTGGTGAGTGGCTTGGCGAGCGACGGGAACTGAGAACGGAGAACGGAAGGCTCGAGGCCGGAGGCGGGAGGGTACTGCCTGGAGACTCGCGGCTCGAGGCGGGCGGCTGCTACCATCCGGAGTGTCGTTCCCGCACCGCCGCCGCGTCGCCCGACGGATACGCTGAGCCCATGAGCCGCGCCTTCGTCAAGGACGACGCCGACCTGGAGAGCGTGGTCGTCACCCATCGCGCGCCGCTACCCGACGGTGTCCCCAACCTCGTGACGCCGTCCGGCCTGGCCGCGCTGGAGCGGGAACGCGACGCGCTACGCGCCGAACGTCGCGCGCTGTCGAGCCGCGGCGACCAGCGAAGCGCGGTCCGGCGCCTGGCTGCGCTGGTCGACGAGATCGACGCCTTGGAAGAGCGGTTGCGTTCGGCCGAGGTGGTGAAGACCCCGCCCGTCGGTACGACCGAGGTGTTGCTCGGCGCAACGGTGACCGTGCGCGACGTCGGGCAGGACGACCGGCCCGCCGAACGCGTGGACCGCTTCACCATCGTCGGTGTCGACGAGGCCGACCCTCTCGAGGGCAGGGTGGCGTTCACGGCGCCCGTGGCGCAGGCCGCCTTGGGGCGAAACGAAGGCGACGTCGTGCGCGCCGACGTCGGCGGCACCGTGCGCCGCTTCCGCGTGGAGGCGGTGCGATACGGCGCTGCCGAAGCGGACGGGTGACGCGCGCGTGAGCGAA
>CAZOTV010000064.1:7513-8815 GCA_964582795.1 uncultured bacterium
GTACGCCGGTGACGGTTCATCCAGCGAGGGTGCATCCGGTGCGGGTGCATCCTCAGCGGATGCATCCTCAGATTCCGGTCGGCGGGGAGCGCCCGAGCATCGAACGGCCGCGCGTTCGAGCCGCTTCGTCATCGCCGAGAGCCGCCAGGGCGATATCATCACCACCCTCGTCTCCCCCGACCTCCCGGTCTGCGACGACTGCCTGCGCGAGATGCGCGACCCGGCCGACCGGCGCTACCGCTACCCGTTCATCAACTGCACCAACTGCGGGCCGCGGTACTCGATCATCGCCGACCTTCCTTACGACCGGCCGAACACCACCATGCGCACGTTCGTCCTGTGCGAGGCGTGCGACGCCGAGTACCACGACCCCGCCGACCGGCGCTTCCACGCGCAGCCGGTCGCCTGCCCCGCCTGCGGTCCCGAGGTCCTGCTCACGGGAGCCGATGGGACCACCATCGCGCGCTCGGACGCCGCCGTCGAGCAAGCGGCAGCAATCCTGTGCCGGGGCAGCATCCTGGCCGTGAAGGGCCTCGGCGGCTACCACCTTGCGTGCGACGCCACCGACGAGGACGCGGTAGCCGCCTTACGCACGCGCAAGTTCCGCAAGGAGAAGCCGTTCGCCGTGATGGCGGCCGACCTGGCCGCGCTCGATGGCGCCGTGCAGCTCGACGAAGCCAGCACGGCGCTCCTGGCCGGCCGCGAGCGACCCGTGGTGCTGGCGCCGAAAGGTCTTCGACCGCTTCCGACCGGCCTCGCGCCGGGCGTCGCCGACCTGGGTGTGATGCTGCCGTACACACCGCTGCAGCACCTGCTGTTCGACGCGGGCGCGCCGCGCTTGCTGGTGATGACCAGCGCCAACCGCAGCTCCGAACCGATCGCGTACCACGACGACGAGGCGCTCGAGCGTCTGAGCGGGATCGCCGACGCGTTCTTGATCGGCACGCGCCCGATCGAACGGCGCGTGGACGACTCGGTTGCCGCCACCGTCGGTGGCAGGCCGACGGTGCTTCGCCGCGCGCGCGGCTACGCGCCGGCGCCGGTGGCCCGCCATGCCCGCTACGACACGCCCATCCTCGGCCTGGGCGCGGGCCTCAAGAACACCATCACGCTCGCCACCGCCGGGCAGGCGTTCACCAGCCAGCACCTCGGCGACCTCGATCACTACGACGCCTACGTGGCGTTCGAGGAGACCGTGCGCGACCTCTCGCGCCTGTACCACGTCGATCCCGAGGCGGCGACGATCGTAACCGACCTCCACCCCGACTACCCGTCCACTCGTTTCGGCGACCGCCTGTCCGA
>CAZOTV010000064.1:8915-12153 GCA_964582795.1 uncultured bacterium
GGTCTGGAAGCTGCCGGCTTCGCGGTGTGGTGGAACGAGCGCGTGCCCCTGGGTGACGGCGGCGTGTCCCTCGGGCAGGTGGCGATGGCGGCGGCCAAAGGACGTTTCGCCCTACCTCGATAGGGACATCGCACCACATACTTGCCGCGACCCACGGCCCGTCGTCCTCTGCGGCGCGCGGGTTCGATCGCAAGGCGCGGGCACCCGTGGCGGAAGGGTGTCGTCATGCTTCCACGCATACTCGAGGCCGCAGCGCTCGGGACTCTGTTCCAGGCGCTCCACGACCATGGCTACACGACGGTGGGCCCTACGGTCCGCGACGGCGCCATCGTCTACGACCCGATCCAGACCGAGGAGGACCTGCCTCGTGGCTGGACCGAGGTGCAAGACGCGGGCAAGTACCGGTTGCAGCGGCGCGACGACGACGCACGCTTCGGTTACACCGTCGGGCCCCACGCATGGAAGCGCTTCCTGCACCCCCCGGTGCTGCGGCTATGGCGCGCGGACCAGGACGCCACCGGCGGCTTCACGCTGAGCGAGCCGGCGCCGGTGCCGACGTACGCCTTCATCGGTGTCCGGCCGTGCGACGTGCACGCCATCCGCATCCAAGACCGCGTGTACACCGGTGGCGCGCACGTCGACCCCGACTACCTCGAGCGGCGCCGCAAGGCGTTCGTGGTCGCCGTGAACTGCACCGAACCGGGTGGAACCTGCTTCTGTGCCTCGATGCACACCGGGCCGCGCGTGCGACCCGACGAGGCGCCATGCGACCTGGTCCTCACGGAACGGATGGAGAACGGCGAGCCGACGTACCTGATCGAGGTCGGCTCGGAGCGGGGCGAAGAGATCCTCTCCATGCTGCCCACACGCGAGCCCACGGCAGCCGAGGTGACGGCTACCGACGCGGCCCTCGCGAGCGCCGCCGAGCGCATGGGGCGCCACCTCGACACGGACGGCCTCGCCGGCATCCTCGCCGAGAACCTCGAACACCCGCGCTGGGACGACGTGGCGGCCCGTTGTGTCACCTGCGGCAACTGCACCTTGGCTTGCCCGACCTGCTTCTGCACCACGGTGCAAGACGCCACCGACCTGACCGACGGCTCGGCGGAGCGCAGGCGCGTGTGGGACTCGTGCTTCACGCTCGACTACTCCTACGTCCACGGCGGCCCGGTTCGGCCGTCGAACAAAGCGCGGTACCGCCAGTGGTTGACGCACAAGCTGTCGACCTGGATCGACCAGTTCGGCACGGCAGGCTGCGTCGGTTGCGGCCGCTGCATCACCTGGTGCCCCGTAGGGATCGACATCACCCAGGAAGCCGCCGCGATCCGTAGGACCAGCGGCCAGACGGGCGTCGCGCCTGCGACCTCGACCGCAACCACGACCGGAGGAGAAGATGCGTCTCGCGCCTGAAGCCCACGTTGGACCCTCCACCGCCGCCGCGGCGCACGCGCAGCACCCCCTCGGGTTCCAACCCGACCCGATGCGCCCCGAACCGTTCCGCGTCATCGGTCACCAGGTGGACACGGCCGACACGTTCACGTTGCGCCTCCAGCCACCGGCCGGCGCTGGAGCGTTCCGGTTCCTGCCGGGGCAGTTCACGATGCTGTACCTGTTCGGCGTCGGGGAAGTGCCGATCTCCATCTGCGGGAACCCCGCCGAGCCCGAGGTCCTGGTCCACACCACCCGGGCCGTGGGAGCCGTGACCCGCGCGCTGCAGGCACTCGGGCCCGGTGACGTCGTGGGCGTGCGCGGTCCGTACGGCACCAGTTGGCCCGTCGAGAAGGCAGAAGGTGGCGACGTGGTGCTCGTGGCCGGCGGCATCGGCCTACCACCCTTGCGCCCAGCGCTCTACCACGTGTTGGCGCACCGCGAGCGCTACGGCCGCGTGACGCTGCTCTACGGCAGCCGCACGCCCGAGGAACTGCTCTACCCCGAGGAACTGGCAACCTGGTCCCAGCGCGACGACCTCGAGGTCCGCACCACCGTCGATCGCGCCACAGGGACCTGGGCAGGCGCCGTCGGCGTCGTCACGCCGCTGGTTCGCGAGGCCACGTTCGACCCCGGCAACGCCACGGCCATGATCTGCGGACCGGAGATCATGATCCGTTTCGCCGCGAAGGAACTCCTCCAACGCGGCATGCCGGCGGGCGACGTCTACGTCTCGCTCGAGCGCAACATGAAGTGCGCCGTCGGGCTCTGCGGCCACTGCCAGTTCGGCCCGTACCTCGTCTGCCGCGACGGTCCGGTGTTCGCCTACGACCAGGTCATGCGTCTCATGGACCTGCGGGAGGTCTGACGTGCCAGCCCACCTGTCCCAACCGACCCACCCGACGCACGCGGCCTCCGCCACGCCGCAACGGCGGGAGGAACCGCACAAGCCCAAGCTCGCGGTGTGGAAGTTCGCCTCCTGCGACGGTTGCCAGCTGACCCTCCTCGACTGCGAGGACGAACTGCTGGCCGTCGCGGGCGCGGTCGAGATCGCCCACTTCCTCGAGGCGTCCAGCGCCATCGTCGAGGGTCCGTACGACGTGTCGCTGGTGGAGGGCTCGGTCTGCACCGCCCACGACGCGAAGCGCATCCACGAGGTCCGGGCGGCATCGAAGACGTTGATCGCGATCGGAGCCTGCGCCACCGCCGGAGGCATCCAGGCGCTGCGCAACTTCCGGGACGTGAACGAGTTCGCCGCCCAGGTCTACGCGCGCCCCGAGATCCTCGATGCGCTCGCAACCTCCACCCCGATCTCGGAGCACGTGCCGGTCGACTTCGAACTGCGCGGTTGCCCCATCGACAAGCACCAGCTGATCGAGCTTCTGTCCGCCACCCTGGCGGGCCGGAAGCCGAACGTGCCGCACTACAGCGTCTGCCTCGAGTGCAAGCGCCGCGGCACCCCATGCGTGATGGTCACCAAGGGGCTTCCCTGTCTCGGGCCGGTGACCCAGGCCGGTTGCGGCGCCATCTGCCCTGCCTACGCCCGCGGCTGCTACGGCTGCTTCGGGCCGATGGAGACCCCGAACACAGAGGCGCTCGCGCACACGTTCGCGCACGAGCTCGGGGTCGACGAGGACGGCTGGGTGCGCGCGCTCCACACCTACAACGCGCACGCGGAGCCGTTCCGCGACGCCGCCTCCGCCTACCCGCGGACCACGAAGGGTTGACGCCATGACGCCCGCGAAGGACACCCCGCTTCCCACCGGCGCCACCGCCGGCGCACCCACGAACGGCGCACCCACGAACGGCG
>CAZOTV010000064.1:12253-16338 GCA_964582795.1 uncultured bacterium
GAGGGGGAAGGCGCGCTCTACGTCCGCATCGACGAGGGCGTCGTGCAGGACGTGCGCCTCGACATCTACGAGCCGCCACGCTTCTTCGAGGCGTTCCTCCGTGGCCGCAGCTACACCGAACCGCCTGACATCACGGCGCGCATCTGCGGCATCTGCCCGGTGGCGTACCAGATGAGCGCTGCCCACGCTCTCGAAGCGGCGTGCGGCGTGCACGTGGGAGGACCGCTACGCGAACTTCGGCGCCTGCTCTACTGCGGCGAGTGGATCGAGAGCCATGCGCTGCACATCTACCTGCTGCATGCGCCCGACTTCCTCGGGTACCCCAGCGGCATCCACCTCGCCAAGGATCACCCCGACACCGTGAAGCGCGGGCTCGAGCTCAAGAAGCTCGGCAACGACATCATGGTGCTGCTCGGCGGGCGCGAGATCCATCCGGTGAACGTGCGCCTCGGCGGCTTCTACCGGGTGCCGACACGCGCCGAGTTGCTGGCGTTGCGGCCGCGCATCCTCGAGGCGCGCGACGCGGCGCTGGCTACGGTGCGGCTGGTGGCCGGGTTCGACTTCCCGGACTTCGAGCATGACTACACCTTCGCGTCCCTGCGCCACCCGGACGAGTACCCCATGAACGAGGGGCGCATGGTCACGAGCCGCGGACTCGACATCGACGTCGCCGAGTTCGAGGATCACTTCCGCGAGGAACACGTTGCGCACTCGACGGCGCTGCATGCCTCGGTCGACGGCGAGCCGTACCTGGTGGGACCGATGGCGCGCTACGCGCTCAACTTCGACAAGCTCTCACCGCTGGCCCAAGAGTCGGCGCTCGAGGCGGGGTTGGACCGCGTCTGTCGCAACCCGTTCAAGAGCATCGTCGTGCGCGCGGTCGAAACGCTGTACGCCTGCGACGAGGCGCTACGCATCGTCGACGCCTACCAACCGCCGGAGCGGCCGCACCTCGAGGTGCCCGCGCGGGCAGGGCGGGGTCACGCCTGCACCGAGGCGCCACGCGGAACCCTGTATCACCGCTACACGCTCGACGACGACGGCCTGATCCTCGACGCCACCATCGTTCCGCCCACGGCGCAGAGCCAGCGCAGCATCGAGCAGGACCTGCGCGGGGTGGTGGAGTCGCATCTCGACATACCGCACGAGCGGCTGCAGCACCTGTGCGAGCAGGCGATCCGCAACCACGACCCGTGCATCTCGTGCTCGACGCACTTCCTGCGGCTGGAGGTGGAGCGGGGGTGAGACGAGGGTGTCCTCGGCGGTGAGCGGAACCACCGGCGAAGGGCGCCGGGCGTGGACGAGCGACGGCGCGCCTCGCTCGGCCAAGACGCTCGTCATCGGGATCGGGAACCCCGACCGCGGTGACGACGCCGTCGGGGCGCGCGTCGTGCAGGCGTTGCTGGCGCGGTGGAACGCTCAGGCGCGCTCCGGCGTCGACGTCCGCGTGATGCGAGGCGACGCGTTCGCGCTTCTCGACGCCTGGCAAGGCTACGGTCGGGTCCTGCTGGTCGACGCTACCGCCCCTGCCGGCACGCCCGGGACGGTGCGCCGTCTTCGCGGTGGCGATGGCGTGCGCGAGAGCAGCTCGCCGTCGTCGCACGGTTGGAGCGTCGCCGAAGCGATCGCCCTGGGCGAAGCGCTCGGGGCGCTCCCGACCAGGATCGACGTCGTGGGCGTGGAGGCGCAGCGGTTCGGCCACGGCGAAGGGCTCACCGACGCGGTCGAAGCGAGCATCGACGCCGCCGTCGACGCCCTCGAAGCCGTGCTAGAGGAGCGCTGGTAGCGGCGCTGCTCGACATAGGCCGTCATCGCGCCGGGCAGCTACACACGCGGGGCGCCCTCCGCTACATTGGACGGATGCGCGAGACGCTCACCCCCGCCGAGGCCCGGCGCATCTTCCTCCATGCCCAAGGCTTGGCGCGCAAGCGCCCGAACAGGCGAGTAGGCACGGCGCAGTTCCGTGCGTACCTACGGCGCCAAGGGGTGCTGCAACTCGACAGCGTCAACGTGTTCGCTCGCGCGCACTACATGCCGCTGTTCTCGCGGTTCGGGCCGTACGACACGGGCGCGCTCGACGAGTACCTGTGGTCGAGTGGCGAGGTGTTCGAGCACTGGGGCCACGAGGCGTCGGTGATGCCCATCGATCTACTGCCCCAGATGCGGCACCGCATGGAAGACCGCAGCACGCTCTGGCGCAGGCGTGTCCAAGACAAGCTCGAGCGCGGCCGGCCCGGTCTGCTGCAGCACGTCGAGAGCGCGGTTCATGAGACGGGGCCCCTCACGGTGGGCGACCTCGCGCACCTCGAGGACGGCGAACCGAAGCGGCGTGGCGGGTGGTGGGACCTCAGCGACACCAAGCTCGCACTCGAGTACCTGTTCCTGACCGGCCGCGCGGCCGTGGCCGGACGGCCCAACTTCCAACGTCTCTATGACGCCCCGAGACGCGTCTGGGGCGGGGCGATCGAGGACCCACCTCCTCCTGTGCCCGACGCGCAGCTGCGTCTCTTCGAAGTCGCGGTGGACGCCGCAGGGATCGGCACCGTAGCGGACCTGGCCGATCACTTCCGCCTCAAGAAGACCCCCGCCAAACGCTACGCGAACGCCGTCGTCGAGCGTGGGCGGGCGCGCTGGGTGCACGTACAGGGCTGGAGCGAGCCGGCGCTGTTGGCGACCGGCGCCCAAGACCCGGGGCGGGCCACCGGGGCGACCTTGCTGTCCCCGTTCGACCCGGCATGTTGGTACCGCGAACGGCTCGAGCGCATGTTCGGCATGGAGTACCGCATCGAGATCTACACCCCTGCGCCCAAACGCCGCTACGGCTACTTCACGCTGCCGTTCCTGCTGGGCGATCAGATGGTCGCGCGGGTCGACCTCAAGGCGGACCGCAAGGCGTCGGCGCTTCGGGTGAAAGCGGCTTGGCTGGAGGAGCGGCCGGCGCCGGGCGGGCGCAGACGCACGCCGCAGGAGATCGCGGCGTCGCTTGCTCCCGAGCTTCGCGCCGCCGCGGCGTGGCGCGGGCTGGCCGACGTGGTGATCGAGCCGGCCGGCACGCTTGCGCCGTTCCTGGCGCCGGCCCTGGAAGGCGCCGCGGCGCCCGCGGACGGACCGGCCTCGAGATGAGCCACGCGCGACGAGCCGGGTGCGACGAGCCACGGGAGACGGGTCGCCGTCGATGAGCCGCGCCACCGAGGACAAGAACCGCCGCCTACTGCGCGCCCGCGACGCCATGGATCGCTCCTTCGCACGGCCGCTCGACGTCACCGCGTTGGCGCGGGTCGCCCAGATGTCCGAGGCGCACTTCATCCGCGCGTTCAGGGCCGCCTACGGTGAGACGCCGCACCGCTACCTTCAGCGCCGTCGCGTAGAGCGCGCCATGTTCTTGCTCCGCGACTCCGAGCGCAGCATCACCGACGTCTGCTTCGACGTGGGCTTCAACAGCCTGGGAACCTTCAGCCGGACGTTCCGCGACATCGTGGGCGTTTCCCCCAGCACCTACCGGAATCGCTCCGAGCGAGCGGCGGTGCCGACCTGCTTCACCATGGCGTGGGTCCGGCCGAGCAGTTTCGGAGAAGCGGAAGAAGATTCGGGCGCCTAGAGTACCGGGGTCGCCCGCGCATGCGGGACGAGGAAGGAGCGACACCATGCTGAACGGCATCAACATCACGCACGTGTGGGTCTTCGATCAGAACGAAGCGCTCGAGTTCTACGTCGGGAAACTCGGCCTCGAGGTCGGCACCGACATCGACCTCGGGAACATGCGCTGGTTGACCGTGCGCGTGCCGAGCCAGCCCGACCGCGAGATCCTGCTCGAACGGCCCGGGCCACCGTCGGTCGACCCGGAAAGCGGCGCGAAGGTGCGCGAACTCGTCGCCAAGGGCGCGTCGGGCTTCACGGTCGGGTTCACCACCGACGACTGCCACGGCGTCTACCAGGACCTGAAGGCCAAGGGGGTCGAGATCACCCAGGAGCCGGTCGAGCACTTCTACGGCATCGACATCGGCATCCGCGATCCGTTCGGGAACCACATCCGCATCGTCCAGCACAAGAACGGGGCGCCGCCCGCCTGAGCGCCGCGCACCGCC
>CAZOTV010000065.1:0-4182 GCA_964582795.1 uncultured bacterium
GCGAGGAGCTTCGGCAAGGGTTCGCCGAGCTACAGCGCCTCTTCCCCGGTCGCGTGATCGAGGTGATCGCGCCGCCACGTGACGCAGGCGGCGTGTTCGAGGACGCGCCCGCCGACTCGGGCGACGACGCGCCTGGCGCCGATGACGACCTTCCTGATGACGCCGATGACGAGGCGCAGCCCAGCATCTCGTTCGTGCCCGAACGGAGCGACGAGTGATGGCCCGGTCGCCCGTCTTCCGCCCGCGAGCCACCGCACGCACCCCAGACGCCATACGGACTACACTTCCCGAGGAGTGATGCGATGAACATCCAGAAACTGATGAAGGAAGCACAGAAGGCCCAGCGCAAGGTCGCCGAGGCGCAGGAGCGCCTGGCGACCATGACCGTGGAAGGCAGCGCGGGTGCCGGACTCGTCACGGCCGTCGCCACCGGGGAAGGCACCGTCACGGCGGTGCGCATCGACCCGAAGGCGGTCGACCCTGAAGACGTAGAGATGCTCGAAGACCTCGTGACGGCGGCCGTGAGCGAAGCGCAGCGCCGCGCCAAGGAACTCCAGGAGCAGGAGATGGGTTCGGCCATGGGCGGGATGGGCGGCATGGGCGGCCTCGGAGGGCTTCTCTGAACCGATCGCCGCTGTGTGAGGCACGCCGCGCATGAGGTACCCGACGGCCCTCGTCACGCTCGTGCGCGAACTCGGGCGCCTGCCAGGGATCGGCCCGAAGAGCGCTCAGCGCCTCGCCTTCTACCTCTTCAACCGCCCCGAGGACGAGGTGCGCGCCCTGGCCGACGCGCTGGTCGCGGCCAAGACCGGCCTGGCCCGATGCCCGGTCTGTTTCAACATCATGAACGCGGGCGAGGATCGTTGCGCCGTCTGCAGCGATCCGCAGCGTGACCGCTCGCTTCTGTGCGTGGTCGAACAACCCGCGGACGTGCTCGCCATCGAACGAAGCGGCGAGTACTCCGGTCTGTATCACGTTCTCCACGGCGCGCTCAGCCCGATGAACGGCGTCGGACCGGAGCAACTCACCATCGCGGCACTGGAAGGCCGCCTCGAAGGCGCCGCCGAGGTGGTGTTGGCCACGTCCACCACGGTGGAAGGCGAAGCGACGGCGATGTACCTCGCCCGGCACTTGGGCGAGAAGGGCCTGCGCGTAAGCCGCATCGCCTACGGCTTGCCCGTCGGCGGCGACCTCGAGTACGCCGACGAGGTCACGCTGGGCCGGGCCATCAGCAACCGGCGGCCCGTGTGAGTAGTGGGCCCGCCTTCGCCCTCGACGCGCGCCGAGCGCTCGTGGCGACGGATCCCCATCACGTCCGTCGTGCCGATCGCCTGCCCTTGGACGTGGGCGGTCTCCACGGATCGAGCCGCTTGGCCGCTGCCCAACGCGAACTTGACGCGCGGAGGGTCGTGCGTATAATGGCCGCGCCATTTCGCTAGGGAGAATGCCGTTGTCGACGTCGAAAGCCAAGAAACGCCTGGTGATCGTGGAATCGCCCACGAAAGCGCGTACCATCCGCCGCTTCCTGCCCGACGACTACCAGGTCGAGGCGAGCATGGGGCACGTCCGGGACCTACCTTCGAATGCCGCTGAGATCCCGGAAGCGCATCGCGGCAAGGAGTGGGCGCGCCTTGGCGTGAACGTCGACGAGGGCTTCGCGCCGCTCTACGTGGTCTCACCGCGCAAGCGAGACATCGTCAAGAAGCTCAAGGAAGCCATCAAGAACGCCGACGAGCTCTACATCGCGACGGACGAAGACCGCGAAGGTGAGTCGATCGGGTGGCACTTGGTCGACCTGCTTGAGCCGAAGGTGCCCGTCAAGCGCATGGTGTTCCACGAGATCACCGAACGCGCCATCCAGGACGCGCTCAAGAGCACACGCTCGATCGACGAGCACTTGGTCGATGCCCAAGAGACGCGCCGCGTGCTCGACCGCCTGGTCGGATACGCCATCAGCCCGCTGCTGTGGCGCAAGATCGCGCCCCGGCTTTCGGCCGGGCGGGTGCAGAGCGTCGCCGTGCGGTTGCTCGTGCTGCGCGAGCGCGACCGGATGCGGTTCGTGGCCTCGACGTACCACGACCTCACCGCGCTGCTCGCCAAGGACGAGCACGGCTTCCAGGGCACGCTCACGCACGTCGCCGGCGTGCGCGTCGCGGGCGGGCGCGACTTCGACCCCGACACCGGGCGGCTGAAAGAGGGCGTCGAGCCGGGCCGCGACATCGCGCTGTTGTCGTCCGAGGATGCCGCTGCTCTGGCAGGCCGAGCCCGCCAGGGAACGTGGCGCGTGGCGGCGGTGGAGGAACGGGAAGCGACCCGCACACCCGCCGCGCCGTTCACCACCTCGACGCTCCAACAGGAGGCCAGCCGCAAGCTCGGCCTTTCGGCGCGCGACACCATGCGCGTGGCGCAGAGCCTCTACGAGAACGGCTACATCACCTACATGCGCACCGACTCCACCCACCTCTCCGAAGAGGCCGTCAACGCGAGCCGAGAGGCGATCGCGAAGCGCTACGGCGACGCCTACCTCAGCCCGGCGCCACGTCAGTACCGGCAGTCGTCGCGCAACGCCCAGGAGGCGCACGAAGCCATCCGTCCGGCGGGCACGGAGATGCGCACGGCCGACGAGCATGGCCTCGCAGGTGTCGAGTCCGCTCTGTACGATCTCGTCTGGAAGCGCACGGTCGCCACGCAGATGGCCGAGGCGCGCCTGAAGTTCGTCACCGCGCGCATCGAGGCGCAGCTGTCCGGCACGGCGGCGCTGAACGGCGTCGTGCAGGCGCCGCAAGATGCCAGCCTGACCTTCCGCGCCAGCGGCCGCACCGTGCTGTTCCCAGGGTTCTTCCGCGCCTACGTCGAAGGCAGCGACGATCCCGAGGCCGCCCTCGACGACCGTGACCAACCGCTTCCCCCACTCGCCATCGACGAGGCGCTGCGCTGCCGCGAGGTGCGGGCGGAAGGGCACGAGACCAAGCCGCCTGCGCGGTTCACCGACGCGAGCTTGGTGAAGCTTCTCGAGGCCGAGGGCATCGGACGCCCGAGCACCTACGCCAGCATCATCGAGACCATCCAGGCCCGCGGGTACGTCCGCAAGCAGGGTCAGCAGTTGGTTCCCACCTTCACCGCGTTCGCCACCAACAACCTGCTCGAGCGGCAGTTCACCCGCCTGGTCGACACCGAGTTCACCGCCCACATGGAGGCGGCGCTCGACGACATCGCGGCCGGCGAGCGCGCCAGCGACAGCTACCTGCGCGACTTCTACCTCGGCGCAGAAGGCATCTCCGGCCGCGTCGAGGCGGGGCTCGAGAGCATCGACGCGCGCGAGATCTCCACCATCGTCAACGAACGTTGGGAGCCGTACGTCGTGCGTGTCGGACGGTACGGGCCCTACGTCGAGGGGCCGCTCGACGGCGAGGTCCGCACCGCTTCGCTTCCCGACGACGTCGCTCCAGGCGACCTGGACCGGAGCGCGCTCGAGCGGCACCTTCGCGAGGGGAACATGGGCGATGTGACCGTCGCCACCGAGCCCGAGTCGGGCGAGCCGGTGCTGCTCAAGCGTGGGCCGTTCGGTCCGTACCTGCAGCTCGGGGCGTCCAACGACGCCGCCAACGGCGAACCGGGCAAGAAGGGCACGATGAACGGCACGAGAGGCGGCAACGGCAAGGCCGCCGGCGGCAAGCCCAAGCGCGTGTCGCTGCCGCCCGGAGTATCGCCGCACGACGTGCATGAAGCCATGGCGCTCGCCCTCATCGCTCTGCCCAAGGCGCTCGGACCGCACCCGGACGACGGCGAGCCGGTCGAGGTCGGGATCGGCCGGTACGGACCGTACGTACGGCACAACCGCGTCTACGCGTCGATCCCGAAAGACGAGTACGTGCTCGACGTCACCTTCGAGCGCGCTCTCGAGTTGCTGAAGAAGAAGGCGGCTCGCGGCGGCGGCGCGTTGCGGGTCCTCGGCGAAGACCCGGGCAGCGGCGAGACGGTCGACGTGCGCGACGGCCGCTACGGACCGTACGTGAAGCGTGGGAAGATCAATGCCTCGCTTCCCAAGGGGCTCTCACCCGACGAGGTCACGCTCGAGCAAGCGGTCGAGCTGCTCGACGCGCGCGCGGCCGCGAAGGGCGCGGGCGGGGGCGGGCGCAAGGGACGTACGACGGGCGCAGCGAAGGGCGCAGCGAAGGGCGC
>CAZOTV010000065.1:4282-15960 GCA_964582795.1 uncultured bacterium
GGGCGCAGCGAAGGGCGCAGCGAAGGGCGCGAAAGCGGCCGGTAAGAGCTCTGCCGCGGGCAGACGGAAGAAGCCGAAGCGCAAGAAGGCAAGCGGCGCATCGCCTGCACGCCCGAAGGCCACCGCCGCCGACCTCGAGCCGTACCTCGAGCTCCTCGACCCGGAAGTCGCCGCCGTCGTGACCCGCACCGAGGGGATGGCGGGGCATGCCAAGACGTCGATGGCGGAGGCTGCGGCCGAGCTCGGCATCGACGAGGCCGAGGCGCAAGCGCGTCACAAGCGCGGCATGTTCAAGCTGCGCGTCGCGTTCGGCAAGGAACGCAAGGCCGCGGAAGCGCAAGCGGTGTCGGCCACCGGTTGAGGCCGAGCGGAGGCGAGCGGTGGACGACCTACGCCCACTCCATCTCGCCGGACTCGCACGCTCCGCCGCCGGCGAGGCGATCGAGGTCCCCGGGGCAGACCTGCGTCTGCAACGAATCGACACGCGCATCGCGCCCGACCTGAAGGGTCCGACGTGGCTGATCGTCCTCGAGGGCCGCGTCATCGTCGACCTCCCCCACGGGGACTTCCGGATCCTCGAACGCCTCGACGCCCTGCGCCTTCCGGCTGATCTCACCTGCCAACTGGTGCCGGTGGACGGCGCGGCTACCGTCGCCTGGCATGCGGCCGTCGAGGCTGCCGGGTAGGGCCGCGGCCGAACGCGTCGCTCCGCGGCCGTCCTGCCGGCGACGACCAGGGCGGCCTCCACGCGCCCGGGGGATGCGTCGCTCGGTGACGGACCTTCCGTCGTCTGCGCAGGCGACCACCCGCGCTACACTGTGCCCGTGCCTCGCTACACCGTCACGGACGGCATCGTCATCCGCCGGAAGGTCCTTCCGAGCGGCGACGTGGTGGTGACGCTCATGAACGAGCAAGGGAAGTTCCGGGCCATCCTCCGCAAGGGTCGCCTGCCAGGCGGCAACCACGGCCGCCTGAGCCTCTTCCACGACGTCACCGTGCAGTTCCACCGCAAGCGCGAGGACGACCTGGCGCTCATCACCCAGGTGCAGCTGAACGGGGCGCTTCCGCGCCTGTCGAGTCCGACTACCTACCCCTATGCTCACGTCCTGGCCGAACTCGCCGATGCGCTCACGGTCGACGTGCACTTGGGCGAACGCGTGTACGCCTACCTCGCCAGCGGGCTACGCGGCCTGCATGGGCACGACGACGCGGGCCACGTCGGCCTGCTGTACGCCTGGCAGCTGCTCGGCGTGGCCGGACTCGCGCCTCGCACGAAGGCGTGCGTAGCGTGCGGTTCGCCCGGCCCCCTGGTCGCGCTCGACGTCGCCGCCGGCGGCTTGACCTGCGAGGCATGCCGGCACGGCATCCCGCTCCCCCCCGACACCGTCTGCGAACTCCAAGCGATGGTGGCCGCGCCGCTGCGCGCGGCCTTACGGACGCCGCCGGGCGATCGCGCGCTTCACTGGCGCGTGTTGGCGCGCTACGTCGCGTTCCACGTGAGTGAACTGCGCAGTTTCGAGTCCGTGATCGAGCACGACCTCGACCCCGCCCCCACCCCCGCGCTCACGCATGAGGTTCCCGGTGTTTGACGCGGCGGCGGCGCTGGCCATCGGGTACCTGTTGGGATCGATCCCCAGCGCAGCCCTGATGGCGCGCCTCAGGAACCAGGACGTCTTCGGCGTCGGCTCTGGCAACATGGGCGCGATGAACACGGCCCGGAACCTAGGCTACGGGCTCGGCGCGGCGGTGCTTGCCATGGACGTCGGCAAGGGCGCGTTGGCGACGTTCGTCGGGATGCGCATGGCGGCGTTCACGCAACAGCCGGACATCGCAGCGCTGGTGATCGCTCTGGCCGCCGGCTTCGGCGCGGTGCTCGGGCACGCCTTCTCGTTCCTCGTGCGGTTCCGCGGCGGCAAAGGTTTGGCCACCACGTTCGGAGTGTCGTTGCCCCTCTACCCCATGGTCGGGTTCTACGGCCTCGTTCTCATCGTCGCCCTGATGCTCCTGACACGCCGCTCCGAGCTCAGTGCGGTCCTCACGATCATCGCCTACCCGGTCGTCGCGCTGTTCGCCTTGGACCGACACGGTTGGGCGCGGGAGCACACCTTCGTGGTCGTCACCGGGCTGCTCCCCATCGTCGCCGTCGTACTGGTGCGCCACATCCTCGCGCGCCGGCGACGCCTCGAGAACGAACCTGCCGTCACTGCCAGCGCTCGTACCGCTCCCCCGCCTCGCCGCTGAGCCACGAGCGCGCCTCCCCCACCAGGAACAGGCTCCCCGCCACCACGATGGTGCCGCCGACGGGCGTCCAGTCGCGCGCCGCAACCAACGCCGTCGTCGGATCGGCGTATGCCCGAACGCTACCGGACACGCCGGCGCCGGGTCCTGCGGACCGCTCACCTTCTGACGAAGACAAAGACGTCGCGACGTCCGCCAACCGCTCCGGCGCCAGCGCCCGCGGGCTGTGGACGGCGCGGGTGGCGATCACGCGCCTCGCCAAGGGCACGAGCGGCGCCAGGACGCCCTCGACGTCCTTGTCGGCGGACATGCCGAGCACCAACGCGTCCACCCGGCCCTCCAGTTCCGCCAGCGTCGCGGCCAGCGCCCCCGCCGCCTGGGGGTTGTGCGCGCCGTCCACGACGAACCAGCGCCCCTCATGGAGGATGCGCTCCAGCCGGCCCGGCCACCGCGTTCGCGCCACGGCCCGCGTGATCTGCTCGGGTGTGACGCCAAGGCGCAGCGCTCCCGCCGCCGCGAGCGCGACGTTGGTCGCCTGATGGCGCCCGACCAACGGACTGACGAGCTGCAGCGGTTCCGGGTGACGTTCGCGGTCGCGGAAGGTGAGGGCCGTCTCATCCCAACGCAGCGACGTCACCTGCGAGGAGAACGCCTCGCCGAGGAACGCGACGCGCGTGCCGACCCGCGTCGCGACGTCGGCGATCGCGCCCCTGGCCGCCCCGTCGGCCGAGCTGGCGGCCGGCACGCCCGCGCGCAAGATGCCCGCCTTCTCGCGCGCGATCTTCTCGATCGTGTCGCCCAGCACCGCCATGTGGTCGAGGGCGACGCTGGTGATGAGCGACAGCTCCGGCTCGAACGCGTTGGTGGCGTCGAGTCGGCCCCCCATCCCCACCTCCAGCACCGCCCACCTCGCGCCGCCCGCCACGAAGCGCAGCAGGGCCGCCACCGTGACGACCTCGAAGAACGTCGCCTGAAGCCGCTCCGCGTGCGGACGCACCTCCCCCACGCAACGCTCCATCTCGAGTTCGTCGGCGACGACCCCGTCGATCTGGGCGCGCTCACCGACATGCTGGAGATGCGGGCTGACGAACAGCCCGGTGCGCGCGCCCGTCTCCTCGAGGCAAGCGGCGAGGATGCGGGCCACGCTTCCCTTCCCGTTGGTGCCTGCCACCAGCACCAGCCGCAGCCGGTCTTGGGGGCCGCCCACCGAAGCGGCCATGGAGCGCACCCGGTCGAGGCCAGGACGCGCGCCGAAGCGCTGGAGGCCGAACAGCCACGCCAGGTTCGGTGTCCGGGGTGTCGACCCGGAGGCGTCAGGTGCGGGCATCGCACCACCGCAGGTCCGCTGCGTCACCGGGCTCGGTCGGATCGTGATGGCGCTCCACTAGGTCCGCGACGTCCGCGCCGCCGCCCGCGCGGCGGATCAGCTCGGCGCCGTACGCGGCGTGATGCTGCCGCGCCTGGCGGGCGCCCGCCAGGCCGCGCAGGCGCGGTCGTGGAGGGAGGTCCGGCTCCGGCAGCAAGTGCGTCAGCACGCGCCACACCACGTGGTGGGGCGAACCCAGCTTGCCGACGTCGTGAAGCAGTGCCGCCCGCACGAGCGCGGCCGACGCCTCCGGACGCCGACGCAACACGCAGCGGGCGACCTCGATGGCGTGCGCCCGTTCGGGCACGGACAGTTGCCGGTAGAGCTCGGCCTCGGGCGGCGCCAAGCGCGCCAGCGCCCAGGCGTCGTCTGGCCGCGCCAGGCCTGGCACCGCGGCGATGACGGTGCGCTTTGCCGCGTTCAGGTACCAACTTGCGGGTTTCGCGCTCACCGTCGGCCAGTCTACCCACGCGGGCGCACGGCCGCGGGTTCGACACCACGCGGTATGCTGGCGGAGTTTCGCGCCTCGCCGAGGCGCCCCGAGGAGACGATGACCGGACCCTCCCCAACCCGCGTACGCCGCTTCCTTGCGCTCGCGAGCACGCTCGTCTTGACGCTCCATCTGTCCATGGGCGCCTCCGTGATGGCGCAAGAGGCGCCTGCGAACGCACCCGCCGTCCAGCAGTCCACCGACGCCCAGGACGCAGGTGCACCCGCCGCGCAACCCGATGCGCAGGCCGACACGCAGGACGACACGCAGGACGACACGCGCCCCGATGCGCAGGCGGATGCGCAGGCGGACGCTGGGGCGACGGCCGACCGGGCCGTGGAAGCTTGGCTGGCTCAGGAACCGCCGTCGTTCGAAGCATTAGCGCGCCTCGACACCGAGGAGCTGTGCCGCGCCCTTCCCGGCCTGTTGACCGATCCTGCGCCTCCGGCCGGCACCGAGGTGCGGATCGAGGACCGCGTCGAACGTCCCTCGGACGACCCCGACGTGCGCGTGTTCACCTACGCTGCCGTGCGACCCGTCGACCAACTCGACGTCGTCGAGGTGCGCGTTCGACGCGCGGACGGCGGGTGGGTGAGCGAGCGGGTCGCGTTCCGGTCCACCACGGAGCTCCGGGGCGTGCGCGCATGGTTGCAGACGCCGGCGGCGTCCTGGTTCTTCGTGGGGTTCACCCTGCTCGTACTCTCGATGCTGGTGTCGCGCGCTTCGCCGTTACGGCGCTGGCTCGCGACATCCGCCTCCGCGCTCCGTGAGCACCGACGCCTGGTGACGATCACGATGATCGTCCTATACGGCATCTTCGGCCTCGGAGCGCTGCTCGGAACGACACTGCCGGAAGGATGCGACGAGGCCGTGCTGGAGGTGGTGAACACCGCCGTGACGTCGCTTGGCGCCACCGAGGCGTACGGCAGCGGCCACATCGGGCGCGCCGCGGTCACGACCTTCTACCAGAACTTCGTGGTCGTGACGCTGTCGGTCACGTTCACCTTGGCGGCGCTCCTAGGCGTTCCCGCGTACCTGTTCGCAGCGTTCTCGTTCTTCGCCCAAGGCATCCCGTTCGGCTTGCTGGGCGGCGGCGGCCTCGGCGAGATCGGGCTGGTGCTGGTGCTCTTGGTGCTCGAGTTGACGGCGTACTTCCTCGTCGTGTCCGGCGGGGGGATGCTGCTTGCCACCATCTGGCGCAAGGGCCTCGGCTCGCTCCCGGTTGGGTTCTCGAAGCTCCTCGCGATGCTGCCGGTATCGATGCTGTTGCTGCTGCTGGGCGCCTGGTACGAGGCGCTCGTGGTCATCCTGCTGGGCGGCTGACCCAAGACGCACGTACGGCCTGCGCGACGTCCATCAAGGTGCGCGCCTCGGCGAACGCGTCCGCTCGGGGGCCGAACGCCAACAACGGGACGCGGTTGTAGGTGTGGCCCTTGGTGCCCAAGTCCTCGACGTTGCCGTGATCGGACGTCACCACGACCGTGAGGTCGGACGCTTGCTCGAGGACGGCGCCGAGCGTCACGTCGAAGCGCTCCAGGAACGACTTGGCGGCGAGGAAGTCGCGGGCGTGCCCGAACCGGTCGGTGAGCCAGAGGTCCACGAAGGTGAAGCGGTGCTCGCGCGCCATGCCCACCAGGACGCGGGCGCTGCCTTCCGGACCCATCGGCGACAACGACGCGTCGAACGTTCGCAGGAACGCGCCGTCGAGGTCGGCGGAGACCGCGCGCCCGCCTCGGTAGCAGGCCAGGTCCCGCATGGGCACACCGGCGGCGTGGGCGGCGAACCGCGGCGCGTTGGGACGAGCCCTGCGACGCTCGGTCCGCGCGAACGCCGGCGGCGGATAGACGTTCGCGAGCGCCGCGCCTCCGGCGTCCTGGGCGTCGTGGAAGAGCGTGTCGCGCTCGAGCAGCGCGCGGAGGCTCGGGCCCGGCCACGGCCCGTAATGCCCGTTCATCGTCTCGGCGGCGTTCCGGCCGGTGAGCAGGGCGGTCTGGCCCGTCGCCGATTGAGGCAGGCCGTCGTAGCCCATGCCGGCGTCGAGCGCGCGGAAGACGCGCCCTGAGCTCGCGACCGCCGGCGCGTGGCGGTCGGGCACTCCGCCCACGCCGTCTCGGATGGTGGGCAGATCGGCCGCTACGAGCGGGTTGATGTCCGGGTCGTCGTCACCAAGACCGACGCCGTCGAGGAACAGGAAGAGCACACTCGCGCCCGAGGCGAATGGGCTTGGAGGCGAGCGCTCCGGTCCTGATCCCTCACCCAACCCCCATCGCCTCCTTGGCGCGCGCCAGCACGGGACGGGCGACGCTTCGGGCACGTTCGGCACCGTCCGCGAGCAGCCGGTCGAGCGTGTCGCGGTCTTCCATGTACTCGCGGTACCGCGCCTGCAGAGGTTGCAGCGTCTCCAGCACCACCTCCACCAGGCCCTTCTTGAGCGCGCCGTAGCCCGCGCCCTCGTACTCGGCTTCGATCTCCGCGATGGAACGGCCCGAGAGCGCGTGGAAGATGGTCAGCAGGTTGCGCACGCCGGGCGAGGCGTGCTCGAACCGGATCTCGCGGCCCGAGTCCGTCACGGCCGACATGATCGCCTTCCGCACCGTGCGCTCGTCGTCGAGCAGGTTGATGGCATGTCCACCACGCACGGCCGCGATGCTCTTCGACATCTTCACCTCGGGGTCGTCGAGGCCCATCAAGCGCGCCCCGACCTGCGGGACGGTGGCCTTCGGCAGCCGGAACACCTCGCCGAAGAGATGGTTGAAGCGCACCGCGATGTCGCGTGTGAGCTCGATGTGCTGCACCTGGTCTTCCCCGACGGGAACGAGGTCGGTGTCGTACAGCAAGATATCCGCGGCCTGCAACACCGGGTAGTCGAGCAGGCCCGTGCCGACGCTCTCCTTGCCCTCGGACTTGGCTTTGAACTGCGTCATGCGGTAGAGCCAACCGAGAGGCGTGACGCAGTTGAGCAGCCACGCCAGCTCGGCGTGCTCGTGGAGATGCGACTGCGCGAAGACGACGCTCCTGTCCGGGTCGATGCCGGAAGCGAAGTAGAGCGCAGCGGCGCTGCGCACCTGGTCCTTGAGGCGCAGCGGGTCGATCGCCTCGGGGATGGTGATGGCGTGTAGGTCGACGACGCAGAAGACGCTGTCGCGTTCGTCCTGCTTCTCGACCCATTGCCGCAACGCCCCCACGTACGTGCCGAGATGCAGCGTTCCGGTCGGTTGGACGCCGGAGAACACCCGCGGACGGGCGAGCGTGGTGGTGGCGGACGTCGAGCTTGCGTCGGGGTCGGCGGTAGCGGTGTCGGGCGCAGAGGTGGCGCCGTTCCCCGTGGAGGATCCGTTCATGGTGGTCAAGTATAGCCAGGCAACGGTGCGTTCCGGTGCGTTCCGGCCCGCCCCGTCGCGCTCGGGCACCGGCCCGGCGCCCGCACCGGAACCGGCTACGGGCTGCTCGCCTGCACCAGGACGCGAAGGCCGTAGCCTTCCAACGTCAGTTCGCCTGCAGCCAACACCGCGTCTTCCGCCACGCCTGCCTCGGGCGCCGTCTCTTGCCAGATGTCTCGCGCCGTCTGCCACCCCAGGGCGTCGAGCGAGACCGTCAACGCGCGGCCGCTCAAGTTCACGAGGACGACGACCGCGTCGTCGCCCGCGCCGCGCCGCAGCGAGAGCACGGCGCGCTGGCCGACGTCCAGCACCTCAGCCTCGTTGCTGCGCAGCGCCGGGACCGTGCCTCGCAGCGCGATCAGCCGCTGGTACCAGGACCACACCGAAGACGGGTCGCTGCGCTGCTCGGCCACGCTCACGCCCTCGATGGCCTCGCCGGGGTCGGTCCAGGGCGCCACCGTGCTGAACCCGAACGTCCCGTCGGCCGCGGCCGGTTCCCACCGCATGGGCGTGCGCTTCTCGACGTCGAACTGGCCGGGACCATCCGGCATCCCGATCTCCTCGCCGTAGTACAAGAACGGCGTTCCCGGCATGGTGAGGAGCAGCGAAGCCGCGAGCTTCAAGCGGCGCTCGTCGCGCCTTGGGAACGACAACTGCGTGGCGTGCCGCGTCTGATCGTGGTTCGACAAGAACACGCCCCGCGCGGCGGTCGGCGGGTACTGCGCCAACGTCTGCTCGAGCTGGAACGCCAGGTCCGAGGCGGACCGCGCCTGGATGGCCGCCAGCGTCGTGCGCCAAAGCGGGTAGTCGAACGACATGTCGAGCCCGGACGCTTCGTGGTAGCGCACGATGGCCGGCATCTCGGTCCAGGTCTCGCCGAGCACCAGGGCGCCTGGCGCCACCTCGCGTACGAACGCCTGGAACTCCGCGACCCACGCGTACGTGGCTGCGGTGTTGCGGATGCTGCCATCCTCGCCTTCCACGATGTGTTGGATGGCGTCGACGCGGAACCCGTCGAACCCGAACTCGAGCCAGTAGCGGGCGACGTCGAACATCTCCTGGCGCACATCGGGGTTGGTGTGGTTCAGGTCGGGCATCGAAGCGGAGAACAGAGCGAGGTAATGGACGCCGTTGGCTGCATGCCAGGCGCTGCCTCCGCCCGTTCCCCGCCAATCGGGCGGGTCTTCGGCCCACACGTAGTAGTCGCGGTAGCGAGCGTCACCCGCCAACGCCTTCTGGAACCACGGATGCATGACCGAGGTGTGGTTGGGCACGAAGTCGAGGATCACCCGCATGCCAAGCGCGTGCGCGTCGTCGAGCAGCGCCCTCAGGTCGTCCGCGTCCCCGTAGTCCGGGTTGACCGCGCGGTAATCGGTGACGTCGTAACCGTGGTAACTGGGGCTCGGATGAATCGGCATGAGCCAGATGCCGCCGATCCCGAGCTCGGCCAGGTACGGCAGGCGGCTTCGAACGCCCTGTAGGTCGCCGATCCCGTCGCCATCCGAGTCTTGGAAGCTGCGGACGAACACCTCGTACCAAACCGACTGGCGCATGTCCGCCTCCGGGAGAGCGGGAGCGGCAGGCTGCGCCGTGGCCTTCTGCCCGACCCCTAGCGCGAGCGCCAGGCCGATCACGGCGAAGGTGGCGACGACGCCACGGCCCTTCATGGGAAGGTGCGGTCGACCCACATCGTGGGACTGGTCGGGAGCTCGCGAACGCGCATCTCCCAATGCAGGTGGGGTCCGGTGGACAGACCGGTCGAGCCGACCTCGCCGATCACGTCTCCGCGGGCGACCTCGTCGCCCACGGCCACGAAGACCTGGGACATGTGAAAGTACATGCTCATCACGCCTCCCCCATGATCGATGGCGACCCAACCGCCCTTGATCGGGTACGCGCCCGCCACGACCACGCGCCCCTGGTTGGTGGCGCGAACGGCCGTGCCGGTCGGAGCCGCGAGGTCGAGCCCGTTGTGGAACGACACCGGCCCACCGGGGGCGTACCGTCGCGCGTCGCCGAAACCGCTGGTGCTCACGCCCTCGATGGGCGCCACGAAGGTGTCCCGCCAGAGCGGGTCTCTCGCCACGTCCGCCCACGCCGAAGTCCATGCCCTTGCTTCCTGTTCCCGGCCCTCCGGCGTGATCACCGCCAACGTGGCGGCGTCGATCGCCAACTGCTCGATCGTGACGGGCAGGGGTTCGACCACGACGCTGGCATCGGCCGTCGTCCGGCGCCCGAACTCGTCGGTCACGACCGCCTCCAGCCGCAGCGTGCGCGGCTCCACTGCGAGGGGGGTGGCGAGGATCGCCTTGACGCCGTCCGCCGTCGCGAGCGACGGCACGGGCTCGCCATCGAGCGTGAGGGCGATGGCTTCGATCGCAGCCGTCAGGTCCGGGTCGCTACCGTCCTGCGTGACGTTCAAGCGCACGCCAAGCGGATCGCCGGAACGCAGACGGTCTGCCAGGACGAGGCCGAGGCGCGGCGTGGGAACGCCGACGACGGGAAGCTCGAGTTCGGTGACGTTGCCCGCTCCGTCGGTCGCGCGCAGGCGCGCCATGACCCTGCCCGCGAGGGCGGGCAGCGTGAAGGTCGCGTCCTGCGTGACCTCCTCGAGGCTGGTCGCGCCGTACTCGAGCTGATAGACGACGGGCTCGTCGGCGCTGGCGAACAGTTCCCACGGCGTCGATGCCGCCAGACGCCCCGTCGTCTCGACGTACACCTGCGGGGCCTTCGTGTCGCGCAGCGCGGCAGAGATCCCGAGGCCGGCGAGCACCGCGACCGACACCAGCAGCAGCGTCAGGAGCAGTCGGCGCCGGCGTCTCATCCGCTGCGGCGACTGGTGACGAACGGCAGGTTGCGGTAGCGGTGATCGACGTCGAGGCCGTAGCCGTAGGCGAAGGCGTCTTCGATGACGAACCCGACGTAGTCCAGCGGAACCTCCACCACCCGCCTCGACGGCTTCGACAACAACGTGGCGACCTTGACCGACATCGGCTGCCTGCCGCGCAGGTAGCCGAGCAGGTACTGCATGGTGAGGCCCGTGTCGACGATGTCCTCCACCAGGATGACGTGGCGGTTCTTGAGGCTCTGGTCCAGGTCCTTGACGAGCCGCACCTCGCCGCTCGACTCGGTGCGCGAACCGTAGCTCGACACCGAGAGGAAATCGACGGTCAACGGTAGGTCGATCGCGCGCACCAGGTCGGCCATGAACACGAACGCGCCGTTGAGGACGCAGATGAGGTGGAGGTCCTCGCCTTCGTGGTCGCGGCGGATCTCCTCGCCCATCTCGAGCACGCGCTGGCGGATGGCCGCTTCGTCGATCTGCACCGGCCCGTCGCCGGTTCGGAAGATGCTGCTGGTCGTCATGGCATGGGGCCCTTCGCGCGGCCGCTCGGGCGCCGCGTCTTGCGATGACGCCGTCAGGGGCGCCGTTCGGGCCGAGTATACCCGAGCCGCTCGAGCTCGTCCTTGCTCACCTCGCGGTACGCCCCGACCGGGAGATCGCCCAAGCTCAAGCCACCGATGCGGGTGCGCAGCAGGCGCTCGACCTCGTACCCCACGGCCTTCAGCATGCGCCTCACCTCGCGCTTGCGGCCTTCGGTCAGGACCAGCACGGCGCCGCCCGGCGCAGGGCGAGCCGCCTGCGCTCGGGCCGGACCGTCGTCGAGGTCGATGCCCTTGACGAGCCGCGCCAACGCGCCGCCATCCACCCGCCCTTGCTTGCACCAGACCCGGTACTCCTTGTCGACGCCGTACCGCGGGTGCGTCAAGCGCAGCGTGAGGTCCCCATCGTTCGTGAGCAGCAAGATCCCTTCCGAGTCCCGGTCGAGCCGTCCCACCGGGTGCAAACCGGGTGCGTGCGGGACGAGGTCCAACACCGTCCGCCTGCCGCGCTCGTCCTGGGCGGTACTGAGCACGTCGACGGGCTTGTGCAGGAGGTACGTGACGTGCTCCGTGACGACGCGAACCTCCTTACCGTCGACACGAACGTCGTCGTGCGGCAGCGCGCGATCCCCGATCGACGCGCGTCGGCCGTTCACCGTCACGCGGCCGGCGCGGATGAGGTCCTCGGCGGCGCGGCGACTGGCGACGCCGGCGCGCGAGAGCAGCCGCTGCAGCCGCTCGCCACTCGCTTCCGTCGCCGCGTCGGGAGCGGGGCCGCGCCGCGCGTTCCGGGCGGCGCCCCGCCCCGCAGCGCGCCCAG
>CAZOTV010000066.1:0-7541 GCA_964582795.1 uncultured bacterium
GCGGCGTCGAAGCCGTGCTTCTCGAGCGCTTGCTTGAGCGACTCGGTCTTCATGACGTCGGTGTAGACGCGGCTGCCATGCGTGAACGGGGTGATGCCCGCCTTCACCCCGTCCTCGTTGACGTGCACCAACAGGTCCATGCCGACCTCGGCGGCGCGACGGTCACGGAACGCGATCATCTCCCGGAACTTCCACGTCGTGTCGATATGCATCAGCGGGAAGGGCGGCTTGCCGGGGTAGAACGCCTTGAGCGCCAAGTGCAGCATGACGCTCGAGTCCTTGCCGATCGAGTAGAGCATGACCGGGTTCTCGAACTCGGCCGCGACCTCCCGCATGATGTGGATCGACTCGGCCTCGAGTTGCTTCAAGTGGCTGATGCGTCCGCCTGATGGCGCGCCGGAAGACGCCCTTCCGCCCGCCGCGTCCGCGCGACCGGGCGCGGCGCCGTGCGTATCCATGGGTTTCGTCATCGTGCTCCTTGGCCGGGCGCGTTCTTCGGGGTGCCAGGAAGGAACGCGTCGGCATGATGTAGGGCGAGGAAGTGCGGGTTGGTCAGGTCGTCCTTGTTGTAGCGCAAGGGGGCGTGGTCGTCGACGCGCACGAGAGCGCCACCGGCCGCCGACAACACCGCGTGGGCAGCAGCCGTGTCCCACTCCATGGTCGGCCCGAGGCGCGGGTAGTAGTGCGCGGCCCCTTCGGCCACCAGGCAGATCTTCAGCGCGCTGCCGCGCGACGTCAGCGTGACGTCGCCGAAGCGCGCCCGCAGTGCATCGACGAACGCCTCGGTGGCGGGGTTCGAGTGCGACCTGCTCGCGACCACCCGCACCGCGTCACGAGGGGGCGTTTCGGTGCGGATCGGATGCGCGGCGCCGGTGTCGTCGTAGCGCCAGGCGCTCGCGGCTTGCCCCTTGCGGTGCGCGGTGCCGGCGTAGCTCACCCCCAGGACCGGAGCATGCACGACCCCGAGGACGGGCACACCACCCTCGATCAGCGCCACGTTGACAGTGAACTCGCCGTTCCGGGCGACGAACTCCTTGGTGCCGTCGAGAGGGTCGACCAGCCAGAAGCGGTGCCAGGTGTGGCGGGTGCTTCGTGCGACGGCCTCGGATTCCTCCGAGAGCACCGGGACGTCGGGCGTGAGCGCGCTCAGGCCCTCGGTCAAGATCCGATGCGACGCCATGTCGGCCGCGGTCAGCGGCGACCGGTCGGCCTTCGCGGTGACGTCGAAGTCGGTGGCGTACACCTCGAGGATCGCGGCGCCCGCGCGTCGCGTGAGCTCGAGGACGTCGTCACGGAGCTGAGTGAAGGTGCGGTCGTCGTTGGCGCCTGTGTGGCCCGTTTCCATCGCGGTAAGACTACCGCAGGAGTCTCTAGGGGGCCGTGAGCGGCCACGCCCACGGCACCAGCGCCAGCGTCACCAGCCCGGTGGCGAGCGTGAGTGGCAACCCGAGGACGAGGTAGTCGCGGAAGCGGTACCCACCCGGGCCCATCACCATCAGGTTCGTCTGGTAGCCGATGGGGGTCATGAAACTAGCGGAGGCCGCCATCATCAGCGTCACGGCGAACGGTACCGTGGACGTTCCCGTGGCGTGCGCCATCGCCTGGGCGATCGGGAACATCAGCACGGCGGCGGCGTTGTTGGTGAGCAGGGCGGTGAAGACCGCCGTGACGAGGTAGAGGACGGCCAAGTTCGCGATGGGTGCGGGGCCGGCGATGGTCACCAACGCCGACGCCACCGTCTCCGCCACGCCCGTGGCCTCCAGCGCTCGACCGAGCCCGAACGCCGCGCCGATGACGAGGATCACCGACCAGGCCACCGACCTGCGCGCCGCGGCGATCGTCGTGCTGCGTGTCAGGAGCATCCCGCCCGCCCCGAGCATGGCAGCCGTCGCCATAGGCAACCACCCGAGCGCGGCGGCTGCCACGACGGCGGCCAGCACCGCCGTAGCCCAACCGATCCGGTCGAAGCGCGGCGGAGACGAGTCCGGGATGGGGCTCACCAGGTAGAAGTCCCGTTGGTTCCGCTGGCGCGCCACGAACTCGGGATCGGCTTCGAGGAGCAACGTGTCGCCCGGTCTGAGCACGACGTCGCCCACCTTCTGGCGGAGGCGCTCGGCGTTGCGCGCCACCGCCACGACGGCCGCGCCGTAGTGCGTCCGGAAGCGACCGTCGCGGATGCTGCGTCCCGCCAGCGGGCTTGCCTCGGACACCACCGCCTCGACCAGGATGCGCCGGTCGCGCCGCCCGTCGAGTTTGAAGACCTGGCCGGAGGCGGGCAGCAGCCCGGGCATGCGCTGCAGTTCGACGACCGAGTCGACCACCCCCACGAACACGAGTCGGTCTTCGGCTTCCAGCACGAACTGCGGCGACACGGCGGGGTAGGGCACGCCGGCGCGATCGACCTCGATCAGGAAGACCTGGCCGAGGTGGCGCAGCCCCGCGGCCTCGACCGTCTTGCCGACCAGCGGCCCGGTCGGGTCCACCGTCATCTCGACCGAGTACTCGCGCGGGTCCGCGAGCCGTTCCATGGTCGACTTGCGTGCCGGTAAGAAGCGGCGCGACAACACGACGGTCGCCGCGATGCCGAACACCGCAGTAGGTAGCCCGACCCTCGTGATCTCGAAGAACCCCAACGGTCCCTCGCCCGTCATCGACAGCAGTCCGTTCACGACCAGGTTCGTGCTCGTCCCGATGATGGTCATGGTGCCGCCGAGGATGGCGGCGTACGAGAGAGGCAGCATGAGCTTCGAAGTCGAGATGCGGTGCCTGCGCGCCCAGTCCGTCACCGCGGGGATCATGACGGCCACCACGGGCGTGTTGTTCAGGAACGCGGACACGAGGGCCACCGGCGCCATCAGCCGGACCTGCGCGCCCGTGGCGGTGCGAGGCCGTCCGAGCAGGCGCGTGCTGATCCACGTCACCGCCCCGGTGTCGCGCATCGCGCCGGCCACCACGTAGAGCGCGGCGATGCTGGCGACGGCTTCGTTGCCGAACCCGGCAAGGGCCTCGCTGGGGGTGAGAACGCCCACGGCCATGAGAAGCGACAGCGCTCCGAGGAACGCCGCCTCGGCCGCGACGCGGGTGACGACGAGCGCTCCTAGGGCCGCGAGCACGATCACGCTGGTGAGGACGGCCTCCATATCGAGGCCGATGCTACCGTCCCACACGTTCGCGTAGGGCCGGACCCGCTCGAAGCTCCCGGATCAGAACGACCAGATCCGCGGGATGAGGACGATCGCGACCAGCATCGTGACCAGCGTGACCGGGACTCCGAGCCGAAGGTAGTCCGAGAACCGGTAGCCGCCGGGGCCCATCACCATGAGGTTGGTCTGGTACCCGATGGGCGTCGCGAAGCTCGCCGAGGCGGCGAGCATCACGGTCACCGCTAAGGGCGTCACGGACACGCCCAGGTTGAGGGCGATCCCGTGCGCGATGGAGAACATGAGCACGGCCGCGGCGTTGTTGGTGACGATGGCGGTGAAGGCCGCGGTCGTGAGGTAGAGCACGACGAGGTTCGCATGCGGGCTGGCGCCGGCGATCCGCGTCAGGAACGAAGCTACCCCCGCTGCGACGCCCGTCGTCTCCAGCGCTTGCCCCAGCCCGAAGGCCGCGCCGATCACCAGCAGTACCTGCCAGTCGACCGATCTGCGCGCGGTCGTCGGCGTCACGCAGCGGGTGATCACCATGACGCCTGCCGCCAGGATGGCGGCCGTCACCATCGGTAGCCACCCCAGCGCGACGGTCGCCACCATGACGGCGAGCACGACCGCGGCCGTTCCCATGCGCTCGAAGCGCGGCGGGGTGGAGTCGGGGATGGGACTGACGAGGTAGAAGTCGCGCACGTTTCGGTTGCGTTCGACGAAGTCCGGCGCCGCCTCCAGCAGGAGCGTGTCACCGGGCCTGAGCACGATGTCACCGACCTTCTGCCGGAGCCGCTCGGCGTTGCGCGCCACCGCTACCACGACCGCGCCGTAATGGGTCCGGAACTTCCCGTCCTTGATACTGCGGCCCACCAGCGGACCGGAATCGGACACCACCGCCTCTACCAGGATCCTGCCTTCGCGCGGAACGTCCAGCTTGTGCACCTGGCCCGCGGCCGGCATGAGGCCGGGGACGCGCTGGAGGTCCACGATCGAATCGACCAGGCCGACGAACAACAGGCGGTCGCCCGGCTCGAGCTCCATGCGAGGGTAGATGGCGGGCAGCACGTGGCCAGCGCGCTCGATCTCGATCAGGTAGACGTCACCGAGGGCGGTGAGCCCGGCGTGTTCGACGCTGCGCCCGACCAGCGGACCGGAACCGTCGACCGTCATCTCGACGGTGTACTCGCGCGGGTCTGCCAGACGTTCCAGCACCGGCCGTCGTTCGCGTAGCAGCCGCCGTGACAGGACCAGGACCGCGACGACCCCCACCACCGCGACGGGCAGGCCGACCTGCCCGATCTCGAAGAAGCGCAACGGCCGCTCGCCGTTGGCGCGGAGCAGACCGTTCACCACCAGGTTCGTGCTGGTGCCGATGATCGTGAGCGTGCCCCCGAGGATGGAGGCGTACGACAGCGGGAGCATCAACCTCGACGCGGAGATCTTGTGCTTCCTAGCCCACTCGCTCACCGCCGGGATCAGGATGGCCACGACCGGCGTGTTGTTGAGGAACCCCGACACCGCGGCCACGGGCAGCATCAGGCGTGCCTGCGCGGCGACCTCTCGGGTCGGACGTCCGAGCAGGCGATGGCTGAGCCAGCTCACCGCCCCCGTCTCGCGCAGGCCGGCCGCGACCACGTAGAGCACGCCGATGGTCACGACCGCCTCGTTCCCGAACCCGGCCAGCGCAGCATCGGGCGTCACGGCGCCGAGCGCCATGAGGATCCCCAGGGCACCGAGGAACACCGCCTCCGCCGGCAGGCGCGTCAGCGTCAGCGTTACCAGCGCGCCCACCACCACGAGGCCCGTCACCAGAGCGAGCATGCTGCTTCCGATGGTACGGGATGGGGCGTGGAGCGCGTCCTCGCGGGCGGCTTGACCCTCACGTTACGGTAGGGACTAGCCTACTGGTCGAAGGGAGGGTTCTCATGCCCGGATCGACGACCGCCGCCGTCGCGCGCCACACCGTGGGCGACGTTGCTCGTCTTGCCGGCGTCAGCGTGCGTACGCTGCACCATTACGACGACATCGGCCTGCTACGTCCCACCGCGCGCACGGACGCCGGCTACCGCGTCTACGTACGGGAAGACCTCGACCGGTTGCACGCCATCCTCGCCTACCGCGAGCTCGGCTTCGACTTGGGCGCCATCGGCGGCATGCTCGACAAGGACGCCGATCCGGTCGCGCACTTGGAGCGTCAACTGGCGCTCCTCACGCGGCGCGCGCAGCGGCTCGAGGCGCAGCGCGCGCACCTCACCAAGGTGCTGGAGGCACACAAGATGGGGATCCAACTCGATCCGCAAGCGATGCTCGAGGTCTTCGGAGACCACGACCCGAGCCGGCACGCCGAAGAAGCGGAGCAGCGCTGGGGCGACACGGAGGCCTACGCCGAGAGTCGGCGGCGCGCATCCGGCTACGGCAAAGAGGACTGGATCCGGATGCGCGACGAGATGATCGCGATCGAGGATCGCTTCATCGCCGCCATGGTGGACGGCGTACCGGCAAGCGACCCACGCGCCATGGACGTCGCCGAAGCGCATCGAGACCACGTCAGGCGCTGGTTCTACGATTGCGGCCACGCCATGCACGTCGGCCTCGCCGACATGTACGTCGCCGACCCGCGCTTCACGGCGCACTACGACGAGCGCGCCGAAGGTCTGGCGGCGTACGTCGCATCCGCCATCCGCGCGAACGCGGCGCGCGCAGGCCACACGGGGTAGAGCACTCGCGTAGACTCGCCCTCATGGCCCTGGAGAAGGTGGTGCTGCCCGCGCCGGGCGAGGGCTTCCCGTTCGATCTCGCCCTACTGAGAACGACACGCGAACTCGCGCTGGCCGCCGGCGTCACGGTCCTCGTAGGCGAGAACGGGAGCGGGAAGAGCACGCTGCTCGAGGCCATCGCGCTGGCAGCCGACCTGCCCGTCGCCGGCAGCGCGACGGACATCGGCCGCGACACGACGCTCGACGCCGTACGGCCGCTGTCCGACGCGCTCAAGTTGGTCTGGACGCACCGGAGCAAACGCGGTCTCTTCCTTCGGGCGGAGGACTACTTCGGCTACGTGCAAGCCCAGCGCCGCAACGTCCGTGACCTGCGTGAGGAGGCGCGGCGGGTGGCGCGAGCGTCGACCGAGGTCCACGAGGGAGAGCGCCTGCGGCGCATGGCGCCCTTCGTCGGCTCGGCCGCCGCCATCGACGCCCGCTACGGCGGGGACTTGGACGCGCGCTCGCATGGCGAGTCGTACCTTGCGTTCTTCCGTGGCCGCCTGACGGGTGCCGGCCTCTACGTGTTGGACGAGCCCGAGGCGGCGTTGTCGCCCTTGCGGCAACTGGCGCTCCTGACGCTGATCAAAGACGCCGTGACGCGCGGGGCGCAGTTCCTGATCGCGACCCACGCGCCGGTCCTGATGGCGCTTCCGGGTTCCCGCCTGCTCGAGATCAAGGACGGCGCCATCGAAGAGCGCGCGTTCGACGACTTGGAGCACGTGCGCGTGTTGCGTGAGTTCCTGCAGGCGCCGGAGGCGTTCGTTCGGCACTTGTGACGCGCAGCGCGCTTGCGCGTCGCGTGCGTCCCCGCAGGCGCCCGAAGGGTCCGTGCGGCGTCCTCGACGTGGGGCGCGCTCGCGTCCTTGCGCGCTCGATCGCGCCTTCAGTCGAGCGCGTCGAGTGCCTCGACCGACGAAGCGGGCACCGTTCCCAAGTGCGCGAACCGCGCCAACTCGTGCCCCACGGCGTCCGCGAGGCGCTTCGCGGGCTGCCATCCGCTACGGCGCATGCGCTCTCCGTCGACGAGGAAGCTCAGGTGGCTCAGGACGTCCTGCTCGGTGAACCGTACCTGCGCCGTAGGCCGGGCAGCTTGGATGGCGCCGACCACGTCCAGGACGCTGGCGTTGCTCTCGACCACGTTGCGTATGGCGTCGTCGCCCGCCTCCTCGGATACGGCGCGCAGCACCGCGTCTGCGGCGTCGGTGACGTGGACGATCGGCCTTCGCTGCTGCCCGCTGCCGTACACCGTCAGGGCCCGGCCGGTACCGGCAAGGAACAGAAGCCGGTTCACGAACCCGTCGTAGCGGGCGCCCGGCGCATGCCCGTACAGCATCCCGAGCCGCAGGAGCGCGATCGACAGCCCACGCTGCCCCGCGGCCAGCAGCGCCTCCTCGGCAGCGCGCTTCGAACCGGCGTACGGCCCCACCGGCCTACAGGTGGCGGTCTCGTCGTAGGGGCCCCCAGGGCCGTAGACCGCCGTCGAGCTGGCGAACACCACGCGCCGCACCCCGGCGCGCAGGCTCGCCTCGGCGACGGCGGACGTGCCCCAGGTGTTCACCTGGCGCATCCACGTGGGGTGCTCGAAGCTCATGGGGGTGCGAACCACGCCGGCGAGATGAACGACGGTGTCCGCGTCGCG
>CAZOTV010000066.1:7641-11853 GCA_964582795.1 uncultured bacterium
AGCTCATGGGGGTGCGAACCACGCCGGCGAGATGAACGACGGTGTCCGCGTCGCGCAGCGCGTAGCGCAGCACGCCGGGGTCGAGGACGTCGCCCTCGACGAACTCGTACCGGCAGCCGGCCGGGAGGTCGACCAGCGCGCGCTCACCGCGCGTCGCGAGGTTATCGAGCACGCGTACCGTTCGTCCGGGGAGCCAGGCCGGCGCGCGGCGCAGCACCTCCGAGCCGAGGTAGCCGAGCCCGCCCGTCACGAGGACGGCGCCCTGGCTCACGACTCGTGGGGCGTCAGGTGAAGGCCGCACTCGGTCTTGCCGGTACCCGCCCAGCGGCCTGCGCGGGCGTCCTCGCCCGCCGCCACCGCCCGCGTGCATGGGGCGCAGCCGACGCTGGGATAGCCCTTCGCGAGAAGCGGATGGGAAGGGAGGTCATGCTCATGCAGGTAGCGTGCGATGTCCCGGTCGGTCCAGTCGACCATCGGTCCGAGCTTCACCAAGCCATCACGACGTCGCGTGATGGGCAGCGCGGTTGCCCGGTTCCGCGTCTGGTCGCGCCGCACGCCCGCCACCCAGGCCCCGTACGAGCGCAAGGCCTCTTCGAGCGGCTCGACCTTGTTCAGGTGACAGCACAGGTCGGGATCGGAGCGGTGCAGCTCACCATGCACGCGCCGGAAACCGTCGTGCCCCAGCTGCGGTGTGAGCACCACGAGGTTGAGGCCGAGCGACCTCGTGAGTTCGTCACGGTAGGCGAGCGTCTCGGGGAAGTGGAACCCCGTGTCGAGGAACAGCACCGGCATCTCCGGTATGGTCTTCGCGATCACGTGAAGGAGCGGCACGCTCTGGGTCTGGAACGAGGAACTCGCGGCGACCTGCCCGTCGAAGGCTTGCCAGGCCCAACGCAGGAACTCGGCCGGGTCCGCGCCTTCGAAGCGCGCGTTCAGCGCCGCGAGAGCGGTCTCGTCCAGATCGGGTCGACGTGACACCATCGACCGCACTCTACTCCGCGAGCAGGCCCCGCAGGTACGCCGTGTAACCGTTCTCACCCATGCGCCCGGCGAGCGCGGCGAGCCGGTTCCGGTCGATCCAGCCTTGGCGGTAGGCGATCTCCTCGGGGCAGGCGATCTTCAGCCCTTGCCGCGCTTCGAGCGTCGCGACGAAGTTCGAAGCCTGCAGCAGGCTGTCGTGCGTTCCGGTGTCGAGCCAGGCCATGCCGCGGCCGAGCCGCTCGACGCGGAGCAGTCCGTCTTGGAGGTACGAGCGGTTCAGGTCGGTGATCTCGAGCTCGCCGCGTGGCGAGGGACGGAGTGCCTTAGCGCGGTCGACCACGTCGGGCGGATAGAAGTAGAGCCCGGTCACGGCGAAGGGACTCTTCGGACGCGTCGGTTTCTCCTCGATGTCGGTGACGCGCCCTTCCTCGTCGAAGGCCACCACGCCGTAGCGTTCCGGGTCCTTGACCCGGTAGCCGAACACCGTCGCGTCCTGCTCGCGGCGCGCGACGTCTTCGAGCAGGCCGCGGAACCCGTAGCCGTAGAACAGGTTGTCACCCAGCACCATCGCCGCGCGCGCACCTTCCAAGAAGGGCGCGCCCAGCACGAACGCTTGCGCCAGCCCTTCCGGCCGAGGCTGCTCGATGTACGCGAAGCGCATCCCCCATGCTTCGCCCGTCCCCAGCAGGTCCTGGAAGCGCGGCAGGTCGCGCGGCGTAGAGATCACCAGCACCTCGCGGATGCCCGCCAGCATCAACGTGGACAACGGGTAGTAGACCATCGGCTTGTCGTAGACCGGCAAGAGCTGCTTGCTGGTCGGGAGCGTGGCGGGGTAGAGGCGCGTGCCGCTGCCGCCTGCCAAGACGATGCCGCGAAGGTTCACGCCGTCCCCAGCCGCTCGAGGTCGTACCGTCCCGTCGTGACCTTCTCGAGCCAGCCACGGTGCTCCAGGTACCACCGCACGGTGGCGCGAAGGCCTACTTCGAACGGGACGGCGGGTCGCCACCCGAGCTCACGCTCGGCGGTCGAGGCGTCCACGGCGTAGCGCCGGTCGTGACCGGGCCGGTCGGGCACGAGTGTGATGCGTGAGCGGTGGTCCTCGCCGGCGGGGTCGAGCTCCTCCAAGATCCCGAGCAACGCCTCGAGCACCTCGCGGTTGGTCCGTTCGTTCCCCCCACCGAAGAGGTACGTCGCGCCCGCACGACCATGCTCGGCGGCCGCCACCAGCCCGCGCGCGTGATCGTCGACATGGAGCCAGTCACGCACGTGGCGGCCGTCACCGTAGAGCGGCACGGAGCGGCCCGCCAGCGCGCGCGCCAGCGCGAGCGGGAGGAGTTTCTCCGGGAACTGATACGGCCCGTAATTGTTCGACGCGTGCGTGGTGATCACCGGCAGACCGTACGTGTGGAAGTAGGCGGCGGCGTAGTGGTCGGCCGCGGCCTTGCTGGCGGCGTACGGAGAGCGCGGCGCGTACGGCGTGCGTTCGTCGAAGCGCCCACCGTCTTCGTCGAGACTGCCGTACACCTCGTCGGTGCTGACGTTGACCAGGCGGAAGGTACCTTGCGCGCCTGCGTCGAGGCCGCGCCAGTAGAGAAGCGCCGCTTCCAGCAGGCGCAAGGTGCCGAGCGTGTTGGTGCGCGCGAACGCTTCGGGGCCGTCGATGGACCTGTCTACGTGCGTCTCCGCCGCGAGGTGCACGATCGCGCGGGGACGCTCGCGTCGCAAGACGTCGAGTACCGAGTCTCTCTCCAACACGTCGAGCTCGACGAGAAGGTGGCGCGGCTCGCCGCCGGCGTCCTGCAGTCGGCTAAGGTCGCCTGCGTACGTCAGCGCGTCGATGGTGACGACCCGAGCCTGTCCCGACGCGATCAGCAGACGAACGAGCGCCGAACCGATGAAGCCGGCGCCACCGGTGACCACCACCGTGTCCTGCAAACTCATGGTCGCCCCCTATCCTGCCCGCGCTCTGACTCGGGCACCGCTTCCCGTAGGCTCGGAAGGTTCATGTCTCGCGGCGAGAGTTGCGGCGTGCCGGCCGGCAGGTCTTCGAGCCGCCAGTCGATGCCGAGGGTCGGGTCGTTCCACCGCACGCCTGCGTCGGCCTCGGCCACGTAGGGCGCGTCCGTCTTGTAGACGACGTCGGCGACCTCGGAGCGCACGAGGAAGCCGTGCGCGAAGCCGCGAGGGACCCACAACATTCGGAGGTCCTCGTCGTTCAGGACCGCGGACACCCAGCGTCCGAAGGTCGCGGAACCCGGTCGGATGTCGACCGCGACGTCGAGGACCTCGCCGCGGGTGACACCCACCAGTTTGCCCTGCGCATGTACGCCGCGTTGGAAATGCAGTCCGCGCAGGACACCCTGTCTCGACCGAGAGTGGTTGTCCTGCACGTACTCGGTGGGCAGTCCTGCGGCCGCGTACGCCTCCTTCTGGTACCGCTCGAGGAAGAAGCCGCGCGCGTCGCGATGGACCCGTGGCTCGACGAGCACGACGTCCGGGATGGCGAGCGGTTGGAACTCCATCAGCGGGCCTCCGCGCCTTCCGAGGTGGACCAGGTGGCCTGGAGCTCCCGCCAACGCGTGACGTCGAGCGAGATGTCGTCGGGCAGTTCCACGCCTGCGTCTTGCTTGCTGGCGGCCTTCACGTCCGGCGCTCTCAAGCGCGCCAGGTCGAGCACGCTCTTGCGTTCGGTGGCGACGTGCAGGGTCATGTAGGGCACCTTCGCGAAGTTCCGGATGACGTCTGCGATGAACGGTGCGATCACGTCGACGTAGTCCTGCGAGGTGTAGAGGTCGGCGAAGGCGGTGGGGTAGGGCCAGACGCGTGGGCGGAAACTGGTCCTCACCACCAGGCAGCGGGGCACCGCGCGCGCCGCTTCCTCGGCCACGAGTTTCGTGAGCGCGTAATAGTTTCGCACCGGTCCAGGGACGTCGTCTTCGCGGTAGCCGCCACGGTCACCGTGGAACACGTAGTCGGTCGACACGTGCAGCAGAGCCGTGTCCACGCTGCGGGCGGCCTGCGCGACATGGCGCGTGCCCTCGACGTTCACGCGCCAGCAGGTGGCGCGGTCGGTCTCGGCGCCGCCCACGTCCGTGTACGCAGCGGCGTGCACGATCAACCGGGGTCGCGCGTCGAGCACCGTGTCCATCACGGAGCCCAGGTCGGTGACGTCGCATTCGGCGCGTGTTGGCGCGATCAGCCCCGGCAGCAGCGCCCGTAACTCCGTTCCGA
>CAZOTV010000066.1:11953-15476 GCA_964582795.1 uncultured bacterium
TCGGCGCGTGTTGGCGCGATCAGCCCCGGCAGCAGCGCCCGTAACTCCGTTCCGAGCCGCCCGGTGCCGCCCGTCAGGAGTACGCCCGCGCCGGGCGCGGCGGAACGAGTCTCGGGTCCGGCGCCGGCCATGGCGTCAACCGCGGTCGGCCGAGCGCCCGCTCACGGCTTCGTCGTCGACGCTACCCCCGGCGACGACGTTGCGATCCGCTCCCCGTCCGTCCGCGGTACGACGTGCGGTTGCGGCCGCGGTCGCGGGCTCGCGCACTGCCTCGCGCAGGAAGACGAACAGCGTCGCGAGCAAGCCGGCCACGACCGCCGCCGCGAGCGTGACGACGACGCGGTTGCGCGGCTCGGGCTCGACGGCGGGCGTGGCGCGCACGACCACGCGTGCCGCGCCCTGGGCGAGGCTCCGCTGCGACTCCAGCACCGGGATCAGCGCCGACAAGCGCTCGTGGGCAGCCTGGGCCGTCGTGAGCGCGCGCTGCAACCCTGCAGCCTGCCGCTCGAGCTCGGCGAGCCGCGTGCGCAACGAGGCCGCCTCGGCATCCAGCTGCGCGCGGCCGGCCGTGAGCTGGTCCCGCTCCGCCACGTACCCCGCCAGCTCCGCCGTGAGCGTGTCGAGCCGCGTCTTCGCTACCAGGGTCACGACCTCCTCGGCCGGCACCCCCGGCCCGGCGGAAGCGCCCGACGAGGCGAGCGCCTGGCGCAAGGCCGCGTCCGACTCGACGTCGAGCGCCCCTGCGTCGAACAGGGCGCGCAGCTGGTCGGCCAATGCCGACGCGTCACCGCTTTCGCGCGCAGACACCACGGACGCCAACAGGTCGCGCTGCGCCGCAGTGGACGCGATGAGCCGATCGAGCAGCACGCGCTGACCGTCGGTCTCGGCTTCGATCGTCGCCAGCCCTTCGAGCCGTTGCGTCAGTTGGGCCCGAGCGTCATCGCTCGCGAAGTCGGCCCAGGCAGCCTCTGCAGCGGCGAGTTCCGCCTCGCGCGTCGTGAACTCCTCCGTGGCGGCCACGTAGGCTGCGTCGAGCGGCGACCGAAGGGCCGCAACGGCCGCCGTCGTTGACGCGTCGGCCCAGGCGTTGGCGCGTTCGGCGGCGAGCACGGCGATCGGTGCGGTCACGGCGTGCTCGGCGTTGACGCTCGGGCGCGCCTGGGAGCTCGCGTCGGTCGCGCGTACCTCTGCTGACTCCAGGAACTCGCGCAGGGTGGCGTCGGCTGGGTCGGAAGCGACGCCGAGCGCGTCGGCGACGACGTCGTTGCTCCGCGCGAGCAGGGTGTAGGCCTGCGCGTTCAAGCTCACCTGGGGCACCTGATCGGCGCCGAGCGTCTGACTCGAGAGCTGCGGCGGCACGACCTGGACGCTGGCCGCGGCCCGGTAGATCACGGGCCGGGTGGTCGTGTACACGAACGCGACGGCGCCGATGAGCAGCGAGAACGCTACGATGCCCGCGAACCCGCGGCGGACGATCAGGTACAGCTCGCGCAACGAGATCTCGTCGTTGGGAGGATTCGAGGGGATGTCCACGGCCTGCCCAGGATACGCCAAGGCGCGCCTATGGGCGCTGCGGGCGGATCATCCCGGCCGCCTCCAACCGCTCCAGCCACGGCTTGAGTTCCGAGAGCTCCACGCCCAAGTCGAGCGCCGCGTCGGCCAGCGTCGCGCCGTGTCCTAGCACCTCCAGGACGCGCTGGCCGTCGCGGCCGTGCTCGGTACGGAACGCCATGTTCAGGTCCGTCATGGGGTTCAGCGCGTCCTGGCCGCGGAGCGTCAGGGCGAACCGGCGTTCCTCCCAACCAGGCGGCTCGGTGGGAAGCGCGAGCTCGGGCGCCCGAGCCGCTCGTGCCGGGTCGAGCGCGTACCGGCCGATCGGCTCCACCGGCTCGGCCAGCACCCGTAGGAACGACTGTCCGTTGCGGAAGAAGCGGTACCCGAACGCGTCCACCTCGAGCCCGCTGAACGTCGCTTCGGGGTCGGACGCGGCCATGCGGCCGAGGGCGAGCGCGGCCAGGGGGCGGGCGACGAACGGGTCGAGCTCTTCGAGTTCGAGGACGCCGCCGCGACCCTCGCGCGCGGCGCGTTGAAGCGCCCGCAACGCCTCGCCGCGGGTATGCACCTGGTCGCCGCGCTCGTGCACGGCGGCGCGGATGGTGCCCTCGACGAGCAGCGCCACCGCGGTCTCCTTGTCGTCGACGTAGGACAGCACGCCGTCGAACGCGCGCTCGTGGAGCGCCTCGAGCAGCCGTGGGAGGTCTGCCGAGCCGATGGGCAAGCGTTGCGCCGGCGTCAGGCGTGGCAGCGCCCGCAGGAGCGGCGCGCGACTCGCCGGGGTACGCGCCGGCAGGCGTGGCTCGTCGGCCGGCTCGTGCGGGTAGAGGTGGAACGTCTGCCCGGAAGCGTCGAGTCTGCCGTACGTCCCGAGCTTGAAGCTCGCTTCGACCTGGCCCTTGGCGAGCTGTAGAAGCAGGACACCACCGTCGTCACGCAGGACGAGCGTGCCGCTGCACCGCAGGGTCCGCACCGCGTCGAGGAAGCGTTCCGCGCCGATGTCGCCCATGCTGCCGAGCAGGCCGTGGCTCATGAAGCCTCCTCGCGGGCGGTGACTACGCGCCTGAGTAGGTCGCGGTCGGCCTCGTGACTCAAGCGGTCCAGCGCCTCGTCGACGGGGAAGAAGCCGGCTTCCGGGAACAGCGCCTCGCGCAGTACCGGCTGGCTGGCGTCGGTCTCGAAGCGGAACCAGGTGATCTCCCGCCGTTCACCGCGTGCGTTGCGGTAGCGGGTGACCCATCGCCGCTTGGGCGATGGACAGCGAGCATGGATCCCGGCCTCTTCCTCGACCTCACGAAGTGCGGCCTGCAGCGGCTTCTCGCCAGGTTCGAGGTGTCCTTTCGGGAACACCCAGGCGCCGGCCGCGTGGTGCAAGACCAACACGTTCCCGGCGCGGTCGAACACCACGCCGCCTGCGCCGCTGATCGGCTCTCCGCTCGACATCTGGGCCAATGCTAGCATCCGCGCTCAGGACGACACGAACCACCAGGGGTGCGATCGGATTCCGTCACCGACGAGCGAAGACGCCTCCACCGCGAAGGAAGGTCAGGATCCCGTCCGCCAAGCCCTCGGCCAGCGTCTGCTGGTACGCGTCCGAGGCGAGCTTCCTGCCCTCTTCGGGGTTGCTCACGAAGCCGACCTCCACCAAGATCGCTGGGATACGCGCCGTGCGGATGACGTAGAACAGGTTCGCTCGTACTCCGCGATCCCGGGCCCCGGTGGCGCCGACGAGGCTCTGCTGGACGCTCTGGGCCAAGCTGAGCGAGTAGTTGAGTTGCGCCTCGCGCAGGATGTCGGCAGCCAGGTCGTCGGCCGTGCGGCGGGCGGCTTCGGTCAGCGCTTGACCTTCGGCGCCGCCGCCGTTCTCACGGATGGCGCGGTCGATGAGCCCCGGGTCGAGCGGCTTGCCGAACACCCACGTCTCGATGCCGGCGGCGGCCGTGCTCGGCGCCGAGTTCGCATGGATGGA
>CAZOTV010000067.1:0-4959 GCA_964582795.1 uncultured bacterium
GCGAGGGCCTCCGACGACACGTCCGTGCCCCACACCTCCAGCTCGGCGCGCTCCGCCTTCAACGCCAAGGCGATCGCCCCGGAGCCGCAGCCCACGTCGAGCACGAGCCCCGCAGGGCCATCTGCGAGCTCCGCCAAGACCAGTTCGACCAAGCGCTCCGTCTCCGGCCGCGGCACCAGCACCGCAGGTGACACCTCCAGCTCGAGCCCGAAGAACGGGGCGGTGCCGATCACGTGCTGCAGCGGTTCGCGCGCGACGCGGCGGTGGAGCAGTTGCGCGAGCCTGGCGCGCGCGTCGGCGTCGAGGGGACGGTCGGGTTGCAGCAGGACGATGCGCCGGTCGAGCCCGGTGGCCGCTTCGAGCAACACGAGCGCCTCGGCGCCCGGGCTGGCGACGCCCGCGGCGGCCAGGCGCCGCTCGACCAGCGCCCGCGCTCGCCCCAGGTCTGCGGCGTCGAACGACGACGAGCGCGCCGCGGCCGGGTTCGGCGAGCCGTCGGCCATCAGTACGCCGTCGTGATCGTGCGGTGGCGTAAGGCGGCTCCGTACCGAGGGTCCTGACCCCGGTTCCACAGGGCGATGTCGAGTTCGCGCGGCGTGATGCGCACGCCGTCGCCTTGCAGGATGGCGACGATGCGCTCGGCGGCGTGCACCGCCACGGCGCGCACTTCCACTTCTTCCGGCGAGCCGGCGAGAAGCGGCTCGCCTCTCGCGATCCGCTGCGCCAGCGGCCCGTCGTACTCGAGCACGCCGTCGGTCCGCAGGACGTGCGGCACGAGATCGTCGGCGAAGATGGTGAGTTCGTCGAGGTCGTCGAACGTGCCGTAGCCCTCCCCTTCGAACGCCAAGGCGAGGTCCGAGACGGTGATCTGCGCGCGCTTGTAGAGCGGCACTTCCCGCTCGTCGTAGCGCCAGACGTCGCGGAAGAACGGCATCTCGGCCAGAAGCGCCGCCAGCCGCTCCGCCCTGCCGCCCGCGGTGCGCACCAAGGTGACGGCGCTCCCGGCCATGCGCGCGTCCAAGAACGCTCCCAACTCGACCCAAGCCTCGGCGTACAAGCGCATCGCTTCGGCCCTCAGCGGGTCGTTCAGGTCCTGCCGAAGCAGCGTCGCCACCCGTCGCGCGTCCAGCGCGCGGAGCGTTCGTGTGTCCGGCGGGCCTTCCTCCTCGAACCAGCGCTTCACCGACCAGGCAACGGCGTGGTAGCCGCGGCGGCCATCGACCTCCAAGAACGCCGGGAAGAAACCGGAGCCGAAGTTGACCGCGTCCAGGATCACGACGTACGTCGCAAGGGCATCGGGCTCGCCGACGAAGTGGTGCTCGGCGTCGTACTGCGGGGTCAGGGCCGCATCCACGTCTAGGCTGCGGGCGTAGGTCTCGAGATCGGGGGCGACGCGCACGTGGCGGGCACGCTCGGTCACCCACGCGCATGCGGACCGGATTCGGTCGAACATGGACCCTTCTCTCGGGAGCGTTGCGCGCGGTCAGCCGGCCGGACCGGTTCGGTTCAGGCCGGAACGGGCCCGGTGCGTCGGTACCGGGTACGACCGAGCCGGGCGCCGGTCACTCGGGTTTGACGACCACGCGCCGGTTCGGACCTTCGCCCATCGACTCGGTCCACACTCCCGGCTCGTCCGCGAGGCTCATGTGGACGACGCGCCGCTCCGCCGCGCTCATGGGGTCGAGTTCGACCGCCATGCCGCTCTTACGCACGCGCGCCGCGGCGCTTCTCGCCTCGTTGCGCAGACGGTCGTCGCGCCTGCGCTTGTAGCCACCTACGTCGATGTTGACGCGCACCCGGCCGCCCTCTTCCCGGTTGACCACGGCGTTCGTCACGTACTCGAGCGCAGCCAAGGTGCGGCCGCCGCGACCGATGATCTTGCCGGGATCGCCCCCGAAGACCTCGGCCTGGATCTCCTCGTCGCTCACCAGGTCGACTTCGACCGCGTACGCGGGGTCGATGTTGAGCAGCAGGTTCACCAGGAACGATTCGGCGCGCTCGAGCGGCTCGCCCTGTACGATCGGCCCCGCCACGCTCTCGGGCATCGCTTCGAAGCCGTCATCTTCCGGTAGTACGGCCTCCTCGTCTTCCCCATCGATGTCGATGCCGATGCCTTCGAGGTACTTGTCAAGGTCCGAATCGCTCATCGCACACGCCTCACTTGCCGCGTTTCCCCGCCACGGCCACGGCGGCGCGCGGCGGTTCGTTCCCACGGCTGATCAACCAGTACTGGGTGACTTGCACCAACATGGATACCACATAGTAGAGCAGCACCCCGGCCGGGAAGCCAACGATGATGAAGACGAACACCACGTTGATGATCATCGACTGGCGCAGCATCTGCGGGTTGCCCCGAGCAGAGAACCAGGACGTCGCCACCATCACCGCCACGTAGAGGATCGGCAGGATGTAGAACGGATCCGCCTGGCCGAGGTCGGGGAGCCACAGGAAGCCCTCGCCGAACTCGAAGTTCACGAACACGCGCCAGAGGATGATGAACAACGGCATCTGGAGAAGGACCGGTAGGCAGCCACCCGCGGGGTTGACCCCCGCTTCCCGGTACAGCTTCATCGTCTCCTGCGTCAGCTTCTCGCGGTCGTCCTTGTACTTGCGCTGCATCTCTTGCAGCTTCGGCTGCAGTTTCTGCATGCCGAACATCGACTTGGTCTGCGTGGTGATGAGCGGCCACACCAACGCCCGGAACAGCAGCGTCAGGACGATGATCGACATTCCCCAGCTGGGCACGAAGCGGTGGATGTACTCCAGCACCCAGATGATCGCGAGCGAAAGGCGGCCGAGGATGTTGGGACGGAACAGTCCTGGCAGCTCGAGGTACCCCTCTTGCGTGTAGCGCACCAACTCGTTGTTGCCCGTGTAGACGCCGACGTCCAGGATCGCCTCGGCGCCTTCCTCGACGGCCAGCGTCGTCTCGAACGCGATGCGGTTGGGTCGCATGTAGCTCGCCGCGAGCCCTTCGGCGTCCTCACCCGGGACCATCAACAGGGCGAACTCGCGGTTGTTGTCGTTGTTCTGAAGCGCTGCGTACGTCGCGTCCGGCACGCTGCGTTCGGGCGGATTGAGGGTGAACTGCTCGCCTTGGCCGATCTTGACGACCGGGCTGGTGGTGCGACCGATCCCGGGCATGGCGAGCTGGATCAAGCTGCCGTCGACGGGCGTCTCGTCTGCCCGCGCCTCGGCCGCCGGAACCCCGGCGTCCGCCGCCTCCGCGCCGTCGCCGGCGACCGCGCCGCGCGTGACGCGCAACCACACGTCGGTCGTGTCTCGGACGTTGCTCACGGTGACGACGCGCTCGACGTCGAGGTCGCCGACACGTGCTTGGAACGTCCCGCGGAAGGTGTTCTCGTCGACGCGCTCGAAGCCGCCGCTGACGTCCTGCGGTTCGTGGTACACGCCGTCGATCAACAGGGCCATACCGGGGATCCCGCTGTCGAACGGGATCAGGTTGGTGCGCACGTCGAGCGTGTACTCGTTGAGCGTCTGGCCGCGCTGCGCCTTGCCGTAGGCCGCTGCCAGCTCTCCGGCGGACGTGAAGAACAGGTCGACGCCCTTGGTCGGGATCCGGGTGAGGGTGGCGTCCTGCAGCGCGCAGAAGAACGACGGGTCGGCGGTAGTGCAGGTCGCGTCGACCTTCTCGACGTCACGGAAGGCGGAGACGGGATGCTCGCCGGCCTCGAACACCACGCGAGCCTGCGCGGCGGATGCCGTCAAGACGGCGAGGATCGCCAACGTCCGGAAGAAGTTCAAGGTGCCTCCGTGGACACGTCCCCACCTTCGCGGGCAGGCGTTACGTGCAGGCGAGCGCGCGCCGGGCCGGTCGGGGCCTCGCCGCGTCGTGGCGGAACGGGATCGTACCCGCCGGGGTGGAAAGGGTGACAGCGCAGCACCCGCAGCGTAGCCATCACCACGCCACGCAGAACGCCGTGGACCTCGATGGCCTCCTCGGCGTACGCGCTGCATGTCGGGTGGAAGCGGCAGCTGGACGTCGGCTTCAAGGGGGACAAGTAGCGGCGATACAAGCGCACCGGGGCCAGTACGGCAGCCACCAGGCCACGCTCGATGCGTGCGAAAATGCGCCTCGCGCTCATCGGACGCCCCCGCGCACGAACGCCTGGCGCAGCGCGTGCAGTAGGTCGTGATACGAGACGTCCGCAGCCGAGGGGCGAGCGATGATCACCATGTCGAACGACGGCACCGGCCCGTCCATCGCGGCGGCAGCCACCCCTTCACGAAGGAGCGTCCGCGTGGCCTCACGCAGCCGCCGCCGCACGCGATTGCGCACGACGGCCTTGCCGACCTTGCGGCTCACTACGATGCCCACACGGACCTCCCCGTGCCGGGTCTTGCGCCAACGAAGACTGAGGTGCTTGCTACCACCGGATTGCCCCTTGCGTAGCCGTTGGAACGCGCGGTCTCCCGTGAGCGACCGCAGGACCGCGCGGGTGTTCAGCGATCCGATACCGAGAGGCGCTTGCGGCCCTTGGCACGGCGACGCTTGATGACGTTGCGCCCTCCGGGCGTGGCCATCCGCGCGCGGAACCCGTGCGTCTTTGCACGCTTGCGGCGGTTGGGCTGGTAGGTGCGCTTCATGGTGTCTCCTTCCAGAATCCGGGTGAACCGGACATGCCCGGGGCCGGCAGCCGCACGCCGCACGAAGGCGGCAAGCCCCGGCGGAAGCAAGCGTTGCCGCGCAGAAGCCGCATCGGGCTCTTCGCAGCCGCGCATCGCCTTGGCGACGGCACGATGCCGCCACCGCCGGTGGGCAGCGGGCCTGCCGTCCGGGCAGGACAGTCAAGCCGAAGAAGCATATCACACCGTCTCAGCGCTCGCCAGGCCGGTGGCGCGTCCACCGTCGCCGCGCCAACGCCTCAGAAGCGCGCGACGACGTCCGGGTCGACGTTGCCTCCGCCAGAACCGCCGACCACCGTCGCCGCGCCAACG
>CAZOTV010000067.1:5059-15333 GCA_964582795.1 uncultured bacterium
GTCCGGGTCGACGTTGCCTCCGCCAGAACCGCCGACCACCGTCGCCGCGCCAACGCCTCAGAAGCGCGCGACGATGTCCGGGTCGACGTTGCCTCCGGATGCGACTACGACGACGCGCTGACCGCGCACGTCGAGACCACCGCTCAGGATCGCGGCCAGCCCCACCGCCCCGCCGCCTTCCAGGACCTGCCGCTCTTGGCGGTACGCGAATCCCATGGCGCGCGCGATGGCGTCCTCGCTCACGAGCATCAGATCGTCGACGAGTTCCTCGAAGAGCCGCAACGTGAAGCGGTTTTCGAGTCCGATCCCGCCTTGGAGGCTGTCGGCCAAGGTGTCCACCTCATCGACCGCGATGGGCGCGTCGGCGGCCAGGCTGGCCGCCATGGCGCTTCCCCGATCCATCGCCACTCCGACGACACGGATGTCGGGCGACGCGCTCTTCAGCACCAGCGCGATGCCCCCGATCAGGCCGCCGCCGGAGACCGGCACGACCACCGTGTCGAGGTCGGGTGCGCGCTCGAGCAACTCGAGTGCGATGGTGCCTTGTCCTGCGATCACGAGGGCGTCGTCGAACGGGTGAACGAGGGCATGACCGCGCTCGGCGGCCTCGGCGCGCGCCCGGACCTCGGCTTCGTCTTGACCGTTGCCGCCGACGTGAACCTCGGCGCCGGTGCGCTCGAGGGCTTCGACCTTGTCGGGCGGCACGCGCTCCGAGACGTACACCGCGGCCGGCACGCCGAGCTCGCGCGCGACGTGCGCCACGGCGCGTCCGTGATTGCCGGTGGACACGGCCACCACCCCGCGCAGGTCACCCGCCTCCCGCAGCGCGAGCAGCGCGTTCGTCGCCCCGCGCACCTTGAACGATCCCGTCGGTTGCAGGTTCTCGAGCTTGAGGTGCACGTCTGCACCGCTCACGCGCGCCATCGCCTCGGCGCGCACCAGCGGCGACGGCGCGAGCAGCGGAGCGATGCGCCTGCGAGCCAGCCACACGTCCTGGACCGAAGGTGGGCCAACCCTCACTTGAGCGGGATCCCGTCCTTCGGAAGCTTCCGCTCGGTGAACCGGACCAACCACGCCGACAGCAGCGTCATCACCAGGAACAACCCGCCAACCATCGTCAGTGGCGTGAGGTAGCGGAAGGTGCGGTCGCCGATGATCTTGGCAACGCCCAGCATCTCCAGCACCGTGACGGCGGACAACAACGGGGTGTCCTTCAGCATGGACACGAGGTAGTTCCCGAGCGCCGGGATGATGCGTGGCACCGCCTGCGGCACGACCACGTCGCGGTACGTCAGCCAGGCGGGAAGGTTCAGCGCGCGCGACGCTTCCCACTGACCGCGCGGCACCGCCTCGAGACCGGCGCGGTACACCTCGGAGGTGTAACCGCTGTACTGCACCCCGAGTGCGATGGCGCCCGTCAGGAACGCGGGCAGCACGATGCCGAAGTTCGGGAGCACGAAGTAGAGGAAGTAGAGCTGGACCAGAAGTGGTGTGTCGCGCACGAACTCGATCACCACGGCGGTCGGCCATGAGACGACCTTGAGGGGCACGGAGCGGAGCACCGCCAGGATCAGGCCCAGCACCAGCGCCAGCACGAAGCCGAGCGCCGTGGCTTGCACCGTGACGACCAGGCCGCGCAGCAGGATCGGGAGGATGGAGACGGCGAAGGCCCACTCCGAACTCAGATCCCAGGGGATGCCGAACATCATGAGCGGGCCCTCCCTTGCGCGACGCCGACACGATGGGCGATGGTCCGCTCGAGCGTGCGCATCCCGAGCGTGAGAACCAGCGCCATCGCGAAGTAGAGGAACAAGGTGAGGGTGTACACGGGCACGCTATCGAGCGTCAGGTTGCGCAGACTCTGCGCCCTGAAGGTCAGGTCGGTCAGGGTGATGAGGGACACCAGGGCGGTGTCCTTGAGGTTCTGCACCACCAGGTTGCCGAAGGGCGGCATCATCTCGACCACTGCTTGAGGCAGTGCGACGTGCCAGAGCGTGTATCGCGGCGTGAAGTTGAGGGCCACCGCCGCTTCGTACTGCGGCTTCGGCACCGCCAGGATGGCGCCACGCACCACCTCGGCGCCGTACGCACCAATGTTGAGCCCGAGGGCGAGGATGCCCGCGGTCGTGGGTTCGAGGCGGATTCCCAGCAGGGGGAGCGCGTAAAATAGCCAGAACATCTGCACCAAGAGCGACGTTCCGCGGAAGATCTCGATATAGACGGTGGAGAGCCATCGGATCGGGGCTCGTTTCGAGAGCTTGCCGATGCCTGCGGCAAACGCCAGCACGCCGCCGACGACGGTCGACGCGAGCGCCAGTTCGATCGTCACGCGCGCGCCGCGGAGGAGCGGCGGCAGCAACTCGAGCCAAGTCTCCATGGTGCCTCCTTCCCGAATGAGGACGTGCTCGGGCGCGCTCGAGGCGGGCTCGCGAGCGTTCCTCGCGCAGCCCCATGCCTCCAGATCGCCCGGACGGCGGCGGGGGCGGGCCCAAGCGGGCCCCGCCCACCGCCGTTCGGATGCGGCCGCCTACCGCCACGCGCTCACGTGCCCGTGGCGGGCGACGACCCTACGACGTCACTCGCTGCAGAGCGCGTCGGTGTCGGCCGACAGGGTGGCCTCGACGTCGGTGTTGGAGAGCCCGTGCTTCATCACGATGTCGCGGTACTCCTGCGTCTCGTGGAAGGCGGCGAGCGCCTCGTTGAAGGCGTCACGGAACTCGGTGTTGTTCTTGTTGAAGTTGAAGCTGCCCCAGCTGCGCACGGGCACCCCGTCGACGACCGGGTCTTCGAACGGGTCGGCGGCGTCCACGCGCTCCGAGTTCATGGCCAGACGGGCGACGGTGAGGCCGGTGGCAGCGTAGCCGTCGACGCGCCCGGTCTCGACCGCGGCGAGCGCGTCGGTGTTCGACGCGATCGACACGATCTGCGAATCGGAGATGCCCATCGCATGGGCGAAGTCGAGCTGGTCGGCGCCGCTCACGAGGCCGAACCGAAGGCTCGAGTCGTTGACGAAGTCGGTGTAGCTATGGATGTTCTTGGGGTTGCCGGCAGCAACCAGCATCCCTTCGCCGTAGCTCGAGTTGGGCTTGGCGTAGATGACCTGCTGGCAGCGCGCCGGCAGGATGGCCATGCTGGCCGCGGTCATGGCGAAGCGGTCAGCGATCAGGCCGGGGATGAGCGAGCCGAAGTCGGTCACGACCCACTCGATGTCGGTGATCCCCATCGATTCGAGCACGGCGATGGCGACTTCGGGCGCGATGCCCTGCGCGACGCCGGACTCGTCGACCCAGCCGTACGGGATCTCGTTCGCGGTGGCGATGGTGATGCCGTTCTGCTGGTAGTGCTCGACGGACTCCGCGAATGCGGGCGCGGCGAAGAGCCCGAGCGTGAGGCCGAGGACGAGCAATCGTTGGATGGACTTGATCATGGTTTCCTCCCGGGGGAGTCTGGACGGAGGGTTTCTCGACCCATGCCCCATCGGGGGGCGTGGGCGACCCACCTGCCGTCGGGCAGATAGGTAACGACCGGTGGAGGCGGTGGCGCCAACCCGGTCGCGAGGACCGGGCGACGCAGGGCGGACATGTGCATGTCTCTCCTCTCGGACGCGCCGACGGGCGTCGGCGACGAGTAGCAGGTGGATGCGGCACCGGACGCGCGGCCGGGAGCCGCGGGGCCATGGGCGAGCGCGAAGGTCCGCGCGACGCGGCCCACGCAGGAGCCGACCGTCAGTGTTCCAGCACGGCCTTCAGGAACGAGGCGGTGCGAGGGTTCTCCGGGCTGGTGAAGATCTTGCTCGGTGGTCCCTCCTCCGCGACTCTGCCGGCGTCGAAGAACACGACACGGTCCGATACGTCCCGGGCGAAACTCATCTCGTGCGTCACGATCAACATGGTCATGTCGGTCTCGTGCGCGAGCTTGCGCAGGATGTTGAGCACCTCACCGACGAGCTCCGGGTCGAGCGCGGACGTGACCTCGTCGAAGAGCATCAGCTTCGGATCCATCGCCAGCGCGCGTGCGATGGCGACGCGTTGCTTCTGCCCACCGGAGAGCTGCGAAGGGAACGCGCTCGCTTTGTCGAGCAGACCCACCATGTCGAGCAGCTCGCGGCCGCGCTCCTCGGCGTCGCGGCGCGCGATGCCCTTGACGTGGATGGGCGCCTCGGTGACGTTGCGAAGCACGGTCATGTTCGGGAACAGGTTGAAGTGCTGGAACACCATCCCGATGTCCCCGCGCACCGTGCGCAGGTGTCTCTCGGTTGCCGGCAGGACTTGACCGTTCTCCTCGCGGTGCCACAGCGGCCGGCCGTCGACGTAGACCTTGCCGCCGTCCGGTTTCACCAACGTCATGAGCACGCGCAGGATCGTCGTCTTGCCCGAACCGCTCGGGCCGATGATGGCGACCTTCTCGTTGGGAGCGGCGTTGAAGGTCAGGTCATCGAGGACGACTAGGTCGCCGTAGACCTTGCGGACCTTGTCGAAGTGCACCATCGGCGTCGCGTTCGGGTCGAACGTGCGTGGAGCGTGATACGCCGGGCTCCCGTCAGGGGCAGGCGGGTCGCCGGCCGTGCCTGACGCGGCGCCAGTGCTCGGGGTCTGGGCCGTCACGTGGGCCTCCTCGCTGGGTGGTGGGGAACCCCTCGTCGGGGGCTCGTACGGGCGGACTTCGAAGCGGAGCGGCCGTGGTCGGCCGGGAACGGTCGGGGGCTGTCGGTGCTCGGTATCCGGGCCTCCGGCGGCCTGAGCGTACGCTTGGCCGGCGGAAGGACCCCTGGCGGGTTCTCTTGTAACACGTTCCCCATGACCGGCATGTGCCTCACCCGCTCCCTCCCGCGCGAACCACGCGCTCGCCGGCGGCCTCGGCGCCGCGGGAGACGCGCTCGGCGCCCGCGAGTCCTGCCAGTGCCTGCTCGAGGTCGGCCAGTAGGTCATCGGGATGCTCGATCCCGACCGAGTACCTCACGAGCGCTTCGGGGATCCCCAGCGCGGCGCGCTCGGCCTCGGTCAGCTCGACATGGCTGCCCGTCCTCGGGGGCGCCACCACGGTCTCGACCGCGCCGAGGTTGGCCGCTCGGTGGGCATAGCGAAGCTTCGGCAGCACCTGCTTGACCGCCTCGAACCCGCCGTGGAGTTCGAAGGAGAGCATGCCGCCGAAACCGCGCATCTGGGCCATCGCCACGTCATGGTTGGGGTGCTCCTGCAGCCCTGGGTAGTACACCTTGGCGACGGCCGGGTGCCCCGCCAGCCACGTTGCCACCGTCATGGCGCTGGCGTTCTGACGCTCGACGCGCAGCTCGAGCGTCTTCATGCCGCGCAGCAGCAGGTACGCCGACTCGGGTTGGAGCGTCGCTCCGTGCACCTCGCGGAAGGCGAAGATGGTGCGGACGAGGTCCTCGCGGCCGCACACCACGCCGCCGAGGGCGTCGGCGTGACCGCCAAGGTACTTCGTCGCGCTGTGCACCACCAGGTCCGCGCCCAGCGTGAGCGGAAGCTGGTTGATGGGGGTGGCGAAGGTGTTGTCGACGACCACCAACGCACCCTGCGCGTGCCCCGCCGCCGCCAGGCGCTCGATGTCGAGCACCTTGCAGGTCGGGTTGGTCGGCGTCTCGAGGTACAGCAGGTCGCATCCGCGCTCGATCTCGGCAAGGATCGCGGCCTCGTCGTGCGTGTCGCACATGGTCACGTCGATGCCGAAGGCGGGCAGGTAGTCGAGGAAGATGCGGTTCGTGCCGCCATACGTGTCCTTGATCGTGACCACGCGCTTCCCGGGCCTCAGCAGTGCGTAGAGGGTGCTGGAGATGGCCGCCATGCCGGTGGCGAAGCTCGTCGCGGCCTCCGCGCCTTCGAGGCTGCGGATCTTCTCCTCGAACACGGCCGTGGTGGGGTTGGTGTTGCGTCCGTAGATATGGCCCTCGGTCTTGCCGAGCGCCACGTCGCGCCACACGTCGAGGTCGTCGTAGCCGAACGAGACGCTGTGCACGACCGGCACCTGGGTCGCGCCTTGCATCAACGACCGCTCTTCCCCCGCCCAGACGGCGCGCGTGGCCGGCCGCGCGTCGCCGCGGCCGCCTCCACCTGCGCCTGGCGCCTGGCTGGCCGGGGCCTTGTCCCCCCGCTCGAGCGGTGTCCGCTCACGATCGTCTCGGTCGTTCTTCATGGACGCTCCTTCTTCGAGTCTTCGGACTCCTCGGCAGGGAGTACGTGGCCGAGGTAGGCGTTGAGCCTGCGTAGCATGGCGACCATGTGCTCGCGACGTACGTGCGCCACCTCACGCATGTCGCCCCGCCGCAGCGCTTCGGTGACGCGCTCGATCTCGTCGATGACGGCCTCGACCTCGGTGCGCCAGTCGAGGTCACGGAGGATCTGCATCCACACGCGCGCGGTCTGGTAGAAGAGCCGGTCGGCGATCTCCCGGAGCGGCTGGTTGCCGATGGCGCGGGACAGTTCGCGGTTGAAGCGCACGTAATGACGCGCCAGCGCCGTCGGATCGCGCCGTTCGACGAGGGATTCGACGTCGTCGCGTACCGCGTGGAGCAGTGCGATGTCGGCTTCGGTGACGCGCCCGGGCGAGAGCTCCCCGATGACGTCGATGAGCTTCAATCGCAACGCGAAGACCTCGCGTAGGTACATCAGGTCGACGGTCGTCACCATCGTGCCGATGCCGCGCCTGCTCGCCACCAGCCCCTCGAACTCGAGCCGCTGCAGAGCCTGGCGGACGGGTGTGCGGCTGACGCCGAACTCCTCGGCCAACGCGTTCTCGCTGAGCATCTCGCCGGGGGCGTAGTGGAGGAGGCTGATGCGGTCCCGTAGCTCGGCGTGGATGGCGTCGACGCCGACGCGCGCGCCGCCGCCCGAGGCGCCGCCACGACCTCTTGCGCCCGCCTGCCTGGACGCGCCGCCGTGCGCCGTGTTGCCCGGCTCGTCGGTCAAGGTGTCCTCTCGTTCACGTCCGGCGCTCATGGCGCCTCCCATCCCATCGGTGTTCCTACGCACTTCATCGTCGCTCGCGGCCCCGGGTGAGCTGCTCGTTCGCGGCGCTCGAGCCGTCTTGACCGCGCCTGGCGGCGGGCGTACAATCGCCGTGGCTTACTTGTATACAACTTGTCGACAGCGTGAGTGTACGCGGGACGACCCCCGCTCGTCAAATCGACCGGCGACGAACGCTGACGGAACGCGAGGAGGTTGGGTGATGCGCCAGCGAGACGACCTGGTCTTCCCGATGTCGGAGTACGAGCGCCGCTTGGGCGTGCTCCGCGCGCGCATGGCCGAGCAGGAACTCGACGCCATGATGAGCACCACGCCCGAGAACATCTGCTACCTCAGCGGCTTCGATTCACCCGGCCACTACTGGTTCCAGGCGATGGTGGTGCCGCTCGAAGGCGAGCCGTTCACCTACTCGCGTCTACTGGAGACGAGCGGCATCGAGACGGGGACGTGGATCGAAGCGAACCTCGCGTACCACGACTCCGACGACATCATCACCGGCCTGGCCGCCCAGCTCTACGGTCGCGAGCTGGGGGAGGCGCGCATCGGCATCGAGCGCGACGGCTGGTTCTTCAGCGCCCTGCAGCAGGAACGGTTCACCGCATCGCTTCCGAACGCCGAGCTAGTGGACGCGTCCGGGATGATCGAAGCGGCCCGTCTGGTGAAGTCGGACCTGGAGATCGAGGTGATCCGTGCCGCCGCCCGCGCGACCGACGCGGCGATGGCAGCGGGCGTCACCGCTTGCGCCCAAGGCGCCAGCGAGAACGACGTGGCGGCCGCGGCCATGTCCGCGCTGATCCGAGCGGGCAGTCATTGGCCCGCCATCGTGCCGTTCGTGGCGTCCGGGGAACGCGGCGCCATCGGGCACGCCACCTGGGACGGGCGCGTGCTGCGTCAGGGCGACACCGTCTTCCTCGAACTCGCCGGGTGCCGGCACCGCTACCACGCGCCGCAGATGCGAACCGTCGTGATCGGGCGCGCGGATCCTCACGTCCGTGACGCCTTCAGGGTGGTCGACGAAGCGTTCCAGATCGCCATGGACGCCATCCGGCCCGGCGTCGTGGCGGGCGAGATCGACCGGCTGTGCCGAGCGCACATCGCGCAGGCAGGGTTCGGTGAGAACCAGGCTTCCCGCACCGCCTACTCGGTGGGCATCGGTCTGCCGCCCGACTGGGGCGAGGGCCACATCTTGAGCATGAAGCCGGGCGAAGCGCGCGAGTTGGAGGCCAACATGACGTTCCACCTGCTCCCCTGGGTGCAGATCCCTGGAAAAGGGGGCGTCGGGTGCACGGAAACGGTGCGAGTCACCGCCTCGGGTTGCGAGCGCCTCACGTTGGGGGCACGTGAACTCTTCGAGGTGGCCTGAGCGCGACCCGCACCGGTGACGCGTCGGCGCGTCGTGGATCAGGCCGCTGCGATCAGGCCGCTGCTTGCTGAAACGATCAGGTCGCTGCTTGCTGCAACGCCGCAGCGACGGCCAGCAGACGCGCGTCCGCGCCGGCGGCCGCCATCAACTGCGCGCCCACCGGAAGTCCTTCGGCGCCGTCGCCCATCGGCACGCTCACGGCGGGCACGCCGGCGAGGTTCGCCAAGCAGGTGGCGACGTCCCCGACGTACATGGCGATCGGGTCTTCGAGCTTCTCCCCGGCACGGTACGCCACCCCGGTGGCGGTGGGCGAGAGCAGCAGGTCCACCCGCTCGTACGCGCCCGCCATCTCGTCGGCGATCTTGCGCCGCACCTTGAGGGCCCGCCCGTAGTAGGCGTCGTAGTAGCCGGACGACAGAGCGAAGGACCCCATCAACACGCGCCGCCTGACCTCGCGTCCGAGCAGCTTCCCGCGTGTCTTCGTCATCACCGCCTCCTGCCCGGTTTCGTCCTCGCCCACGCGGATCCCGTAGGACATGCCGTCGTAGCGCGCGAGGTTGCTGGAAGCCTCGGCGGTGGCGATGACGTAGTACGCGGCGACGGCGTACCGCACGCTGGGTAGGGTGACGTCGACCACCTCCGCGCCGAGCTGCTCGAGCCGCCCGCGCGCGCGCCCGAGCGCGCCGAGGGCGTCCGGCTGCATGCCCTCTCCGGCGAGCTCCCGCACCACGCCGATGCGGATGCCGGCCAACGGTTCCGCGTCGGCGGGTGCGCCGGGGGCTCCGGCCCCGGCAGGCACCCCGGCATCTCCGGGTTCCAGCGGAACGTCGAAGCTCGTCGCGTCACGCGGGTCCGCGCCCGCCATGACGCGAAGAGCGAGCGCGACGTCGGCCGTGTCACGCGCCAGCACCCCCACCTGGTCGAGGGAGCTGGCGTAGGCGATCAGACCGTAGCGCGACAGGGCGCCGTACGTCGGCTTGAAGCCCACCACCCCGCAGAACGAGGCGGGCAACCGCACGGAGCCGCCCGTGTCGCTTCCAAGCGCCAACGGCGCGACGTGGGCGGCGACGGCGACGGCGGAGCCGCCCGACGACCCGCCCGCAACGCGGTCGGGCGCGAGCGGGTGCCGCACCGGACCGTAGCCGGAGTTCTCGTTCGTCGAACCCATCCCGAACTCGTCGAGGTTGGCCTTGGCGATCACGACCGCCCCGGCCGCCTCCAAGCGGGCGACGACGGTGGCGTCGTAGGGCGGTACGAAGCGCTCCAGGATGCGCGAGCCGGCGGTGGCTCGCACGCCTGCGACGCAGATGTTGTCCTTGACGACCAGCGGCACGCCGGCCAGGGGCCCGAGCGACGCCGCTCCCTCCTCCGTAGCACGACGGTCGAGCTCCGCCGCGCGCGCCAGCGCGCGTTCGTCGACGATGGAGATGAACGCGTTGGTCGCGTCGCCCACCGCGTGCGCTCGGCGCAGGGACGCTGCGACGACCTCCGTGGCCGTGACCCGCCCAGACCACACCGCGTCGGCGATCGTTCTGGCGCTGTCGGCTCCGTCCACGCGGCGAAGCATACCAGGCGCGTCGCGCCTCTCCGGGCGCACGCATGCCAGGGACGCGCGCGACGCGCATGTCGGTCGCTCGCGACATGTGCGTCCACCACGCGAGGCGTGTCGTCCGCGGAGCCCCGGGCCGCCGACGCGTGCTCGGTATGATGGCCGCGATGACCGCGATGACCGTGACGCCGCATCCGCGCGACGCGAAGCGCACCCGGATCGAGGGCGCGGGCGCGAGCGATCCCGGACGCGTTCGCAGCGTCAACCAGGACTCGTACTTCGCGGGCGAGGTCGGCAGCTGCGGGTACCTAGGGGTCGTGGCCGACGGGATGGGCGGGCACACCGCCGGCGAGATCGCCAGTCGACGCGCCGTCGACGT
>CAZOTV010000068.1:0-15171 GCA_964582795.1 uncultured bacterium
TGATGGCCGCGACCACCCCGAGCGGCTGACGGATCATGTGCTCGTCGATGCCGCGTGCGATGTCCTCGTTGTTGGTGCCCTGCATCATCATCGGCGTGCCGATGGCGACCTCGACGTTCTCGATGCCGCGCCGCATCTCGGCCACGGACTCGGCGTACGTCTTCCCCGCCTCGTTGGTGATGGTCCGAGCGAGCTCCTCGATGTTGTCCTCGAGCAGCCGCTTCACCTTGAAGAGCGGCTGGATGCGGTCCACCACCGGGGTGTTGCGCCACTCCCGGAACGCGATCACACCCGCCTGCACGGCGGCGTCGACCTCCTCCTTGGCGCTGAGGGGCACGAACGCCATCGTCGCGGCGGTGGCGGGGTTCCGCACCTCGAGGCGGGCCTCGGAGTGCGACTTCTGCCACGCCCCGCCCACGTAATTGAGAAGAACCTCTGCCGCTGATTCGACCATCCGAGCCACCGTCCTTGCGTTGGGATATGGGGGGTACCGGCGTAGTGCCGTGACCGATTGTCGGTGCCGACATTCTACGCATAGGCGCCTACCCTGCGTCCGACAACCGAACGCGGACACGATCGGGAACGGACGTCGGCGACGGGCCCGTGACGCGGGGCCACGAACCGCTCGGACCGGAGCCTAGGCCGGCCCGACTCCTGACGGGCGCGCGGTGTACGGGAGTCTCGTCAGGCGCTACTTATGGGTGACGGGTTCGTTGGGCGAGCGGCGAGCGAGGGGGCTGGAGGCCGGGTGCAGCAGTCGGTGCGCCAGCAGCACCAGGGCGGCGAGCGCCAGCGCTGCGCCGAAAACCCACAGCATGCCGGAGATGGTGTCGAGCAAGGTTGGCCGCAGCAGCATGGTCAGAGCCAACGCCAGCATCACCGCGCCGCCGACCAGTTTGAGGACGCGCCCCTCACGCTCCTCGATGCGCGCGGCGCGCATGGTGGCGACTGCGACCCCGAACACCAGCAGCTCATCGACCAGGAACACCAGCATGTACAGAAGCAGCAGCATGGCGAAGGTGCCCGTTCCCACGCCGGCGTCCGCGACGAGGTTCGTCCACAGCACCGGCAGCCCCGCAGTGCACGGCAGTTCCACCAGGGTGACACCCAGCGCGAGGCCGCCGGTGGCGAGCACGGTGGCCGGCACCGACGAGCGCGCGCTCATCACGTTGCGAATCCCGCGGAAGATGCCAGGCTTGGCGGCGTCGTCGATGGTCAGGCTCACGCCGCGCTTGTAGGCGAAGTAGTCCTTGAGGTTGATGATCGCGAACGCCAGGGCGATCAGGGCAACGGCAACGCGCACCCACGTCAGGAAGCCGACGTAGGCGAACACGGTGTACAGACCGGCGATGAACGCCGCGTACGCGATGGCCGCTACCGAAAGGAACACCAACCCCACCAACAACACGCGCTGACGCGAGCGCGTGTTGATCACGACGGCGAGCAGCAGCGCCAGCACCCAGAGCGAGCACGGGTTGAATCCGTCGGCCAACGCGACCAGCAGGGTTCCGACGAAGAGCGAAGCGTTGGCGACGTCCAGCGTTCCAACGATCGGCAAGCGGATCTCGGTCGACGGTGGCGGAGCCGCGCCGGTCTGCGAGTCGGCCGTCGCGGGCGACGCGCCGTCAGTTCCCGTCGTGGGAACGGCCTCCGACGACTCGGGCGCCGCCGCGGGCCCGGGAGTGGGTGTGGTCGGTTCACCCACCTCCCCGGTGGTGCCGGCGAGATGGTCCTCGAGCGCTTCTCGTACCTCGGGCGAGAGCCGGTCGGCTGCGTCCGGCAACTGGTAGCGCAACCCGTCTTGCACCACGGCGGTGATCTGCTCGCCGGTCGTGCTGCCGAACCCGACCCAGGCGTAGTCGCCGAGGAAGGTCATGGGGACGCCGGACGCCTCGCGGCCGAACGCCTCGGCCATGGACAGCAGCAACGCCCGGCCCACGGGATCGTGGTAGACCTCGATGGCCTGGACCTCGAGCGCCGGGTAGCGCTCCTGCAGCTTCGCGAGGAACGCCTTCTCGTTGGCGCAATGGGGGCAACCCTCGCCCCAGAACAGGTACAGGGTCACGGTGGTGGGCGTCACGTCCGCCGCGGCTTCCCCTGTCGCCGTTCCCGCTGCGTCGCTCGAAGGCGGAGTCTGGGCGGAAGCGACCGAAGTAAGCCAGAGGACCGAACCCACGAACACGGCGGCCAGCCACACATGGGCCCAGGCGGCGAGGAACGCCTGAGCGCGCTCCGCGCCGGATCGGGCCTTCGGCAGCGACGGCCGAAGGATCCTCGTCACGCCCTAAGCCTGGGCCGCTGGTCACGGCGCGGGTAGAGTCGCGAGTCCCGGCCGGGTAGCGAGCTGGCGGCAGCCGCGTGACCGGCACCGTTGACACACTCGGCGCCCGGGCAACATCGTGGGTCGTGCCGACCACCGATCACGACCTCGCACGGACGCAGGCGCTGACGCCGAGCGTGCTATCGGCCAGCCGAACCTTGACGCCCCACATCCGTTCGTCGGCCGCCGCCGGCGAACGCGACATGGCGCTCCCCGACGAGATCCATCGTGCGTTCACCGAAGCCGGTGTGTACCGCATGTTGGTTCCGCGCGACGCCGGCGGCGACGAAGTGGACTTGCCTACCGCCCTTCGGGTGATCGAGACGCTCGCCGCCGCCGACGGTTCCGCCGGGTGGTGCGCCGCCATCGGCGCCGGCACCACCATGTTCGGCGGCTTCCTGGCCCCGGACGCGGCCCGCAGCACCCTGTGGCGCGACCCGGATCACCCCACGGCCGGTGTCTTCGCCCCGTCGGGCGAGGCCCGCCCGGTGGACGGCGGTTACCTCGTCACGGGCCGTTGGCGCATGGCGAGCGGATGCCGGCGATCGACCTGGATGCTCGGCAACTGCGTCGTGATCGACGAACGCGCGCAGGCCGCGCCGGACGGACCACCGCGCACTCGCATGATGGCGTTCCCGATGCAAGACGCCACCATCCACGAGACGTGGGACGTGGTCGGACTTCGTGGAACGGGAAGTCACGACGTCTCGATCGAAGACGCGTTCGTTCCGACCGAACGAAGCTTCGCGATGTGGGTCGATGGCCCGCGGCACGCGAGCCGCATCTACGCCTTCCCGTTCGTCGGCTTCCTCTACTGCGCGCTGGCGGCGGTGGCGACCGGCATCGCACGCGGCGCCATCGATACCGTGATCGAGGCAGCCGCGGACCGCGCCGGGCAAGGTCTACAGGGCGCGCCCGGACCGGCGGACGCGCGCGGACCGGCGGACGCGCGCGGCACGGACGGCCGGGACGAGGCCCTGGAGGCCGCCCTGAACCGGATCCCTCATCACGTAGCCACCGAGTACGCCCAGATCGAAGCCGAGGCGCGGGCCTCGCAGGGCGGCATGTTCCGCGTGGTCGAGCGGGTATGGGATCGCGTGGCCTCCGGGGAAGAGCCGTGGCCATCCGACGGCGACGACATCGTCCTCGCCAGCTTGCATGCGGCGCGCACGGCAGCGCTGCTGGTTCCGCGAGCCTTCCGTCTTGGCGGGGCGGCGGTGCTACACGCTTCGCACCCGCTGCAGCGCGCGCTGCGGGACATCCACGTGGCGCTTCAGCACCTGCAGTTCCACGGTGGCGTCGACGCGGGGCTCGGTCGCGGGCTCGTGCGGAGGGCTTTGACTGCACGAGATCCTTGAGCCGCCGGACCCTGGTGCGCCTTCGAGGGCCAGGCGTCTCCGCGAGTCACGCTCCGCCTTCGATGCGTGCGTCATGGTTCTCGCCGCTCCTGCGGCGGTCACGTTCGCGCGATCCGCGACCGAGCCGTCAGCGCGCGGGAGCCTCGGCCATCTCGAGCATGGTGAGCACCGTGCGCCAGTTGCGCATCGTCATGTTCACGCCAAGTCGTGCGAACGTCGTGCCGTTGGCCAGCTTGGAGCGGCCCACGCCGTCGGGGAAGTGAAAGTAGACCTCGCTGCCCAGTACACGATAGTCGTCCGGTGGCGACGGGCTTTCCGGCAGCGTCGCGACGGCCTCGGGCCGAGGCGCTGCGTCGAGGAAGCCGACGTGCAGCTCCTTCGTGTCCACACCGGCCGATCGGCCCACGAGGAACGGGTTGCCGCTGACCACGCGCGCGAGCTCTGCGGCGCTGCGCGTCGCCCAAGCGAGGTCGAACCCGAAGCGTTGGTCGGCCCCCGCCACGAACGCCTCACGTAGGCGCGGAAGCGCAGCGGACACCACCCGGAACACGACGTTGCCGCTCTGGATGTACGTCTGCACCTCGCGCGCGCCCAGGTCCGTCAGGTAGGCCCGAAGCTCGGCCATCGGCAGCTTGCGGTTCCCGCCGACGTTCACCGCCCGCAGGAAACCGACGTACGTGGTCACCTCGTCGTTCGCCGGTCGCGTGGGCATCGCGCGGTCAGTGTAGCGAAGCGCGCGGGTCGGATCGCTCGCCCGATCCGTTCGTCGTTCCCGCGCACCAGGTAGGCTGGCACCCGCCATGCTGACGCCGGCCCTCCCGATCCGCACCGACCGACTCGTGTTGCGTCGGTTCGAGATCACGGACGAAGACGACTGGTACGCCATCCGCTCCCGCGACGACGTGGCGCGCTACCTCTACGGTGAAGCGCTCACGCGCGAGGGCGCCCGCGCGGAGATCGAGCGCAAGCGCGACCTTGTCATCCTGCGCGAAGAAGGCGACGTCCTCTCCCTGGCCGTCGTGGAGCCGAACGTGTCCCGCGTCATCGGCGAGGTCATCCTGCGCTGGCGCAGCCGCGTCCACCAGCAGGGCGAGATCGGTTTCGTGTTCCATCCCGACTTCGGGGGCAAGGGCTATGCCACCGAGGCCGCCGCGGCGATGCTCGATCTCGGTTTCGACGGGTTGGGTCTCCACCGCATCTTCGGCAGCTGCGACGCCCGCAACCGCGCGTCGGCTGCGCTCATGGAGCGTCTCGGCATGCGCCGCGAGGCGCACTTCATCCACAACGAGATCTTCAAGGGCGAGTGGGGAGAAGAGTTCTACTTCGCCATCTTGCGCGACGAGTGGTCCGCGAGGCGGACACGTGGGGCTCCTGGCGAGCGGAACACCTTGGACTCCTGAGGGGGATCGGCCACGACCGCCTTCTCGTTGGCGGGGAATCGCTTCGTGGTCGAGGTGCGACACGCCGTCGCTCACGCGCAACCCGGGACGTTTGCAGATGGCGACGCTTCGTCGGCCGACGGTACCCTCGACGTACCATGAACGATTCCCTCAAGCCCATCCTCGACGTGGCCCGCGAGCTCGGGCTCGATCCGGACACCGTCCACCCGCTCGGCCGCACCAAGGCGAAAGTCGAGTTGCCGACCAAGAACGGCCAGGCGACCACGAGCAACCGCGGCCGACTGGTGCTCGTCAGCGCGATCACACCCACCAAGGCGGGCGAAGGCAAGACGACCGTGAGCGTCGGCCTCACCGACGGGCTCAGGAGGCTCGGCACGCGCGTGGCGCTGTGCCTGCGCGAGCCGTCGCTCGGGCCGGTCTTCGGCATCAAGGGTGGCGGCACCGGCGGCGGGAAGGCGCAGGTCGAGCCCGCCGACGAGATCAACCTCCATTTCACCGGCGACCTGCACGCCATCACAGCAGCACACAACCTGCTGGCCGCGATGGTCGACACTGACCTCCACTTCGGCGCAGCAAGCGGCCTCACGCCGGAACGAGTGACCTGGTCGCGCGTGCTGGACGTGAACGACCGCGCGCTTCGCAACGTGATCGTGTCGGCCGGGAAGAAGACCGAACGCGCCACCCGCTTCGACATCACCGCCGCCAGCGAGATCATGGCGATCATGGCGCTGGCGGACTCGCTCGAGGACCTGCGCGCGCGGCTGGAGCGCATCGTCGTCGGCACGCGCGAGGACGGCAGCGCCGTCACCGCACGAGACATCGGCGCGGTCGACGCGATGCTGGCGCTGCTCAAGGACGCGCTGCGCCCGAACCTCGTGCAGACGCGCGAGGGCGCCCCGGCGTTCGTGCACATGGGTCCGTTCGGGAACATCGCCCACGGCTGCTCGAGTGTGGTGGCAACGAAGGTTGCCCTCGAGCACGCCGACGTGGTCGTCACCGAAGCCGGATTCGGCTTCGACCTCGGCGGCGAGAAGTTCCTGCAGATCAAGTCACGCCAAGCCGGGCTGTGGCCGCGCGCGGTGGTGTTGGTAGCAACCGTTCGCGCGCTCGAGGCGCACGGCGATGGGAGCCTGGAGCGCGGGCTCGAGCACCTGGATCGGCAACTGGCGAACGTGCGCGCGTTCGATCTTCCCGCCTTGGTCGCCATCAACGTCTTCCCCGACGACACCGAGGAGAAGCTCACCTTGGTCGAACGCCATGCGGGCACGCAGGGCGCGGGCTCGGCGCGGATCACCTCGTTCGCCGATGGCGGCGCAGGGGGTGAGGCGCTGGCCGAGCGGCTGTTGGCGCTTCTGGACGCCACGCAAGACTGCCCCGCGCAACCCAAGTTCCTGTACCAACCCGACGACGACCTGCTCGACAAGATCGGCGCGGTCGCCAAGACGATCTACGGCGCCAACGAGATCACGCTCACCGAGGACGCGCAACGCGACCTCGCCACGCTGCGCGCCGCGCACCAGGACCATCTGCCGGTGTGCGTCGCCAAGACCCACCTGTCGTTCACCGGAGATCCGAAAGGCGGCGGACTGGCGAAGGACTTCCCGCTCGCCGTCCAGGAGCTGCGCGTCTCGGCCGGCGCCGGCTTCGTGGTGGCGCTGATGGGGAACATCGTGACCATGCCGGCGTTGCCGCGCGACCCCGCGGCGAAGCACGTGCGCGTCGACGCCGAAGGGAACATCCGGGGGTTGATGCAGAACGAATGACGTCGTGGCGGGCGCCGACGAACCGGCTCGGCACTCGCCACGGCGCGAACGGGCGCTCTCCGCTAAGCTGGACCCTCCTCGATTCCCGAAGGAGGGTCGGCCATGCAGAGCGGGAACGCTAGTGCCTACTACGACCTGGGCAACTACCGGCGCGCGGTCAGCACGTCCTCGAACGCGTCGCAGACCTGGTTCGAGCGAGGCCTGAACTGGTGCTACGGCTACCATCACGAGGAGTCGATGCGCTGCTTCCGGCGCGCCGCCGAGCAGGATCCGAACTGCGCCATGGCGTACTGGGGCCTGGCGTACGCCGCGGGTCCTAACTACAACAAGCCGTGGGAAGCGTTCCTGGACGAAGAGCGGGCGGTTGCCCTCGGCACCGCGCGCGACGCGGTGCTGCGCGCGCTCGAAGTCCGTGCCCACGCCAGCCCGGTCGAGACGGCGCTCATCGAAGCGCTCGAGCAGCGTTACCCCGTCGGGCCCGAGGCGTTGGACGAAGGCGCCAGCGGACCGTTCGCCGACTGGAACGACGCCTACGCCGCCGCCATGCGCGGCGTGTACGAGCGCTTCCCCGACGACCCCGACGTGGCCACGCTGTTCGCGGAAGCGCTCATCAACCGTACGCCGTGGCAGCTGTGGGACATCACCGCGGGCGTCGAGGCGCCAGGAGCGGACACGCACGAGGCCATGGTGGTGCTGGAGAAGGCCATCGCGGCACGCGAAGACGGCGATCTTCCGTCGCACCCCGGCCTGCTCCACATGCTGATCCACGTTCTGGAGATGTCGCCCCACCCGGAGCGCGCGCTCCGAGCCTGCGACGCCCTGCGCGACCTGGTGCCGGACGCCGGCCACTTGCGCCACATGCCATCGCACGTGGACGTGCTCTGCGGCAACTACTACGACGCGATGGTGGCCAACGAGAAGGCGATGGCGGCCGACGAGCGCTACTTCGCGAACGAGCCGGGCGCGCACTTCTACAGCCTGTACCGGTGCCACGACATCCACTTCCTCATCTACGCCGCCATGTTCTTGGGTCAACTCAAGCCCGCGCTCCGGGCAGCCGCCGCCATGGAGGAAGCGTTGCCCGAGAGCCTGTTGCGAGTCGAGAACCCGCCCATGGCCGATTGGCTCGAGGGGTTCTTGAGCATGAAGGTCCACGTGCTCGTACGCTTCGGGCGCTGGCACGACCTCCTGGCCGAACCGCTCCCACCGGACCCGGAGCTGTACGCCGTCACCACCGCGATGCTGCATTACGGCAAAGCGATCGCGCACGCCTCGCTCGGCGACGTGGCAGCCGCGGACGAGGAGCGGGCGAAGTTCGCGCGCGCAGTAGAGCGAGTGCCCGAGTCCCGCACGGTGTTCAACAACACCTGTCAGGACATCCTGCTGGTGGCGCGCGAGATGATGCTAGGGGAGCTCGAGTACCGCCGCGGCAACTACGAGGTCGCATTCGAGCACTTGCGTCGGTCCGCCGAGCTCGACGACTCGTTGCCCTACGACGAACCGTGGGCATGGATGCAACCCGTCCGGCACGCCCTGGGGGCGCTGCTGCTCGAACAGGGCAACGTCGAAGAGGCCTACCAGGTCTACCGCGACGACCTGGGGCTCACCGACAACCTGCCGCGCGCCTGCCAGCACCCGGACAACGTCTGGAGCCTACAGGGGTACGTCGAGTGCCTCGAACGCCTCGGGCGGGAGGACGAGGCGCAGGTGATGCGACCCCGCTTGGCGTTGGCCAAGGCGCGTGCCGACGTAGCGATCGAGGCGTCGTGCTTCTGCCGGCTTGAGAAACACCCCTGCCACTAGCGCGCAACCACGACGTCCTTCGAGCAAGCGCACCGCACGCTCCGCCGGCTGGAGAAGCACCCCTGCCATTGAGGCGCCGGCGGAATCGCGTTGCGGCGCTACACGCTGATGAGCCAGATCACCGCCAGCAGCAGGAACTGAGCGGGTAGCGTCCACGTGGGCGCCCCGAGCGCCGTCAGGACGAGCATGGGCAGTGCCGTCACAAGCGCCGCCACCAACTGCGGTTCCCACCGACTCGCGGCCACGCCGCTCCACGACGCGTACTTCTCCAGACCCGCCAGGCAGGTGAGCAACAATGCGCCGACGGCCATGAGGACCAACAGGGTGGCGCCGGGCGCGGTGCCGAACGCCGCGGTAAGTGACGCGTCGAAGCCGCCGCCCGCGAGCGCGTCGGCGCCGGCCAGCACGAAGTACGCCGGTGCCAACGCCGCGAGCAGCACCGTCACGGCCGGCGTCAGCCTGCCGCGGGTGCGGTCAGACGGCTCGACCGGCAAGGTCGAACGCGGCAAGGAAGGACCCAACAGGGCGGCGCCGGCACGGGCGACGAGGTAGGAAGCTAGCAGCACGCCGATCGCGCCGAGGAACGTTCCCCCCATGCCGGCAGGCGATACGGCGCCATCCATCACCGTGGTGGAAGGCACGCTCGTCGGCGCGCTCGCGCCAACACGCGTCACGCCGGCCAGCAGGCGGGCGGCGCCCCATGCCGCGGTGGCGGCGCTCACGGTCAACAGCGCGACGCGCGCCTGCGCGAAGCGTGGCCGACGGTACAGCGCCTGCCAGCTCCGCCACGAGATCGCGCGCCACACGGGCGCCGTGGTCGGTGGAGGCCGGAGCGACCGACGCGGCTTCGTGGCTCCGGGTCGATCGTGAAGCGCGGCGAGCAGCCGCTCGCGAGCGGTGACGTCGGTCTCGGCTGCGCTGCCCATGCCCGCCATGCCGGCCAGCATCTGGAACGTGCGCATCGCCTGCAGTTGCGTGAGCACCAGGCTCTGCGCCGCGAAGCGCGGCGGCCAGTCGGTGGCCAAGGACCGCCGCGTCGCGGCGAACCCCGCCAGCGCGAACAGCGCAGGCACCACCAGCGATGCCGGGGACGCCACGCGCAGGGCGGCGAGTGGGTCCAGCCACCCCAGTGGCGCAGGCCAGCCGCCAGCGTGCGCCGCCACGCCCACCGCGACCATGAGCGCGAACGAGGTCGCCAGGAGCAGGGCCGCGCGGCGCGCGCCCCTGCCGGCGGCGTCCTTGCGGCGGAAGCCGGCGTAGCGCAACCAGGTCACGTCGAGCCCGGCGAGCCCTGCCAGCGCAAGTGCCGGAGCCGCCCAGGGCGCCGCGATGTGGAAGGCGGCGGGGGCGAGGATCGACCACGTCGCGCCCACGACGGCAGCCGCAACGGCGACCAGCATGCGCCGAACGGTGAAGCGGTAGCGCAGCGCGTGCCGCGGGGAGACCGGCGCCAGACCCAGCCGGTAGAGATCCCGCCGGTCGAGCACCACGGGTGGCACGCGACCGGTCAGCAGGCGAGACAGGAAGGCCACCGCGGCCACCGCCGAGAGTGCGTACGTGAAGTTCGCCGGCAACGCCACCGACCGCGGGGCGATGGTCTCGAGGCCGGCGATCAGGAACACGACGATCCAGAACACCAGGTAGAGGACGCTCCACCAGCCGATGGCGCGCCCGACCCACACACGGTACGCGTGCAGCGAACGCCGCACGGTGCGGCCGCGCAGGTAGGGCACGGCGGCCCTCGTGAGCGCGGCGGCGTCGCCGCTCACACTGCGCGGTGCGGCGTCATGGTGTTTCGTCGCCGTCTTCGGCAGGGAGCGACAGGTCTTGCAACGCCGACCAGTGGTCGGCTTGCGCACGGTGGATGTACGAAGCGATCGCGACCTCGAGCGCCTCCTCCAGGCTCTCCTTGCCGCTGGCCTCCAGCAGCGACCACACCGTGGCGTCGTCGAGATCGATGGTGACCTTCACGCGCGCACCAGCCTGCCACCTTGCAGTGACAGCACGCGAGCGTTCAAGGCTCCCGCCAACTCGGGCTGATGGCCGGTCAGTAGCACCGCCCCACCCGCGCGCGTGCGGGCGGCGAGACCCTCTGCCAGCACCTGCTGCGCTTCGAGGTCGAGTCCGTTGAACGGCTCGTCGAGCAAGGTGAGCGGCATCTCCAAGCCCAGCGCCAACGCGAGCGCGAGCTTCTGGCGCATCCCGCGCGAGTGCGTGCCCGGGAACTCCCCGACCCGTCCTTCGAGGTCGAAACGCCCGAGCCAAGCGATGCTGCGCTCTTCGGCTTCGGGCCGTGCGTACACCAGCGCGGTGAAGTGACCGTGCTCCGCCAAGGTCAGGTCTTCGTACAGCGCAGGTTCGTCGGGGGTGAAGACGAACGATCGCCGAGCGTCGAGACTCGCCGGCGGACGCCCGGCGATGGCGATGTCGCCCGAGGCCGGCAGCAGCCCCACCAGCGCGCGAAGTAGCGTGCTCTTGCCGGCCCCGTTCGCTCCGGTGAGGAGGACCAGGTCTCCGGGCGTCACCTGGAACGTGACGTCTTCGACGATGCTCACGCCACCCAAGCGGACGGTCACGGCGGATGCGTCGAGCAGCGTGGCGGGCGGCGCGTCGATCACGAGGACGTCGAGTGTATCAGCCGACCGAGCCGCGAGCCCGCGGGCCCACCGGGTTCAGGGCGCGTCGCCCGGGCCGAACGCCTCGATCTCGCGCCACGACACCCAGGACGGACTGGCCGTCGTGAGGACGCGAAGGTAACGCACCGCGGGCGGCGCCGCGAACTCGTGGAACAGGATGTCGCTCTCGGCCGTGTCGCCAGAGAACGTGTGCAACAAGGTGGCGGCCGGGCTCGTCGCGCCGCCGTAGACCTCGTGCGTGGTGGGCCCGGCGGGATACTGCGCCACGGTCAGGCGCACGCTGCCCAAGTCGTGTACCGCGCCGAGGTCGATCTCGATCCACTGCGGCGCGTCGTCACCGGATCCCCACTGCGGCCAGCCGCCGTCGACGGCGTTCTCGGCGGGCTCGTCGGGTAGTTCGTTCGACGCCGTCACCGCCTTGCCGAACGCAAGGTTCGGGTTCGGCACCGTGACGCTCGCGCACGGGTCCGGGTGCAGCGTGGGTGCGAGCGCCTCGCCGAGCACCGTGCCGTTCGAACCCCACAACCCCGGTCCCTCGATCTGGTCGCCGTCCCAGTGCCAGGTGAGCCAACCGTCGTAGCCGCGTACGCACGAGGCCGTCTGCCAGTTCGCCAGTTCCTGCGCCGCGACGTGGATCGCCGGGTAGAGCGCCCGGAACCCCGCCAGCTCGCCCATCACCAGCGGCTTCGTCGTGATGCCGGCAGCGCCGTAGTTCTCCTGGATCTCGTCGATGGTCAAGCCCATCGGCGCCGGGTTCGAGTGCAAGTCGAAGAAGTCCGCGTTCGACTCGGCAAGGGCGCGCTCGGTCAGGACGAACTTGAAGTCGCCGGGGCGCCACTCGTGTGGCGTGTTGGGCGCGAAGAACCCCACCGAGACCAGCGCCGTCGGAGCTTCATCCTTCACCGCGTCCACCATCGTGTCGATGAAGTGGATCAGCGTCTCTTCCGCCAGCGCGTCGCGCTCCGCCGCCACGGCCAGGTCGTACGACGCGCCCGACGCGGTCGTCACGACGCCGCTCGCGAGCGTCCAGGGCGCCTCGCGCAGGTCGTACCAGTATTCGTTGCGGATCGAGAAGGAGAACATCCGGTCGAGCCGGGCGTCCCGCGCGATGAGGCCGGCGAACAAGTCGGAGAAGTACTCGGCGTAGGCGTCGAGACCTGCTTGGGTCATGAAGTGCGCCTGGCTGGCCGAGATCGGCCCGGCGGCGCCCGAGTAGCCCTTCTCGAGGTAGTAGCCGGTGTCGGGCAGGGTGTTCGAGGTGATCCAGACGTACATCTCCTCTTCTGCCGCGAGCGCGAGCATGTCGGCGACGTTGTCGAGGTAGGCGCCCGATAGGGTGCGGGTGGTCGCGCCGAGCGGGTAGATGCACTCGCTGGCGCCGCACGTCTCGAGCATCACGCGCACCACGTTGAAGCCCAGCGCGCGCATGGCCTGGAAGTCGGCGCGGATCTCGGCCCGGTCGTAACGCGCCGGCGAGAGCACCATGTCGTAGAACCCCGCACCGAAGATGGGGTCGTCCTTGGAGGTGTACTTCACCAGGTTGTGTCCGCGCGGCACGAAGGTCTCCCCGGTGACGGTGTCGTAGAACTCCGCCACGCCGGCCACGCTGCGGATGGCGATGCGAGACGGGACGGCGGACTTGGGTGCGGGCGGCGGGCTGCAGGCCGTCGTCAGCAAGACGACGAACGACGCTGCGACGACGAGGGACCCCCTACGGCGCATCTCGGAAGCAAGCATGTTGGGTCATGGTGGGCGGCGTCGGCGCCTCGCGCCATGACGAACGCAACAGCGCCAACGGTTCCGGTATCGCCGAGAGGGCCGTATCGGCTCCGAGCCGCCCACTGATAGGATTGCGCCACCCATGCTCGTCTACCTCGGTCGGCGCAGCCTCCTCGCGGTTCCCACCCTGTTCGGCGTGGCGCTGATCGTCTTCCTGCTGATGCGCGCGGTGCCGGGGGACGTGGTCACCAACCTCGTGGGCCTCCAGGGCAACGTGTCCGAGGAGCGGCTGGTGGAACTGCGCCGCATGTTCGGGCTCGACCTCCCGGTGCACGTGCAGTTCGGCCAGTGGCTGGCAGCAGCTGTGCAAGGCGACCTCGGTAGCTCGTTGCGCACCGGCCGCCCGATCGCCACCGACCTGGCGCTCCGCTTCCCGGTCACCTTGGAGCTGACCGTCCTCAGCCTCGTCATCGCCCTGGTGATCGCGCTGCCGGTGGGGGTGCTGGCCGCGCTGAATCGCGGACGTTGGCTCGATCACCTCGGGTCGGTGTTCGCGCTGCTGGGCTTGAGCGTGCCTGGCTTCTTCCTTGGGATCCTCCTCATCCTGCTCTTCTCGCTCGAGCTCGGGTGGTTGCCGCCCGCCGGCTACGTGCCGTTCGGCGAGGCGCCGCTCACCAACCTGCGGCACATGATCCTTCCGGCGCTGTCGCTCGGGCTCATCCTGGCAGCGGCCACCGCGCGCATCGTGCGCTCGACGCTGTTGGAGGTGCTGGGGCGCGACTACGTGCGCACCGCGCGTGCCAAGGGCCTGGCCGAGCACTCCGTCATCCTGCGCCACGCACTGCGCACCGCGCTCATCCCGGTGGTCACCGTCGTCGGGCTGCAGTTCGGGCAGTTGCTGGGCGGCGCCGTCATCATCGAGCAGGTGTTCAGCCTGCCCGGCGTGGGCCGCTTCGCGTTGGAAGGGATCAACCTGCGCGACTACCCGGTGGTGCAAGGAGCGGTGCTGCTGATCGCCGCCGCCTTCGTGGTGGTGAACCTACTGGTGGACGTGCTCTACACCCTCATCGACCCGCGCGTTCGGTATGGCTGACGGGGGCGCGATGCAACGCACCGACCGCGGTGGCGCCTCCGCTGCAGGCCGCGCAGGCACGCGCGTCGCGACGCTCCGCCACCTGCTCTCCGGCAGCGGCGCGGTGGGGGCAGCGATCGTGGTGGTGGCGGCATTGGCCGCGATCTTCGCGCCGTGGGTGGCGCCCTACGACCCGGTGGCGCTCGACCCGCCCGCCCGCTTGCTCGGCCCCACCGCCGAGCACTGGCTCGGCACCGACCAGTACGGCCGCGACACCCTGTCGCGCATCGTCTACGGCGGACGCGCCTCGCTGTCGGTGGCTGCCGCCGCCACCTTCTTCGCGTTGGTGGTAGGCGGGATCCTCGGGGTGTTGGCGGCGTTCTACCGCGGCTGGCTCGACGCCGTCATCATGCGCGTCACCGACGTGCTGCTGTCGTTCCCCGCGATCCTGCTGGCGATCGCGCTGCTGGCGTTCCTCGGGCCCGGCTTCGTGAACCTGGTGTTGGCCATCGGCTTGGTGTACGTCGGGCCGTTCGTGCGCGTGGCGCGCGCCTCGGTGCTGACGGTGCGCGAGGAGCTGTTCGTGGAAGCCAGTCGCTCGCTCGGCAGCCGCGACTGGCGCGTCCTGCTGGTGGCGATCCTCCCTGCGGCGTCCGCTCCGCTGATCGTCGAGGTCACGCTGCGCCTTGCCTACGGCATCCTGGCCGAAGCGTCGCTGTCGTTCCTGGGGCTCGGCACGCAACCGCCGGCGGCGAGCTGGGGGTTGATGGTGGCGGAGGGCCGGCGCTTCCTGCAACTCAGCCCGTGGGCGACGGTAGCGCCCGGCCTGGCGATCATGCTGGTCGTGCTCGGCTTCAACCTCTTCGGCGATGCGCTGCGCGACGCCCTCGACCCGCGTACGCGCGGCCGGTAGCGCGCACCCGCATCCGCCCAAGCGGAGGAACGCGGCGGCGGTGTATCTTGCCTGCTACGCTCCGGTGGCCCCGGAGCCGCGACGGCGGTATCCGCGGAACGGTCTTGACGCCGCTTCCCGCCGCCTCGCCCGCCCCCGGAGGTTGCGTATGGCCCGACGGCTACTCGTCCTGACCCTCTTGTTGAGC
>CAZOTV010000069.1:0-15146 GCA_964582795.1 uncultured bacterium
GGGCGTGACCACCGAGTTCGAGCGAGATCTTCTTGATGGTCTCGGCGGACTTGGCATACAGGATGCGGCCCACCTCGGTCGAGCCGGTGAAGGTCAGCTTGCGGATGCGGGGATCTTCGATGAGCGCGTCGGAGAGCGGCACCGGGTCTTGCGCGGGAAGCACCTGGAGGGTGCCGTCCGGCCCGCCCGCCTCGCGCCAGAGTTCGGCGGCTTGCAGCGCCGTCAAGGGGGTCTGCTCGGCGGGCTTGAGCACGAACGTACAGCCGGCCGCCAGTGCCGGCGCGGCCTTGCGCGTCACCATCGCGAGCGGGAAGTTCCACGGGGTGATCCCGAACGCCGGCCCCACCGGCTGCTTGATGGCGCTCAGGCGCTTGTGGCCGAAGTGCGACGGGAACGTCTCCCCGTAGACTCGCTTGCCCTCTTCGGCGTACCACTTCACGAAGCTGGCGGCGTACGCCACCTCGGCACGCGCCTCCCGGATCGGCTTGCCCATCTCGCGGCTCATGGTGGTCGCGAGCGCGTTCTGGTCGCGCATCATCAGGTCGTGCCAGCGCATCAGGATCTCGGCCCGTTCGAACGGCGAGACGCGACGCCACGATGTGAACGCGTTCCACGCCACGTCGGCCGCGGCGCGGCCCTCGTCTGCGCCGCAGTCGGCGGCGTGCGCCACGACCTCGCCGGTGGAGGGGCTCGTGACCGGGTAGGTGCGGCTGGCTGCGTGCCACGTGTCGGTGAGGTAGCGGCCTTGCACGGGGCCCTCCTTCAGGCTGTCGGATGCCGTGGTGGGGGAGTCTGCCATGTCGCAGTCTATCGCCGGTGGGTGGCGTGGTGGTCTCGGCCGAGGGCTTTGCGGAGCCGTGCCCTCGGCCGAGACCACCACGCCACAGGCGCCAGCGGCACTCGCGACTGCTGCGTGGTGAAGCCTCGGCCGAGACCACCACGCCACGGGCGCCAGCGCCGATCGCCCGAGGCTAGGGCATCAGCGTCAGGAGGCGAACGATCGCGGCGGCGTCCCAGGCCTGGGGTCGGCACGCGACCGGGTACGGCACGGGCGGGGTCTCGTCGGTTCGCCGTCGCATGTCGTCGCCTTCGCTCGTGCCGTAGGCGGACACCCGCGGGTAGCCCGCAACCAGTTCCGGCAGGCGGTGGTCGTGCTCGAGGGCGGCGAGGTCGAGGATGGCGTTGCGGATGAGGCGCGCCTCGCGTTCGAAGCCGTAGTGGAGCAGGCCCTCGGCGATCAAGGCGTTGTCGTGCGGCCATACCGAGCCGTTGTGGTAGCTGACCGGGTTGTAGCGCGCCTCGTTCGCTCCTAGCGTGCGCACGCCCCAGCCGGACCAGGACGCCGGCGAGAACAGGGTCTTCACGAGGCGTGGAGCGACGGTGCGCGGGACGATGCCGGTCCACAACAGCTGGCCGGCGTCGGAGGAGATCACGGCCAGCGGTCGCTTGTCGCCATCGAGCGCCATGGCGTACGTGCCTAGGCCCTCCAGCCAGTACGCCTCGTGGAACCGTCGCGCAAGCAGCGATGCCCGCTCGGCCCAGCCGTCGGCCTGGTCCTCTTCGCCGAGCTCGCGGTACGCGGCGGCAGCGGCATGGAACGCGGCGTAGGTGTAGCCCTGCACCTCCGACACGGCGATCGCGCCGCGCGCCAGGGTGCCATCGGCGTGACTCATCGAGTCGCGCGAGTCCTTCCAAGATTGAACCTGGAGCCAAGCGCCGCCCTCTTGCGGCACGTACTCGACGAAGCCGTCCCCGTCGACGTCGCCGTGATCGACGAGCCACCGCAGTGCGGCCTCCCAGGACGGCCGGAGCGCGCGGACCAGCGTCGTGTCGTTCGTGGCGCGCATGTGCTCCGCCAGCAGCATCAGGTAGAGCGCCGTCGCGTCCACGGTTCCGTAGTAGGGGCCGAACGGCATGGCGCCGGATCGCGTCAGGGGTCCGAAGCGGATCTCATGCAGGATCTTGCCCGGTTCCTCACCGCTGACCGGGTCGTGCTTGCGCCCCTGATGACGCGCGAGGTAGCGCAGCGTCCCTTCCGCGACGTCGGGACGGTGCGGCAGCAGCATGTGCGCCGTCAGCAGCGCGTCGCGGCCGAAGGCGGCTACGTACCAAGGGATGCCCGCCGCCGGAACGGGTCCATCCTCGGTGAACAGCAGAAGCCCACGGAGGTCGTCGATCGCCCGCGCCGTGACGCGTGGTTCGGGTCCAGATGGAAGGTCGTCGAACGATGCGCGCCACGCTTCGTACGCTTCGTGCTCGCGTTGCGCCTCCGCGCCGGCGCCTTGCACCTCGCACGTCACGTCGAGTGAAGCGCGTTCGCCCGGCGCGAGGTCCCACCTCCAGCGGGCCCCCGCGGTCGTCGCCTCGGCCGCCACGGGGAACATAAGCACGACGCGCTGTTCCCCCACGTCGGCCTGGTGCTCGTACGTGACGCTCGTTGCGCTCGCCGTCGCGTGCACCGCCGGCGAACGCCTACCGGACGCGCCGCCCCAGCCGCGCACCTCGAACAGGTCCAGGAAGTCCGCCGCCGTGGCGAGCGTGATCTCGATCGCGCGCCGCTCGAGCGAGGTGTTCTCGACTACGAGGACGTCCACGAAGCCACTTGCGTGTATATGCATCGACCGTCGCACCGCCAGCCGTTGCGCCTCGACCTCGAACAGCGCGTGGTGCGCGTGGTAGGTGTCCGGGCGTGGCGTCTCGCTCGACAGCGTCTGGAACTGGTGACCGGCGTCGTCGCGAAGCGACCAGACGTACCTCGACAGGAACCGCGTGTCGCGCTCGAACAGACCGTGCTCTCCGCCGTTCGCGGCGCCCAGGTCGTCCGCCACGAAGAAGGTGGTGTCTTCTTTCAGGACGACGTTGCGTCGGAAGTCCATCCCGCTCCTCTCCCTCGGCCCGGGGCCGCGCGGCGACCACCGTACCGCGGTTCGCCGCGTGACGCTCCGGCGCTACCGTGAAGGCGTCAGGCAGGGCCGATGAGGTCGTCGGCGATCTTGGCGCTCGAGAGCACGCCAGGTAGGCCGGCGCCAGGGTGTGTTCCGGCGCCGACGAAGTAGAGGTTGGCGATGTCCTCGCTGCGGTTGTGCGGCCGGAACCAGGCGGACTGGGTGAGCACCGGTTCGAAGCTGAAGGCCGAGCCGAGATGCGAGGAGAGCGTGGTCTGGAAGTACCTCGGGTCGACGACCTTCTCCGCCACCAGGTGCCGCGAGAGGTCCGGTAGGTAACGGTCTTCCAAGAACCGCATGATGCGGTCGCGGTACGGCTTGGCGTGCGTCTCCCAGTCGATCCCGGACTTCAGGTTCGGAACCGGCGAGAGCACGTAGAACGACTCGTGTCCGGCCGGTGCGATGCTCGGGTCGGTCAGGGTCGGCATGTGCAGGTACAGACTGAAGTCGTCGGCGAGCTTGCCGTCGTTGCGGAAGATGTCGTCGAGCAAGCCCTTGTAGCGCGGGCCCAGCAGGATGTTGTGATGCGCCAACGCAGTGTCGGTGTAGCGCCGGTCGGTGCCGAAGTAGATCACCATCAGGCTCATGGCGTACCGCATGCGCTTCAGCCGGGCATCGGTGTTCTTGCGCCGGAACCGGGCGTCGACCATTCGCATGTAGGTGGTGGCGACGTCGGCGTTGCTGATCACGGCATCGGCCGCGAGCAGCCTGCCGTCGGCCAGGCGGACGCCGGTGGCGCGCGGCGCCGCGTCGATGCGCTCGACCTCGATACGCTCCACCTCGGCGTTCAGCTCGATGCGGCCACCGAGTTCCCGGATCAACCGCCCGAACGCCTCCACCAATGCGCCGGTGCCGCCCATCGCGTACCACACGCCCCATTCGCGCTCGAGGTAGTGGATCATGGCGTAGATCGACGAGGTGTCGAAGGGATTGCCGCCCACGAGTAGCGGGTGGAAACTGAACACCTGACGCAGGAACGGGTCTCGCACGAACTGCGAGACGTAGCCGTGGACGCTTCGGTACGACTGCAGCCGTATGAGGTCCGGCGCCACCTTGAGCATGTCCGTCACGCGCAAGAACGGCTGATCCGCGAGCTCCTCGAACCCCTTGGCGAAGATCTTGCCGGCGGCCTTCACGAAGCGCTCGTAGCCGTCGACGTCTTCGGGTGAGCGCGCGGCGATCTGCGCGCGGATGGCGGCGCCGTCGTGGCCGTAGTCGAAGCTGCCGCCCTGGTGGTCGAAGATGCGGTAGTACGGGTCGCACCGCACGAACTCGACGTAGTCGATTCGTCGTTTGCCTGCCTTGGCGAAGATGTCGTCGAACAGCTGCGGCGCGGTGATGATGGTCGGGCCGCCGTCGAACCGGAAGCCGTCGACTTCGTGGACGTAGGCGCGGCCACCGAGCTTGTCGAGCTTCTCCAGGACGGTGACCTCGTGACCGGAGGCTGCCAAGCGTGCGGCGGCGGCAAGGCCGCCGAACCCGGAACCGATGACGACGATGCGGCGCTTCACGCCCCGGAGCATACGGAAGCCGCGCGACGCGGTTTGATGCCCCGCCCACGGTTCCGGCGGGACCTCATGACGAGCGTTGCGCTTCGTCCTCGAGACGCCAGAGGTCCTCGGGGGTCTCGCGCCTGCGCGCCAGGCGCGCCTCGCCCTTCCTCGACACCACCTCGGCAGGCCGCAGGCTCGAGGCGTAGTTCGAGGCCATCGCGAACCCGTACGCTCCGGCGCGGCCGACGGCCAGGAGGTCGCCGGGAGCGACGTCGGGCAGGTCGACGTGGCGGGCGAGTCTGTCGGCGTTCTCGCACAGAGGGCCGTCGACGTCGGTCGGAACGGCGGTCGTGGGTATTGCGCTTGTGGGTGTTGCGGGTATGGGAACGGCTGGCGTGGGAACGGAGACCGCTGGCGCGGCAGCGGGCGCGGTCGCGGCGCCTTCGGTCGAGAGCACGCGCACCGGATGATGCGCGCCGTAGAGGGCGGGGCGCAGGAGATCCGCCATGCCCGCGTCGGCGATGACGTGCCGCAGCGCGCCGTGCTTCACATGCAGCACGCGTGTCAGGAGCGTGCCGGCGTCGGCCACCAAGAACCGGCCTGGCTCGATCACAAGGCGTAGGCCGCGCGCCCTTGCGAACGGCAGGAAGTGCTCGGCGAACGCTTCCAGTGGCGCGTCCGGTACCGCGAAGCCACCGCCGACATCGACCGTGTCGAGGTCCGGGAAGCGGTCGTACAGCGGCGAGAGCGCTTCCACGACCAGCCGCGCCACCTCGGGCTCGGCGATCATCGAGCCGGCGTGAACGTGGAAGCCGGCGAGCCGCCGAGTGGCCACCATCTCCTCGGCCAGCGCCATCGCTTGTGCCAGCGGGATGCCGAACTTGGCATGCGGAGCGGCCGTGGCCAGATGCTCGTGCGTGCGCGGGTCGAAGCCCGGGTTGACGCGGATCAGGAAGCGCGTGTGGGGAGCGCGTGCTTCGCGCCAGATGCGCCAGGCGCCCTCCCCGTCGAGGCTGACGAGCCCCACCCCGGCCTCGGCCGCGCGCGCCACCAGTGCAGGCGTGTGCCCGGGGCCGCCGAGGAGGATGCGTTCGGGTGGGAAGCCGGCCCGCACGGCGCGCTCGAGCTCACCGGTCGTCAGCGCCTCGGCCCCGAGCCCGAGCGACGCGAGGAAGCGCAGGAGCGCTCCGTTGGCGTTCGCCTTGACGGCATAGTGGACGTCCGCGCCCGGGAACGCCGCGCGTAGGCGCGCGACCTGGGCTTCCACCCCGTCGAGATCGTAGACGTACGTCGGTGTCCCGTAGCGCGCTGCGATGGCAGTCAGATCGTCGTCGGTCATGAGCCCGGCGAGGCTAGCACGACGCGCTCCCCACCTCGAGCCCCCGGGCTCGTGACCACGGGGTTGGCGGGTATGCTGACCGTCATGAACCGTCAGATCCGCCGCGCACAGGCGAAGCAGGACAAGAAGGCCGACCGGGACAAGGCGAAGAAGAAGGAAGCGCGGAAGGATCGCCTGCGCACCGTGCGCGCACGGCGCGAGGAGCGCCGCAAGGCGGCAGCCTCCGGCAAGCCCGTGCCCGCTGCCACGCGGCCCCCGACGGAGCAGGAGCGCAAGAAGATGCCCGGCCGGTTCTCCGGCGCGCTGATGATCGCGACGGTGTTCTTCATCGTGCTGCAGGCCGCGGTGCCCGACACCGAGCAGACGACCATGTCGAGCCTCACGGGCGCGGGATTCTTCCTCCTGTTCGGGTACTTCTCGGCGCTGTTCCTGTTGCGGCGCGGGTCGCCGAACGCGCGCGTGATGACGATCGTCTCCGGTCTCGCGCTGGTGGCCGGCGTGGTGGCGACCCGCCTCTTCGCCTCCGAGACGAGCGTGGACTGGCTGATGATCGGCTTGGGAGCGCCCGGCGTCGTGGCGGGGGCGTTCCTGGGGCAGATGGTCTTCTACGGCGCCCGCAGGTGAGGGAGCCTGGGTCGGCGCCACCCGAGTCCAGGGAGACGGCGGCCCGACAGGCTCGGCGTTCCCGGGCCTCTGACGACCATGGCGTCGTCGCCATCGTCGGGGCGATGCGCGAGGAAGTGGAGCGTCTTCACGATGGTCTCGAAGACACAAGCGAGCTTCGGCGCGGACCCGTGACCCTGCACGCGGGCCGGCTCGAAGGGGTCGACGTCTTGGTAGCGCAGTGCGGCATCGGGAAGGTCAACGCCGCCGTCACCGCACAGACGCTGCTCGCCGAAGGCGCCACCAGCCTGGTGTTCACGGGCGTCGCGGGCGCCCTCGCCCCGGACCTGCGCGTCGGAGACGTCGTCGTCAGCACCGACGCGGTGCAGCACGACGTCGACGTGACGGCCCTGGGGTACGCGCCGGGCGAAGTGCCCGGTTCCGGCATCGCCTGGGAGGCAGACCCGGACCTGCGCGCGGCCGCTGCCGCCGCGGCCGCCGAGGAGCTGGTCGGCGTCCGCGTCGTTGCCGGCCGGGTCGCTTCGGCGGACCGCTTCGTGGCCGATCCGGCCGTGGCCGCCGACCTCCACGGGCGTTTCGGAGCGGCCTGCGCCGAGATGGAAGGCGCGGCCGTGGCGCAGGTGTGCGCCCGTTGGAACGTTCCGTTCGTCATCGTGCGCAGCATCAGCGACACCGCCGACCATGAGGCCGGCCTCGACTTCCGAGCGTTCACCGAACTGGCGGCCTCGCGCGCGGAGCGGGTGGTGCGGGGCTTGCTGCGACGGCTCTCCCGGTAGTCCGTAACCCCCCGGCTTCGGCCCGCCAGCACGCGTGGCGTACAATGGGCGACCGATGACGACGCCCGGCGCGCGTTCGCCGGGCCGTTCGACCAGCACCATCCTGGCCGCCGTCCGTTTGGCGGCCTTCCGCGCACGCGAGAGGACGAGACCTACCATGGCGGACGTATTGGACGAACTCCTCGACCTAGACCGCTCTCAGCTGTCGCCGGAGGAGCGCGAGGAGCTGAACCGGCTCGAGCGGCGGGAGTGGCTCGAGTCGCTCGACTACGTGCTCGCGAGCGGTGGCCCGGAGCGCGTGGCGGAGATCATGACGCTGCTCGAGGCGCATTCTCGGCGGCATGGGGTGCAGTTGCCCTTCGAGCCCGACACCTCCTACATCAACACCATCGCCCCGCACGAGGAGCCCGAGTACCCGGGCGACCTCGACATCGAGAAGAGCATCACCAACCTCATCCGCTGGAACGCCATGGCGATGGTGGTGCACGCCAACACCGCGTCGTCCGGCATCGGTGGCCACATCGCCACCTACGCCTCGGCCGCCACGCTCTACGAGGTCGGGTTCCATCACTTCTTCCGCGGGCCGGACAAGGGGCCGGACGCCGACTTGGTCTACTTCCAAGGACACGCGTCGCCGGGCATCTACGCCCGCTCGTACCTCGAGCGTCGGTTCACCGACGAGCAGATGCTGCAGTTCCGGCGCGAGCTGCAGAAGACGCCCGGCTTGTCCTCGTACCCGCACCCGTGGCTGATGCCCGACTACTGGAGCTTCCCCACGGTGTCGATGGGCCTCGGCCCGATCATGTCGATCTACCAGGCGCGCTTCCGCCGCTACCTGGAGGACCGTGGCCTCTTCCCCAAGGGCGACGGGAAGGTGTGGGCGTTCTTGGGAGACGGCGAGACCGATGAACCCGAGACGCTCGGCGCCATCCGCGTCGCGTCGCGGGCGCGGCTCGACAACCTCGTCTGGGTCATCAACTGCAACCTCCAGCGCCTCGACGGCCCGGTGTTCGGCAACGGTCAGATCATCCAGGAACTCGAGGGGATCTTCCGCGGCTCCGGCTGGAACGTCATCAAGGTCGCTTGGGGCAGCGCCTGGGACGAGCTCCTCGCCAAGGACGACGACGGCGCGCTCGTGCGCCGCTTCGAGCAACTGGTCGATGGCGAGTCGCAGCGCTACGCCGCCTTCGGTGGGCCCGAGCTGAAGGAGAAGTTCTTCAACACACCCGAGCTCAAGAAGCTCGTCGAAGGGTGGAGCGACGAAGACTTCGGCCGCCTCAACCGCGGCGGCCACGACCCCGTCAAGGTCTACGCCGCCTTCGCGCGCGCCGTGCGGCACGAGGGCCAACCGACCGTGATCCTCACGCGTACCGTGAAGGGGTACGGCATGGGTTCCGCGGGCGAGGCGCAGAACGTCACGCATCAACAGAAGAAGCTCGACGAGAACGAGATGAAGGCGTTCCGCGACCGCTTCGAGTTGCCGATCGACGACGCCCAGATCCCCGACGACCCGTTCCTGCGCTTCCCGGAGGACAGCCAGGAGCACCGCTACCTGATCGAGCGCCGCGAGGAGCTGGGCGGCTTCTTGCCCGCTCGGTCGGTGAAGGCCGACCCGCTCGACGCGCCCGACGCCGAGCTGTTCGAGGAGTTCATGACGCCGAGCGGGGACCGCGCCGTCTCGACCACCATGGTGATCGTCAACATCATGCGCAAGATGTTGCGCGACGCGGAGTGGGGCAAGCTCCTCGTGCCGATCATCCCCGACGAAGCGCGCACCTTCGGCATGGAGGCGCTCTTCCGTCAGATCGGCATCTACTCCCCGGTGGGGCAGCTCTACGAACCGGTCGATAGCGCCAACCTGCTGTACTACAAGGAATCGAAAGACGGTCAGATCCTCGAGGAGGGCATCACCGAGGCTGGGTCCATGGCCTCGTTCCTGGCGGCCGGTACCGCCTACGCCAACTACGGTGTGAACACCGTGCCGTTCTTCCTGTACTACTCGATGTTCGGCTTCCAGCGCATCGGCGACCTCATCTGGGCCGCCGGCGACAGCCGCGCGAAGGGCTTCCTCGTCGGGGCCACCGCCGGCCGCACCACCCTTGCAGGCGAGGGTCTACAACACCAGGACGGGCACTCGCACGTGCTCGCCTACACCGTACCGAACCTGCTGGCGTACGATCCAGCCTTCGCCCACGAGCTCGCGATCATCGTGCGCGAGGGCCTGAGGCGCATGTACCAGGAGCAAGAGGACGTCTTCTACTACCTGACGGTGGGGAACGAGAACTACCCCCAGCCGGGAGAACCCGAGCACCTGTCGCGCGAGGAGCTCGAGCGCGGCGTGCTGGCCGGGATGTACCTCTTCCGCAAGGCCAGCAAGAAGCGCGCCAAGTTGCACGCGCAGCTCTTCGGCTCGGGCAGCATCATGAACGAGGTCTTGAAGGCGCAGGAGATCCTCGAGCGGGACTACGGTGTTGCCGCCAGCGCCTGGAGCGTCACGTCGTACAAGGCGCTCCACCGGGACGCACTCGAGGTCGAACGCGCCAACCGCCTGGATCCAACTGGGAAGAAGCGCACGGCCTACGTGCAGGACGCGCTGAAGGACGCCAAGGGCGTGTTCGTCGCGGCGTCGGACTACATGAAGATCCTGCCGGACGCGTTGAGCCGGCACCTTCCCAAGCCGATGGTCGCGCTTGGCACTGACGGCTACGGACGCAGCGAGGCGCGCGAGGAACTGCGTGATTTCTTCGAGGTCGACGCGCGGCACATCGTGCTCGCGACGTTGCACGCGCTGGCCGACGACGGCCAACTCGACGCGGCCGAGGTGAAGAAGGCCCGCGAGGCCCTCGCCATCGCCGCGGACAAACCCAACCCCTACGTCGACTGACCGAACTGGAAAGGAACCACCCGTGGCGACCGAAGTCAAGCTGCCGGAAGTAGGAGAAGGGATCGAGGCCGGGACGGTCGTGGCCGTGCTGGTGCAACCGGGTGACCACGTCCAGAAGGACCAGCCCCTCGTGGAACTCGAGACCGACAAGGCCGTGGTCGAGATCCCGTCGACCGTCGCCGGCGTGGTTTCGGCAGTGAACGTGAAGGAGAACGAGGAGGCTGCGGTCGGCTCGGTGCTCGTCGTGATCGACGAGGGCGCGGGCGCCAAGGAAGACGCCGCGAAGCCTGCTGCCGAGGAACCCGCGAAGACCGGTGCCGAGGAGACGCACGAGGCGCCCGCCGAGGTGCGCGAACGAGAACCGTCGGAGGGGCGGCCCGCCGAGAAGGCAGCCGACCGGAAGTCCGCCGCCCCGGCGCAGGCAACCGCACCGGCGGGCGCGGCGAACGGCGGCGGCTCGCGGCTGGTGCCGGCCGCGCCGTCGGTGAGGCGCCTGGCGCGCGAACTGGGCGTCGACGTCCGCAGCGTGCGCGGTTCCGGGATCCTCGGGCGCATCTCGGCAGCGGACGTGCGCAGCATGGCCAACGGCGGCGCTCCGGCCGGCGCGCCCACGGCCGCTGGCGTGGGGCAAGCCGGTGTCTCGCAGCCGCAGGTGACGCTGCCCGACTTCACCCGCTGGGGCGAGGTCGAGCGCAGCGCCATGAGCGGCATCCGCAAGGCGACCGTACGCTCGATGTCCACCGCCTGGGCGACCGTGCCGATGGTGACGCACTTCGACGAGGCGGACATCACCGAGCTGGAGCGCACGCGCAAGCGGTACCAACCGATGGCCGAGGCCGAAGGCGCGAAGCTCACGCCCACCGCGATCCTGCTCAAGGTGGTGGCGGCCGCGCTGCGGCGCTTCCCCGACTTCAACGCCAGCATCGACACCGCAGCCATGGAGATCGTGCACAAGAAGTACGTCAACATCGGCGTCGCGGTGGACACCGACGCGGGCCTGTTGGTGCCGGTGGTGAAGAACGCCGACCAGAAGAACATCATCGATCTTGCCAAGGAGCTTGGCGTCCTGGCCGAGAAGGCGCGCGACCGCAAGCTCACGCCCGACGAGATGCAAGGCGGCAACTTCAGCATCTCGAACCTCGGTGGGATCGGCGGAACCGGGTTCACGCCGATCGTGGCCCCGCCGGACGTCGCCATCCTCGGCGTCTCGCGCGCGTCGATGAAGCCCGTGTGGGACAAGGAGAAGGGCGAGTTCGCGGCGCGCATGATCATGCCGCTGGCGCTGACGTACGACCATCGGCTGATCGACGGCGCATCGGCGGCACGCTTCCTGCGGTGGGTTTGCACTGCCCTCGAGGAGCCGTTCCTCGTGGCGTTGGAGGGGTGATCCGGCGGGCGGATGCGCCGTTCCTGACGGAAGGTTCACCCGGCTCTCACGGAGCACCGTGGTAGCATGCGCCGGTATGTCTGCCGTCCAGACCGTGTCCCACGGCTCCGAGGTCCCCACGCGGCAAGTGGAGTTGCGGGCTCGCGGCCTCACCAAGCGGTACGGTCGACGCAAGGTCGTCGACGGCGTGGATCTCGATCTCAGGCGCGGCGAGATCGTGGCGCTGCTCGGGCCGAACGGGGCGGGCAAGACCACCAGCTTCTACATGATCGTGGGCTTCGTGCGCCCGAACGGCGGCACCATCGAACTCGCCGGGCGTGACGTCACGAACTGGCCCATGCATCGGCGCGCGCGGCTTGGCCTCGGGTACCTGGCCCAAGAACCGAGCGCGTTCCGGCGCATGACCGTGCTCGACAACCTGCTGGCCATCCTGGAGTTCCAGGACCTCGGCGGGGCGGAACAGCGCACGCGCGCCGAGGCGCTGCTCGATGAGTTCCACCTGACCCATCTCGCGCACGCCCGTGCCGACACGTTGTCCGGCGGCGAGCGGCGCCGGTTGGAGATCGCGCGCAGCCTCACCATCGATCCCGACTTCCTGCTTCTCGACGAGCCGTTCACGGGCGTCGACCCCAAGTCGATCCGTGAGATCCAGACCATCATCCACGACCTGCGCGAACGGCGCGGCCTCGGCGTGCTGTTGACCGACCACAGCGTTCGTGAGACGCTCGCCATCGCGGATCGCGTCGTGCTCATGTTCGATGGACGGGTACGCTTCGATGGCACGCCGGAGGCGTTCTACGCCGACCCCGACGTGAGGATCTACTACCTCGGCAACGAGTTCCAGCTCTGAGGTCCTGACGTGCGTTCCCGCTCCGACCGCGAACCAGGAACTCGAGCATGACGTTCATCGGGCTGCTGGTGCTGTTGCTCGTGGTGCTCGCCGGCATCATCGCGTTCGCAGGGGACAGGCTCGGAACGTACGTCGGCCGCAGGCGGCTCAGCCTGTTCGGCGCGCGTCCGAGGCGCACGGGGCAGATCGTCGGGATCATGGCAGGCATCCTGATCATGCTCACCACCCTCGGGGTGTTGGCGATCGCCTTCAAGAACGCCACCCAGACGCTGGTCAACTTCCAGCGGACGCTCGACGAGCTCACGCAGCTGCGAACGCAGGAGCGCATCCTCAACGAGCGGGTGCGGGAGGCCAACCTCGAACTCGAGGCACTGCGAACCGAGTTGGAACAGGCGCGCGAGACGATCCGCACGGCCGAAGCGCAACGCGACGCGGCCCTGCAAGCGCGCGACGCCGCCCAACTCGAGCGCGACGACCTGCTGGCGCAGCGTGACGACCTCGCGGAACAGGTCGCGGCAGCCGGAGCCGAGGTGCGAGCGGCGGAAGCCCTTCTTCTGACGACGCAGCAGGAACTCGACCAGGCGATGGCGGAAGCCGAGCAGGCGCGTTCCGACCGTGACGAGGCGTTGGCCGAAGCCGACGATGCCCGCGCCGCTGCCGACGACGCCCAGGCCGAAGCGGCGCGCTTGGAACAGGAGATCGCGGACGCTCGTGGGCAGCTCGATACCGCCAACGAGCAACTGCGATCGCTCCAGGAAGACCTGGTCGACGTCGAGTTGCGGCTGGCGGCGGCCGAGGCGCAGGTGCGCACGGCGCAGCAAGACCTGCAGCAAGCCGAAGCCGCGCGGGACGAAGCCGAGACGGCGCGGGACCAGGCCGTGAACGTGCGCGACGAGGCGCTGGCCGAGCGAGACGCGGCGATCGAAGAGCGAGAGGCGGCCCTGGAGGAACGCGATGCGGCCCAGCGCGACAGCGCCGACCTCGCACAGCGGCTGGCGGCGCTCAACGCGGAGGTCGCCGAACTGGAGACGAGCGCCGAGGACCTGCGCGCCCAGGCGCAGTCCCTTCGCGAACAGAACCAAGCATTGCTCGGCGCGAACCAGGTGCTGACCGAGGAGAACGCGCGCATCCAGCAGCAGAACCTCTCGCTGACGGAGTTCAACGACCGGCTCGAGGACGAGATCCGACAGCGCAACGAGACCGTGCAGACACTCCAAGCGACCGTCGACGACCTGCGTGCCGAGGTCGAGGGCCAGGCGCGCGACCTGGCCGAGCTGCAACAGCAGTACGGCCGCTTCGAAGGCGGCGAGGTCTACTTCGTCAAGGACCAGCTCATCTACTCCGGCGCCATCTACGCCCAGGAGCCGGCAGCCGTCCGGGAGGAACTCGCCTCGTTCATCTCCGACGCCACGGCCTTCGTGGCGCGCCGTGGGGTCGAACGCATCCGCGTCACCACCGAGCAGTTCAACGTACTGGTCGAGGTCATCAGCCAGACGCCGGCGTCCGATTTGGTGCGCCTCATCTCACCCAGCAACCAGATCAGCTCGACCATCGACGTGCTCGTCGAGGCCCTCGAGAACGACGAGCTGTTCGAACGCGGCCAGCTCATCGTGAGCAGCCAGTTGCACGTCGGCACGACCGACCTTCCGGCCAGTCAAGACGAGATCCGTACGGCGCTGGCCCAGCTGAAGGCCGATGCCGTGCGCAAGATGCGCAGGGCCGGGCTCGACGAAGGCCAACTCCCCGACTTCGGCCCGGTGACGGAGGAGATGTTCACGAACCTCCTCCTTCGCCTGACGGGTCCCGTCGCCATCGGGTTGGTCGCGACGGAGCCGGTGAACCGCGCGGGTCCGGCACGGCTCGAGCTGATGATCCTGTACTGAGTCCGCGCCGAGGCAACGCGCGAACCGGTGCGCTCAGGTGCGCTTGGCCAACAGGTCCCGGATCTCGGCCAGCAGCTTCTCCTCCGCGCTCGGCTCTGGCGGGGCCGGCGCTTCTTGCGGCGCGGGCTTCTGGGCGCGGCGCTTCATCTCGTTGAACGACCGGATCACCATGAACAGCACGAAGGCGATGATCAGGAAGTTGATGATGGTGTTGATGAACGCGCCGTACTGGATGACGGGCGCTCCCGCCTCGACCGCGGCGGCCACCGACGGGTAGAGCGCGCGGTCCTTGAGGATGATGCCGAGGTTGGAGAAGTCGACACCACCGAGAAGCAGTCCGACGACCGGCATGATCACTTGGTTGACCAGTGACGTCGTGATCGCGCCGAAGGCGGCACCGATGACCACCGCGACCGCCAAGTCCAGAACGCTACCGCGACTGATGAACTCTCGGAACTCCTTGATCATGGCCCCTCCTTCATGACGCACTTCGTGACCTACACTTCCAGTCTAGTCCTCCCCTGGCAGCGGAGCGCCCGGTCACGTAAAGTCGAAAGCGTGACGACGCCAGAAGGCCCAGCCAAGATCCTGGTCGCCGACGACGTCGAGGGTCAGCGGGTGATCCTCGAGATGCTCCTGTCGGTCGACGGGTACGAGGTTCACACCGTCGAGGACGGCCGCGAGGCACTGGAGTACCTCAAGGAGCACACGCCGGACCTCGCCATCCTCGACGTGCTCATGCCGCACGTGGGCGGCCTCGAGGTCTGCCATCGGATGAAGCGGATCGCCCGACTCCGGTCCGTGCCGGTCATCATCCTCACTGCCCTACGCGACGCTCAGACGAGGGAAGAGGCGCGCATCGTCCACGCCGACAGGGTGGTGCACAAGCCGCTCACCGGCAAGGACCTGCGGGCGACCGTGCGCGAACTGCTGGAACAGGCGGCTCAGGGCGCTGCGTGATGGCC
>CAZOTV010000070.1:0-15126 GCA_964582795.1 uncultured bacterium
GCTGGAGACGAAGGGCGACGTGGTGCTGTTGGTGGCGTCGGCGCAGGACTGGCGCAGGCTCTGTACCTACCCGTACGGCTTCCCGTTCACGCGCACCGCTGCGGGGTCGAGTAGCGCGTCCGTGGTGGGCGCGGCCGACTACCCACCGCGGTTCGTGCGGCGGTTCGACGACGTGCTGTTGGAGGCCGCCAAGTCGGGCGCGGCGCCGCCGGCCGAGATCGGCGAGTTCCTCGACTTGATGATCGGGCACGAGTGGGGTCATGCCGTCGCGAACCTCTCCGGGTTGCGCACGCACGTCCGGTGGCTCGACGAGCTGGTGGCGACCTACGTGCTGGTGCAGGCGCTGCGCGCCACGGACCAGACCGTGCGCCTCGGGAGCGTGGAGGCCTGGTCGCGTGTCCAGGTCGCCGGCGGTGACGGCGCGGACGCACGATCGCGGCGCGTCGGTGAAGACGAGGTCCGTCCTGCCGCGTTCGACCTTGGCAGCTTCGAGTACCCGCGAGGACGCACCGGGTTGGCGCGCTCGCTGTGGTTCCAAGGGGTCTTCACTCAGCGCGCGCTCGAGGTGTCGGCAGCGCGCGGATGGGAGTTCCTGATCGCGTTGCGCACGGCGCTCCCGGCCGCGCATCGTGGCGAGGTGGCGCGCGCGCTGATCGACACCGAAGCGAGTTTCCGGCCGTGGTTCGCAGTGTTCGGGCGCGCGCCCGAATGAGGCGTACCCTGAGCGGCCCCTGCGTCGTCGTCACGCTTGCGCGCCTCTCGTCGCTCACCTGCTACCGGGTCCCGCGTCGGCGCCAGGCGCGCGCCTCGCGTCAGGGCCTCGTGAGCGCCCGCAGATCCCGCTCGAGTTGCAGGTGGACGCGCCCGAGGTCGTCTCGCGACTCGGGCGGGCAGCGTTCGACGTGCGTCGCGGCCGCCGCGAGGAGCCGTTCGGCGCGCGCGGTGTCGAGCGTCGCGATGGCGGCCTGGGCGTAGGCCAACGACCCCTCCGCGAGGAACGGGCTGGTGAGGCCCAGTTGGAGAAGGCGCTCGAAGAGTTCGAAGGCGTGCTCCGTGTCGCCCCTGGTGACACAGAGGTCGGCCGCAGTCATGAAGTGAGCGTAGGCCGCGTCGGGAGACCCGCCGCGCTCGAAGTGTTCCGCCGTGAGCTCGGCGAACGTCAAGGGCGCGTGCTGTTCCAGCCACGTGGCGACGCGCAGGTGGAGGTGCGGGCGGTCGGCGAACGGGATCATGCGGAGCACGGCGTTGCGTAGCAGCTCGCTCTGGAAGCGGAACTCGACCTCGCCCGGGATGGAGGAGGTCGCTTGCTTCACCAGTAGGTTCTCCGATACCAGTTCTCGCACCTCGGCCGTCTCGCTACCGCCAGCGAGCTCACGGAGCAGCCCTTCCCAAGCCGCCTCTCCTACCAGCGCGGCCTGCGCCAGGAGCCTACGCGCGCGGCTGTCGATCATGTCGAGGCGCGACTGCAGCAACGACGCAAGGGAACCCGAGAAGCTCTCCTCTTGCGTGATGGAGAGGGCCCGACCGAGCTCCAGCACGTACGCCGGCACGCCTCCGACCTGCTGCACCAACGACTGCGCGGCGACCCGCAGCGTCGGGCTCGCCACCTCTTCGAGCAGACGCACGCTCTCCTCGTAGCTCAGGGGTTGCAGGTGGATGGCGTCGACGTCGGCAGGCAGGTTCCGGCCGCGGCTGGAGCGGAGCACCAGGATGGGGGCGCTCGCCTGCTGCAGCAGCGCCAAGAACTCGAGCAAGTTCGGGTCGCGTGGCTCGTTCTCGACCACCAGGACCACGGCGTTCGGGTCGCCGTTGCGGTTGGCGATGGCGGCGAGCAGATCGCGCCACGCGACGTTGGTGCGGTCGACGCTGCGCCGCTCCAGCCGCGTCCAGGTCTTGCGAGGAGCAAGGTCTAGGCTACCGAGCACGGCGCGTTGCCAGCGCGGTTCGTTCGGCAGCGCGTCGTCGAGCACGCGTTGAACGCGCTGCTCGGCCGAGCGCTCTTCCTCGCCGCCCTGGAGGCCGAACAACTGCTGGGCGAGCGGCATCCAGGAGAACTCCTCGGTCGGCCGGCTCTCGATCCAGTAAGCCGTGGCGTGCTGGTCGAGTGCGCGCAGGAACTCTCGCAGGAGCCGCGTCTTGCCCCGGCCCGCCTCGCCGACGAGCCACACCTCGCGCGGCCGCCTGGCCGAGACCACGTCGTCGAACGCGGACCTCAGGGCGGCGAGCTCCTTCGCGCGGCCCACGAACGCCAGGTGACCGTAGGGATCGGGTTGCTGCTGGCCCTGCGCCACCACCAGGCGGTAGGCGTGCGTGACGTTGGGAAAGCCGTCCAACGCGAGTGGATCGGTAGGTTCGTAGAGCAGGCGGTGGCGGGTCGCTTCGTACGTCTCGGGGCCGACCCACACCTCGCCCGGCACGGCCGCTTCCTCCAGACGCGCGGCCAGGTTCACCGCGCTTCCCATCACCGTGTAACTGCGCACGCGCCCGGATCCGACCGCTCCTGCGATGACGATGCCGGTGTTCACGCCCGCCCGGCCCCTGAGGGGCGTGCCGCGAGCACGCCCGATCTCCTCGATCGCGCGAAGACCGGCTGCAGCCGCGAGTACGGCGCGCTGGGCATCGTCCGGGTGCGAGTGCGGGGCGCCGAACAACGCGATCAGCCCGTCGCCTTGGAACGCGTCGACGTAGCCGTCGTACGCCTCGATGACGCCGGCGACGCCCGTGAGGACCTCGTCCGCCAGGTCGCGCAGCTCCTCCGGGTCGAGGTCGAACGTCAAGGTGCTGAACGCCGCGAGGTCGACGAAGACGACGGAAACGCGCCTCCGCTCGCGGCCCGTGACCTGGCGCCCGAGCGGTGTGCCGCACATGCCGCAGAAGCGCATGCCGGCCGGGTTGGGCGTGCCGCACGCCGCGCAGATCATGCCGTCACCAGCCCAACAACGGCGCAGGGTCGATGAACGGGCTGCCCGCATCGGTCTCACGGCGTGCGTAGAACTGCAGGATGTCGTTCGGCGCGAGCGTGCCCCCGCCGAGGTACCCCAACACCGTCCCTTGTTCGATCGTGTCGAAGAGCTCGACCAACGGTTGCCGTAGGTTCACGTAGATGCTGAGCAGGTTGCCGTCGTGCTGGAGCGCCACCATGTAGCCGAAGTTGGCGCCGAGGTAGGTGATGGCGTAGACGCGCCCCGTCTGTACGGCCCGCACGGCGGCGTTGGGAACCGGGGCGCGGATGGCGACGTACGAGTTGTTGCCCTCACCGAAACGGCTCTCCAGCTGCGCCCCTTCCAGGGGCCGGATGAACCCGGACGATAGGGGCGCGAGCGGTTCGGTCAGCGCGTCGAGACGGCTGCGCGCCAAGTCGGCCTGGCGCTCGGCTTCGAGCCGCCGCTCCTGGTCTTGCGCGTACCGTTCGGCGGCGGCCCTGGCCGCTGCCTCTTCCTCGCGCAGTCGGGCGATCTCCGCTTCCAGCTGGCTCGATAGGTTCCCGAGGCTCGACTCGATGCGCGTCTGCTCCTCCAGCAGCGCCTGCCGTTGCGCCAGTTGACCCTCGCGGCTGGCGTCCAGCTCGGCGACGATGGCGTTCAACCGATCGCGTGCGTCTGCCAGTTCGCGCTCGGCCTGCGCCAGGTCGGCCTCGGCGGCCTCCAGCGCCGTGACCTGCTCGGACAGTCGGGTGCGCTCGTTGGCGAGTCCGACCAGCAGGTCGTCGAGTTCGCGGATGAGGTTCGCGTCTTGCGTCGCCAACAAGCCCAGGTAGTGGTTGCGCACGCGCAACTCGAAGAAGCTCTCGCTGCTCGCGATGCTCGCGCCCAGGCGCCGGCCGCGCTGCTTGTACAGGTTGACCAGGAGCCGCCCCACGCGCGTCTCGAGCTCCTCGAGGCGACCCTGAAGCTCCACGATGCGCTGCTCGGTGGCCGCCCGTTCTTCCTCCAGACCAGCGATCTGCGCGACGATCTGCTCGCGTTCGCGGCGCCGGTCCGCCAGCTCGGCGCTGACGCGGTCGCGTTCGGCGATGCGTTGTCGCAGCGCGTCGGCCGTGCGCCCGAGCTCCTCCTCGATTCGAACCAGCTCCTGGGCGCGTTCGGCGAGCATCGTCCGGAACTGCTCGATGTCGCGTTCCAGCGCCTCGCGTTCCGGGCTGGTGAGGTCGATCTGGGCGGCTCCCCACGTCAGCGACAGGGCGAGCGCCAGGACTACGGCGCGCAGCACGCGCCCAGTCTAGCAATCGGCGGGAGCGCCGCCGCGGCGCGGCCGGAACGGTGATGGCGGGAGACGATCAGCTCTGTTCGCGCAGGTACTGCGAGACCGAGATCGCGCTGCCCACGAGACCGACGAGCACCGAGAGCACCGCAAGCAGACCCGCGATCTGCCCCAACAACACCGGATCGCGCACGAACGGCACGAACGAGAACTGCTCCGAGAGGCGCAGCACTGCGAACTGATAGCCGGGCACGATGAGGCCAAGCGAGAGCACGGCGCTGATCAGGCCGAGCAGGAACCCTTCGATGAGGAACGGAGCGCGGATGAACCCGCGCGACGCGCCCACGAGCCGCATCACGTCGATCTCCTCGCGCCGGGCGGTGATGGCGGCGCGGATCGAGTTCACGATGGCGAACAGCGCTGCCGACAGGAGCACCACGATCAGGATCGATCCCCCGACGCGCAACGCGTCGTTCAGCGCGAGGAACGTGTCCACGGCGTCGCTGGCGTCGTCGACCTCGTCCACGCCCGGCAACTGCTCCAGCCGCAGGCGCACCACGTGCGTCTGGGACGGATCGTAGAGGCTCACATGGAAGGTGTCGGGCAGCGGGTTCTCGACCAGCGCGGAGGCTTGCGCCAGGGAGGGGAGGTCCGCCACCATCGACGCCAGCGCTTCGGCCTTCGAGACGAAACGCAGGTTCTCCACCTCCGGCCAGGCCCGGATGGTGCTCGTCAGCTGACCGACGTCGGCGGAGTCGGAGAGGTAGGCCGCCACCTCGAGTTCGCCCTGGAGCACGGACAGCGCTTGGTTGAGGTTGACGCTGAGCAAGCTGAACCCCGCGAGGATCGTCAGGGACAGCGTCATGGTGGTGATGGTCGAGACGCTCGCCACCCAGTTGCCGCGGATGGCGCGCATGGCCTGGGCCAGCGCGTACATCACGTCCGGCCCCTCGAGAGGGGCCGCGTCCTGACGGGCGCTTCGGTCACGGCATCCAATCTACCGCAGGCGTGGGGCAGGTCGCATGAACGGTCCGCGCAAGCGGCGCCCGCATCGCGTGCCACCGCGGGACCTCTTTCGTTTCGCGCGCCGTTCAGCCCGCCCCATAGGCAGCGATGACGGCGTCCGTGAAGACGTCGGTGGTCGCGTCGCCACCGAGGTCGCCCGTGCGAGGGCCGTGCGCTAAGACGTGGTCCACGGCGGCCTCGATGCCCTTGGCGGCGTCGGTCTCGCCGAGGTGGTCGAGCATCATGGCGGCCGAGAGCATGCAGGCGGTCGGGTTGGCGATGCCGCGGCCGGCGATGTCCGGCGCGCTGCCGTGCACCGGTTCGAAGATGGCGTAGCGGTCTCCTACGTTGGCGCTCGGAGCGATCCCGAGGCCGCCGGTGAGCCCTGCCATCAGGTCGGACAGGATGTCCCCGAACAGGTTGGTGGACACCAACACGTCGAACGATTGCGGCTCCCGCACCAACTTCATCGCGGCCGCGTCGACGATGATGTCGTAGGTCTCGACGTCGGGGTACTCCCGCGCCACTTCGAGCGCCGTCTCCAGGAACAGCCCGGACGTGATCGGCAGCACGTTGGCCTTGTGAACCACGGCGAGGCGCTTGCGCCGCTTGCGTGCCAGTTCCAAGGCGACGCGCGCGATGCGGGCGCTCGCTTGGCGGGTGATGGCGGCGTCGGCGATGGCGACGTCACCGTAGCGCCGCTCCTTCTCGACGTAGAGGCCTTCGGTGTTCTCGCGCACCATCATCATGTCGGCGCCAGGCGCGCAGCCTTGCACCGGGCGTGAGCGCGCGGGCCGGAGGTTCGAGTACAGGTCGAGCGTCCTGCGCATGAACCGGATGGCGCCCTGGTGCCCCTCGACGCGGTGCGAAGGGCTGGTGAAGGCGCCCGCCAGGGTAGCGTCCGCAGCACGCACCTTCTCGAGGGTCTCGTCCGGGACGCTGACGCCGTGACGTTGGAAGGTGTCCCAGCCCGCCTCGGCGACCTCGAAGCGAAGCGGGACCGAGGTGGCTTCCAGTAGGCGACGGGCGGCAGGAACGACTTCCTGGCCGATGCCGTCACCGGGGATCAAGCAGATCGTGTGCATGGGTTCTCCTCGCTCGTCTCGCGGCACCGCGCGGACACGGCTCTTGCGCCCTACCTGGAGCGGTGCAACGACGCATCGACGTCTTGGGTCGTTGGAGTGGACCACGGCGGACGCCGCGTCGGACGGCCGCCGAGCGCGACCAACCTACCACGTCGCTTCGTCCGGTCGCGGCGCTGGTAGGATGCGGACGAATCGATGCTGGGAGCAGTCGCATGACCACGCTTCACGGTCGCATCGAGGAGGGGGTGCTGGCCAACGTCCTGCAATACCTCTCGCTCGGCCAGGCCACCGGCCGCCTCGTGCTTCGCCATCCGGACCGACTCCACGGTAGCGTTTACGTCCAGGACGGGCGCATCGTGTTCGTCGACGCCCGGCCGCTGTACGACGTCGCCGCTCTGAGCGCGTTGCTCCAGTGGACGGAGGGCCGGTTCACGTTCCGCCCCGGCGTGACGTCGCCGCGTGTCACGCTCGACCGTTCGACCGAGACGCTGCTGCTCGAGGCCAGCCACCGTGCCGACGTGGCGCGCGCCCCCGTTGCCGAAGGGGTCGAAGCCGATATCGACGCCGACTCGGTTCTGACCGTCACCAGCACGCGCGGGCACCTTGGGCACGGCGCGAACGGCGCGTCGCACTCGCCGTCCGCCCTGCACCCTTCGGCGGCCTACGCGCCTGGCTCACATCCTGGACGCAACGGCCGGGCGGAGGAGACGGTGGCGCTGTCGCTCGGAGCGTTGCACCTGTGGCGCAGGCTCGACGGCAACGCGAGCCTACGGGACCTGGCGGCAGCCATGGCGCGGCCCGTCGACGAGGTCGTCGCGGCGGGCAGGGAACTGGTGCGCGGCGGACTGGCGGAGTTCGCTTCGACCACGGTGGCAGATCCCCGCTTCGCCAGGGAACTCGCCAGGGAAGCGGTGGACCTGCTCGGACCGGTAGGGGAGATCGTGGTCGAGGACGCCCTCTTCGACCTCGGCCTGTCAGCTGACGCCCTACCCGTCACGGCGGTCGACGAGTTCTTGGCAGAAGTCGAACGCGGGTTCCCCGACCTCCGGGTGAGGCGCGAGTTCCTCGCGCGTGCCGCCGAACTCAGGAGTCTCTTCGCGCTCGACCCCCTCGATCCGTTCGACACCCTGGAGTCGCTTGGCAGCGACTCGGGTGACGCGCGCGACGCCGGCGAGCCGCGGTACGATGCCGACCTCTGGAGGAAGCGATGAAGTACGTCGTACTGGTGCGCGAACCGGTTCCCAGCGACCTTTCGGCCGTGGTGGGGGAGGTAGCGGGAGGATTCCGGATCTCGCCCGAGAAAGCCATGGCGCTGTTGCGGCGCGCTCCGGGAGTCGTGACGCGGCCCGTCGGCGAGCGCGAAGCACGGGTGGTGGCGAGGATCCTGGACGAGGCCGGACTCGTCGTCGAGATCCGCGAGGGATCCGCCGAAGGTCGGTCGGTGTCACTGCATGTCGAGGACGGCGTCGCCGTCACGACCGGGCCTGCTGCAGGCGATTCGGGCACGGCGGAGAGAGAAGAGCACGTCGTCGAAGGGCGCGTGGCGGTCGCGCCCGGGTCGGGCGAGACCGGGTCGGGCGAGACTGGGTCGGGCGCGTTCGGATCGGATGAGACCGTAAGGACCGTGGCGGCCGGTACGGCCGATGTCGCTGGGTCCGACGGTGCCGCGGCGCACGTCGGTCCTGCGCACGTCGGGGCCGCGCACGTCGGGGCCGCTCGCGTCGACGTCGCCACGGCCGACGAGGAACCGAGTGTCGTGACGGAGCCGCCACGGACGACCGAACCGGGCGTCGGACGGGCCGTGGTCGATGGCCGTCCGGACGTCGAGGACCAGGGGGCCCGAGCACCGGCATCCCGTCATCCCACGTCGTCCGGTCGTAGGACCCCAGTCCCTGGTCAGACCACCACGACACCGCCGCGGGACCCGATGAAGACGACGCTCACGCGCAACCCGCCGACGTTGGAGCGCGGGGGCCTGCGCCGTCGCGTGGCGACGGCGGCGACCCTGCCCGCGATCGTCACCTTGGTGGTGGCGCTGCTCGCCGTCGCCGTGACGATGTTGCCGCTGGTGCGCGCGCAGCTCGAGCGGCGCGCGGACGACGTTGCCGTAACGATGGCGACGACGATCGAAGGCCTGGCGGGCGGCCTGCCGCTGTCGGCGCCACTCCTTCGGGCCGAGTTGGCGCGCGTCGGTGATCGCAGCCGGCAGGAGCTGGCGGCCAGTGGCGTCGCCTTCCTCGGCGTCCTCGACGCCGACGGAAGCACGTTGATGGCGTGGCGGGCCGATGGCTCCGGTCAGACCGCGCTACCTGAAGGCGCCTTGGCGCTGGGTCGGGACCGCATCGCCGCCACCGCCTCCGACGCCTCCGCGCTTCCGTCGTCGTCGTGGGTCGACGACCTGCGCGCAAGCGGGCGTACGGCTCTGGCCATCCTCGGACTCGCGGACGAACCGACCACGATCGCCGCAGCCACGGTGCAGCGCCTCGGCGCTCCTGTCGGGGCGGTCGTCGTCGGCCTGGCGTCCGACAGTGAACGCTCTGCGGCCGCGCAGGTGTTCCGGACCGTCCTTCTGGTCGGTCTCGTGCCGGTGTTGTTCGCCATCTTGGCGGCGCTCTCACTCACGCGCGGGTTGACCGACGCCATCGGCTACCTGCTGGTGGCCACCGACCGCATCAGCCACGGCGACTTCGAACGCCCGGTCGAGCTCAAGCGCGACGACGAGCTCGGACAGATCGCCAAGGCCGTCGAGCGCATGCGTGTCAGCCTGCGCGAAGGGATGGAGCGCCTCCGGCGTCGTCGCTGACGCCTCGCCCCGGGCCGGCGCGGCGTCGCGCCCACGCGCCGACGACCATGCTGCTACCAGCATCGAGCCGGACGACCCTGCCGCTGCCGGCGTCGAGCCGGACGACCCTGCCGCTGCCGGCGTCGAGCCGGCTCAGGGCATCGGGTGCGCGGACGCAAGCGCCCGCACGTCAGGCAATACCTCCTCGGGTGACGCTAACGTCAGAGCGCGGTCGATCAGTTCGGCGACCGCGGGCATCTGCTCCGGCGTGAAGCCGCGCGTGGTGAGAGCGGGCGTCCCGATGCGGATGCCCGATGTGACCCACGGCTTCTCCGGGTCGTAAGGGATCATGCTCTTGCTCACGGTGATGCCGGCGGCGTCCAGGCGCTTGCTTGCGGTGTTCCCGGTCAACCCTTGAGGACGAAGATCGACCAGGAACAGGTGATTGTCGGTGCCGCCCGACACGATGCGGTAGCCGCGCGCTTCCATCTCCGCCGCCAACGCCTTGGCGTTGTCCAGCACGGCCTGGACGTACCCGCGGAAGGCGGGCTGGAGCGCCTCGAAGAACGCCACCGCCTTGCCCGCGATGACGTGCTCGAGTGGACCGCCTTGCGTTCCGGGGAAGATGATGCGGTCGATCTTCTTGCCGATCTCCGGGTCGTTCCCGAGGATCATGCCGCCTCGCGGGCCGCGGAGCGTCTTGTGCGTCGTCGTCGTGACCACGTGCGCGTGCGGTAGCGGGTGGGGGTGGAGCCCCACGGCCACCGGGCCTGCGATGTGGGCGATGTCCGCGAGCAGGAGCGCCCCGACCTCGTCGGCGATCTGGCGGAACCGCACGAAGTCGATGAGCCGGCTGTACGCGCTGGCGCCGGCGATGATCATCTTCGGCCGGTGCTCGTGCGCTCGCTTGCGCACCTCGTCGTAGTCGATGGCCTCGCTCTCCTGGTCGACCGGGTAGCCGATCACGTCGTACGCCATCCCCGAGAAGTTGACGGGCGAGCCGTGCGTCAGGTGGCCACCGTGGGCCAAGTCCATCCCGAGCACGCGGTCGCCGGGTTCCAGCAACGCGTAGTAGGCCGCGAGGTTGGCCGACGAACCCGAGTGCGGCTGGACGTTCGCCCAGGCACAGCCGAACAGCTCCTTCGCGCGCTCGATGGCGAGTCGTTCGACCTCGTCCACCACCTCACAGCCGCCGTAGTAGCGCTTGCCGGGGTACCCCTCGGCGTACTTGTTGGTGAGCACCGAGCCGACGGCTTCGCGCACCTGCTGGGAGACGAAGTTCTCGGATGCGATGAGCTCGAGTCCGTGGCGTTGACGCTCCTCCTCGCGGCGAACGAGCTCGAAGAGCCGTTCGTCACGCGCGGAAGAGATGCTGAGGGTGGGGGCGTTCGGCATGGGCGGAGTATAGCAGCGGCTTGCAGCGCCGCCCGCGCCGCTACGCGCGCCTTCGGCGTACACCGACTCGGACGCGCTGGGCGTCCTGAGCTCCGCTCCTGCCGTCAACTTCCTCGTGGAGGGAGCAGGTGGTCGAGCGCGGCGTCGAAGGTCGGGTGGAGGAAGCGGAACCCGCTCGACAGCAGCCGGTCAGGAAGCACGCGGGCGCTCGGAAGGATGGTCGCGTCCGCCAGCCGGCCGAGCACGAGGCGCAGCAAGGGCGCCGGAACCGGGAAGAACGACGGCCTGTGCAGGCGCTCGGCGACGGCGCGTACGAGCGCCGCCTGGCGGATCGGTTCCGGCGCCGCGAGGTTGAAGGTTCCCGCCAACGCGTCGTGCTCGATCAGGTGCAGAAGGGCCCGCGCGTGGTCTTCCACGGTGATCCACGACAGCCACTGTCGCCCGCTACCCAGGGGTCCGCCAACGAACCAGCGCACGGGAAGGAGCATCCGCTGCCACGAGGGCGCGTCCGGATGGAGCGCCAGCGCGGTGCGCCCGACGACCAGGCGGCTCCTTCGCGCCGCGGGAGCGGCGGCCGCCTCCCAGTCTCGACTACTTCCGACCAACACGCCCGAGTCGGCCAACGCGGCGTCCTCGGTCAGCACCTCGTCGCCACGGTCGCCGTAGATGCCGATGGCGCTTCCCTGCACGAAGACCCCGGGCGCGGTGCGAGCGATACCGGCAGCCGCGACCAGCGTGGCGGTGGCGTTCACGCGGCTCGACCGCACACGCGCGACATGCTCGGGCCCCAACCGGCCCGCGCCGATCGACGCGCCGGCCAAGTTGACGACGGCGACCGCGCCGTCCAAGACGTTCGCGAGTCGCTCGAGCTCCCCCTCGTCAAGGGCGGCGGCCGCGTCGGGGCGCCAGTCGACCACGCGCGACTCCGTGGCGCCGGTCCTTCGCGCCATGCCGCCGTTACCCACCCCCGGTTCACCCACGCCGCCGCTGCGGCTCAGCACGACGACCTCGAGCTCCGGACGCTCGGAGCGAAGCGCCGTCACGAGGCCCGTACCGAGCAGACCCGTGCCACCGGCGATGACGACGCGCCCCGAACCCATGGTCATAGGCTACCCAGCGCGTGCCGGCGCGACTTGTCCGTAGCGCGCAGTTTCGGCCACCAGTACGCGCTCGCGTGCGCTATGGTGTTGCCGAGTTGCCAGATCACAGAGGCCAGAACACGGCTTCTTCACATGGAGGTGTTCCGTGACCGACCGTCGGCCTACTCCACCACCCGTTCCCGACGTGCCGCCCGACAACGGCGAGAGCCCGTCGGGGGCCGTGGCGATCACGTTCTTCCTCGCCGCCACGATCCTGGTGTTGTGGTTCGGCATGTTCTTCCTGACGCAGGTGCGGGGCTGAGGGCATGGATCACGCCACGCACGAGCGCATCGCGAAGTGGGAACGCAGGTGGCTGGCGGCTTCCGGTCTGATGTCGTTGACCTTCGTCATCTTGATCGCGTACACGCTCGCGACCGAAGGCGGCGAGATCGTCCAGGCGGCCGGGCGCACCGATCCCGCGACGCTGACGACCAGCGCGCTGTTCGCCCAACCGGGCGTGCGCGCCCTCGGTCCGAACGAGTACCAGGTCTCGCTCATCGGGCAGGCGTTCACGTGGGTGCCGAACACGGTGGTGGTGCCGGTCGGGGCGCTGGTGCGCTTCTACTTCACCAGCCGCGACGTCATCCACGGCTACCAGGTCGAACGCACCTCGATCAACCTCGAGGTCATCCCGGGTGAGGTTGCCACGCTGCACTACACCTTCGACGAACCAGGAACCTACCGCGTTTCCTGCAACCAGTACTGCGGCAGCCTGCATCACGAGATGGTCGGCTGGGTAGAGGTGGTGTCGGCGGCCGAGTTCGCCCGTCGGCAGAGCGCCCAGGCGGCACCCGCCGAGGTCGACGGCGCGGCGGTGTTCGCGTCGAACTGCGCGAGCTGCCACCAGGCGAACGGTCAAGGCATCGCCGGGGCGTTCCCGCCCGTTGCCGGTCACCTCCCCGACCTCGTTCGGGCCGACCGCGCCTACCCCGTGAAGCTCCTTCTGAACGGTCTGCAGGGTGCGATCACGGTGAACGGCACGAGCTACAACGGTCAGATGCCCGCGTGGTCGCATCTGTCGGACGAAGAACTGGCTGCGGTGCTGAACTACGCCGTCACGGCGTGGGACGAGCCCGAGGCACTGCCGGCGGACTTCGTGCCGTACACCGCGGACGAGTTCGCCGCGGAGCGCCAGTCGCCCTTGAGCGCCGCCGAGATGCTCGCGCTGCGCGGAGAGCTGGAGCTGCCATGACGGTAGGAACGATCCCCACGACGGTAGCGGTCGCCGATGCGGGCACCTGGAGGGGGGAGAAGGCGGTCACCGCGGCCTTCGTCCTCACGGGCCTGGGGGCACTGCTGATCGGCGCCCTGCTCGGCCCGTTCCAGGCGCTCAACTACGGCAACATCGACCTCTACGACCGCGTCCTGCCGTTCCTGCGCTCGTACTATCAGGGCCTCACGTTGCATGGTGTGCTGAACGCACTGGTCTTCACCACGTTCTTCAACGCCGGCGTGCTGCTGTACTTCCCCGCGCGCGAGCTGAACGTGCGCATGAACCTGCCGTTCGTCTGGAGCTCCTACGCGGTGATGCTGGCGGGGCTGCTGATGGCGGGAACCGCGATCATCGCGAACACCTCGACGGTGCTTTACACCTTCTACCCGCCTCTGTCCGGGCACTGGGCGTTCTACACCGGCCTGGCGTTGGTGGTGGTCGGCAGCCTCATGGGTTCTGTCGAGGTCCTGCGGCTGCGAGCGGCCTGGCGCCGCGCCAACCCAGGCAAGGTCACGCCGCTGGTGACGTACATGTCCAGCATCACGATGCTGATGTGGATGCTGGCGACGGTCGGCATCGTCGTCGAGGTGGTGGTGTTCCTGATCCCGTGGTCGGCCGGCTGGATCTCCGGCGTCGACCCGCAGCTCGCGCGCACCCTGTTCTGGTACACCGGGCATCCCATCGTCTACTTCTGGTTGTTGCCCGCCTACATCTCCTGGTACGCCTTCATCCCCAAGCAGGCGGGGGGCGAACTCGTCTCCGACTCGCTGACGCGACTGGCGTTCCTGATGTTCCTGATGTTCAGCACGCCGGTCGGGTTCCACCACCAGTTCGCCGACCCGGGCATCCCGGTGGCGTGGAAGTTGGTGCACTCGCTGCTGACGATGTTCGTGGGGATCCCCAGCATGATCACGGCGTTCACGGTGGCGGCGTCGATGGAGGTCGGCGGTCGTCGCGCCGGCGGCAAGGGGGTGCTCGGCTGGATCCCGAAGTTGCCGTGGCGGAACCCTTCGTTCACCGCCCAGGTGCTCGCGATGATCTCGTTCATCTTCGGCGGCGCAGGCGGCATCATCAACGCGAGCTTCACGCTGGACCTGCTGGTGCACAACACCACATGGATCCCCGGTCACTTCCATCTGACGGTGGGCACCGCCACGACGCTCACCTTCTTCGGGTTGACGTTCTGGTGGGTGCCACACCTCACGAAGCGCGCGTTGTACTCCAAGCGGTTGGCGCTGTGGTCGGCGTGGACGTGGTTCGTCGGGATGATGCTGTTCGGCCTCGGGATGCACTGGCAAGGGCTCTACGCCGTGCCCCGCCGCGCCCACATCTCCAACCTTCCCGAGCAGCTGCAGGGCATCTACGCCGACGCCGCGGTACCGCAGTTCCTGACCGCCGTGAGTGGGGTCATCCTGTTGGCCGCGGTGATCATGTACTTCACGGTGCTGTTCGGCACGCTCTTCGGGAAGCGTCTGGCGGATGCCGACGTGCCCGCCATCCCCTTCGCCGAGGCGCGCGAGATGCGCGCGGTGGGCGTCGTGAAGATGATGGACCGGTTGGGGGCGTGGTTCGTGTTGGCCGCGTTCCTGGTCGCGTTGGCGTACCTGCCGACGCTCATCGGCATGTTCACGAACCAGGTCGCGCTGCCGGGGTTGCGGCTGTGGTGAGGATGCAGAGGCGCGAGGAGGGACCATGCTGACGGCGCTGATCCTGTCTTCCGTCGTGTCCGGCCTGGCGGCGACGGCCGTGATGCTGGTGGTGCTCTACTTGCCCACCCTCTGGGGAGGCCCTTACTACGACACGCTCGGTGCGCTCGGGTCGATGTGGACGCGCAAGGTCGACGAGCGCGCGCGCGTGCTCGGACTGCTGCTGTTGTTCGCCGGCGGGATCGTGTTCGCGATGTTCTACGGCGCGTTCGTGCTGATGTTCCTCGAAGGACCGTTCGACATCCCGCGCTACGTGATCCTGCCGCGACTACCGACCGAGGTGAACTTGATGTACCCCTTGGTCGGACTGGTGGGCGGATTCGGCCACGGCATCTTCATGGCGCTGATCACGACCTTCATCGCGACCGACTTCCACCCCTTGAGCGAGTACCGGAACCCGTTCACGCTGATCCTCTCCTACCTGATCGGTCACGCGGTCTTCGGCGCGACGGTGATGTTCTTCCAGCACCAGTTGCTGCAGCTGCTGCTTCCCTGACGCGACGCGGCGGCCGCGGCCGGTCGTCGCGCAAGACCCGACCGTCATGACGATCCGGCCGCGAGACCACGTCGCCTTCGAACCGTGCGCCCCATGATGCGAGA
>CAZOTV010000071.1:0-15077 GCA_964582795.1 uncultured bacterium
TGCGTCCGAGACGGGTCGAGTCTGCGCTTCGCCAGTCGGATCGGTGGCGCCGGTTCGATGCGAGTTGACAACGTACAAGGTTTGTCGTACATTGAGCGCAGCCTTCGACAGAGCCTATACAGACGTTCGTAGGGCTTCGTCCAGGCCGCGGCTCGATACCCAAGCGGGCGCTACCCGCCCCGAACCTCGCCGCCGAAGGCGAACGGCACGAATCTCCGCGCGCACCGGGCATCACGCGCGAACCCCGCGTCCCGAGGCGACGCACCGAGACCCAGGACCAACCGCGAACGAGAGAAGGCACCATGGCCGAACGCTCCCAACCCCACGAAGCACCCCGACAGGCGGCGACGGCCGTCGGCGCAGGCGCCGTGTCGCAGGAACTCGAAGGTAAGTACACCGTTCACGAGGTGAGCGAGCGCACGGGGGTTCCTGCCGCCACGCTGCGGCAGTGGGAACGGCGCTACGGCACCCCCAGCCCCAGCCGCACCGACTCGGGGTACCGCCTGTACAGCGAGGCGGACATCCTGCTCATCGCCGCCATCACCAGGCACATCGGGGATGGCGTGCCTGCGTCGCGCGCCACCGAACTGGCGAAGCACGACCTCCTCCAACGACCGGCGGTCGAAGCGTCCACATCGGGGGCGACTGCCGGCGTCGCGCCTGCGCTCGCGCCCGTCCTGTACCGCCGCAAGCTGGTCGACGCCGCCATCCGGCTCGACGAGGCCGGCGCCGACCGCGTGTTCAGCGACGCGCTCGCCGCACACGCCGTCGAGCGCGTGCTGAGCGAAGTGGTCGCTCCTGCTCTGGTCGACATCGGTGAGCTGTGGCACGGCGGCCGTATCCCTACCACCACGGAGCACTTCGCCTCCAACTTCGTCCAGAACCGCCTGCGCAGCCTCCTGCGCCTGGCGGCCTCGGACGGACGCGGGGACGAGGTGATCGTCGCTTGCGCGCCCGGCGACCAACACGAGTTGGGGCCTTTGATGCTCGCCGTCCTCCTAAGGCGCGCCGGGCACCGCGTCTACTACGTCGGCGCGGACACGCCCGTGGCGGACCTGGTTGGCATGGCGGCCACCTTGCACCCGCGCTGCCTCATGGTCTCCGCCTCGACCACGGACGCGTACCACCGCCTGCTCCACGAGCAGAACCTCCTTCGGCACGCCGCCCCGCTCATGGTGTTCGGGGGCCGCGCCTTCGACGCCGAGCCGGGCCGCGCCGCCACGCTTGGCGGTCACTACCTCGCCGACGACGTAGCCACCGCCGTGACGCGGTTCCAGGAACTGCTCACGACCGCCGCACCCAACGCGACTACCCCCGCGAGCGCCCACCAAGGCGGCTCCGCGAGGATCAAGGAGGAACCACGATGAGCACGATCCCTACGAAGCTCGAGACGATCCGCACCGAGACCGACCCGCGCGTCCCGACCCTCGACTACCGCCGGCGCCAGACGCTCTACCTCTCCGGCGACCCCGCAAGCTCCGTGTTCCGCGTGCGCGACGGCCTGGTGCGGATCACCCGGATGACGCCCGAGGGTCGCACCCTGACGGTGCGGCACGTGATGCCGGGCGACTACTTCGGCGAGGAGGCGTTCATGAGCGGCACGCGCGAGGAGATCGCCGAGGCGCTCACCAACGCTCGCATCGAGGCGATCGACCCCGAGCGCATCGCGGCCACCGACCTGCTCAGCATCACGCGCTCGCTGTCCGACCAGATGCGCCGCCTGATCGAGTACGAGTACCACCTGCAGACCGGCGACCTGCGCTCGCGCGTGGCGCGGTACCTGCTCAACCTCGCCGCCACGCCGCTCGCGCGGCTCGATGCCGAAGGACGCTCCATCGTGGCCGCCACGCACGAACTGCTCGCCGAGGGAACGGCCAGCACGCGCGAGAGCGTCTCGAAGATCGTCACGGAACTGCGGCTCGAGGGGCTCATCGCCACCGGCTACCGCAACATCACGTTGCTCGATCCGGAGGCGCTCGACGAACTCGCGAACGGCTTCTGAGCCGCTCGGTACGCTGCACACCCTGGCACTAGCGCGCAGCAGCAGGAGAGGCCTAGAAGTCGGGGCCCGCTTCGGCCACGTGCGCCTGCGCGCTCTGCTCCGCGACGGACGTTCCGTGCCCCGTCCGCTGCTCGAGCACGACCACGGCGGCCGCCTGATCGCGGCCATGCGTGAGAGACACGTGCGCCACCAGACCTTCGTTCTGGCAGGCTTCGTCGAGCGCGGGCACCATGCGAAGCAGCGGCCTGGGGCCTTCCTTCACGACCCAGACATCGCGCCAGCCGAACGGTGCGCGCCAGCACTTCTGGAACGCTTCTTTCGCCGCGAGGCGCGCCGCCAGTCCGGGCACCATGTCCGCGCGCCCTGCCAAGTGCGCGCGCTCGTCCGGATGGAAGCAGCGCTCCAGGAACTTCTCGCCATGGCGCTCGAGCACGCCCCTCACCCGGTCGAGTTCCAGGACGTCGAGGCCGACGGCGACGATCATGGCGCCGCCCCCGCCTCGACGCGCCGCGCGCCGGTGAGGGTGATCACACCTTCTGCGCTCGCCACGAACGCCCGCTCCGCCATGCCGAGGAAGAGACCGTGCTCGATCACGCCAGGCAGGGCGTCGAGCTTCGCGGCCAGCGACCGCGCGTCGAACGCGTCCTGGAAGTAGCAGTCGACGACGAGGTTGCCGTTGTCCGAGGTGAAGGACGCGCCTTGGGACGAGCGTGGCCGCGGGTCGGCTCCGAGGGCGCGCAGACGCTCGATGGTGCGCAGGTGCCCGAACGGGACCACCTCGACCGGCACCGGCGCCTTCTCGCCGAGGCGCGTCACGCGCTTGCGGTCGTCGCCGATCAGCACGAACCGGCGCGCGCTGGCCGCGACGATCTTCTCGCGGGTGAGCGCGCCGCCCAGACCCTTGATGGCGTCGAGATCGTCGGTGACTTCGTCCATCCCGTCGACCGCGAGGTCGACTCCGGACGGGGGCAGCTCGACCAGCGGGATGCCGAGCGACGCCGCCTGCTCGTGGGTCTGACGCGACGTCGGCACGCCGCGCACCCCGTGCAGCCGGCCGTCGGCCAAGCGCGCGCCGAGTTCCTCGACGAAGTGCTTCGCGGTGCTGCCGGTGCCCAGGCCCAACAGCATGTCGTTCTCGACCAGGGCGAGCGCGGACAGCGCCGCCTCACGTTTCCAGCGTTCCGGATCTTGCATGGCGCCTCCCGGGCGGGCCCACGGCTCCGCAGGACCGCCGAACACGTGGCAGTGTACCGTCGTGAGCCGCCGCGCGCCCGTCCGGGTAGACTGGCGCCGTGATCGACGTCGTGTTGGCGAGCGCTTCCCCGCGGCGCGCCGAGCTGCTATCGGGCCTTGGCGTGCGCTTCGAGACCGTCGCCGCGGACGTCGACGAGACGCCGCATCCAGGGGAGGACCCGGCGGCGATGGTGGAGCGCTTGAGCCTCGCGAAGGCCGCGAAGGTGGCGACGGCACGCCCGAGGTCCTTGGTCGTCGCGGCCGACACCACGGTCGTCGAGGGCGACGAGATGCTCGCCAAGCCGCTCGACCGAGCCGAGAACCGCGCGTTCCTCGAGCGACTGTCCGGCAGGACGCACGTCGTGTTCACCGGGCACGCCCTGGCAGTGGACGGCCTGACCCGGTCGTTCACGGTGCGCACCGAGGTGACGTTCCGCCACCTCTCGGACGGCGAGATCGAGCGGTACGTAGCGACGGGGGAAGGGCTCGACAAGGCCGGGGGGTACGCCATCCAGGGCCGCGGCGCGGGGCTGGTCGCAGGGATCTGCGGCTGCTACGCCAACGTCGTCGGGATGAGCGTCGCCGCCGTCATCGAAGCGGCGCGCGACTGGGGGATCGATCTTGTCTAGCTTGCTGCGCGCCTGGTACGCGTTCTTGGCCCTCGGCCTGGTGACGTTCACGGTCACGGCGTTCGTCGGCCGCGTGCCGGCCGAGCTGACGGCCACCGTCGCTTTGCCCCACGACCTGCTCACCCGTGCCGGCACGAACCTGCGCTTGACGTTCGAGAGCGCGGTCGACCGCCGCAACCTGCGAGCCGAGGTCGCGCGGTTGAACACCCTGGTCAGCGAACTCGATCGAGACCGCCGCGCGCTGGAACTCGAGGTCCAACGCTTGGAGGAGGTGCTCGCGGTGCGGCGGGCGCAGTCGCCCGGCGCGGTGGCGTCCGCTCCCATCATCGGCGGCAGCATCGGCCCCGACCTGTCGCGCATCTTGGTCGGGTTCGGGTTACGCGACGGGGCGATGCGGAACATGCCGGTGACCGTGCCCGCAGGTCTGGTGGGGATCGTGACGGAAGTGGCGGAAGCGAGCTCCGTGGTGCGCACCATCGTCGACCCGCAGTCGCGCGTCGGCGTGACGGTACGGGGCAAGGGCGGTCAGGGCATCGCGGTGGGCGAGGTGGGCGACCTCATCCGCGTGACGCGCTTCATCGTCGATGGCGCCGTCGCGGTAGGCGACGTCGTGGAGACCTCGAGCTACGGCGGTCTGTTCCCTGCTGGCATCCCCGTCGGCGTGGTGCAGGAGGTGTTGCCCCCCGACCCGAACGAACTGCGGCGCAGCTTCCTGGTCCGCCCGAGCGTGGACCTCGCGACGCTCCGTGAGGTCGTGCTCTTGGCGCCGCAGTAGTTGACGCGCCGAGCGGTTATGGGCCGCCCGAGGGGCCGCAGCCCCAGAACCGAAGCCCCAGAACCGCAGCCCCAGAACCGCAGCCGAAGACCGCGGCGCTACTTCACCACGAAGCTGACCAGCTTGCCGGGCACGACGATCTCACGCACGACCGTGCCGCCGGCGAGGTACTTCGCGACGTTCTCTTCGCTTCTGGCCAGCGCCAGGATGGCGGCTTCGTCGGCGCCGCTGGGGGCGTGGATCTGACCGCGCACGCGGCCGTTCACCTGCACCGCCATCTGGACGCTCTCGACAGCCAGTGCTTCCTCGTCCGCTTCGGGCCACCCCTGCAGGTGCACCGAGCCCTGGCCGCCGATACGGTCCCACAGCTCCTCGGTGATGTGCGGCGCGATCGGCGCCAGCAACAGGAGCATGGTGCGCACCGCTTCGTGCCACTCCCCGCTCCCCGCCAGGCCCGCTGCGCGCCCCTTGCTCATCGCGTTCTGAAGCGTCATGAGCTCGGCCACCGCGGTGTTGAAGCGGAACCCCTCGAGGTCTTCCGTCACTTCTTTGACCGCGTGATGCACGGCACGCCGGAGCTCGGCCGCCTGAGCGGTCTCCGCAGCAGGAGCAGCGCCGGGCTCGCTACCGGACGGCGCGATGGTCTCCGTCACCAGCGTCCACACCCGGTTCAGGAAGCGGGACACGCCGTCGATGCCGGCGTAGCTCCAGGGACCGCCCTGGTCCCATGGCCCGATGAACATCAAGTAGGCACGAACGGTGTCGGCGCCGTACTGCTCGACCAAGGCGTCCGGGTTCACGACGTTCCCGCGCGACTTCGACATCTTCTCGTTGTCCTCGCCGAGGATCATGCCTTGGTTGCGCAGGCGCAGGAACGGCTCGCTCGTCTCGATCAGGCCGAGGTCGCGCAGCGCCTTCGTGAAGAAGCGGGCGTACATCAGGTGCAGGATGGCGTGCTCGATGCCGCCGGTGTAGGTGTCGACCGGCGTCCATCGCTTCACCAGCTCGGGATCGAACGGGCGGTCCGCGTCTCGCGGGCTCAAGTACCGGAACCAGTACCAGGAGGAGTCCTGGAAGGTGTCCATGGTGTCGGTCTCGCGCGTGGCGGGTCCACCGCAGTTGGGGCAAGTCGTGCGCAGGAACGGCTCGTGCGTCTTGAGCGGTGACTCGCCCGTCGGCATGAACGCGACGTCGTCGGGCAACACCACCGGCAGGTTCTCCTCGCGCTCCGGAACGATGCCGCACGCGTCGCAGTAGACGATCGGGATGGGCGTGCCCCAGTAGCGCTGGCGGCTGATGAGCCAGTCGCGCAGACGGTAGGTGACTTGCTCGCTGCCGGCACCGATGGCCTCGAGATGGTCGATGGCCGCCGCTATGGACGGGCTGGCCCTGCCCTTCTCGCCGTTGTGGCGCAAGCCGTCGAGCGGGCCGGAGTTCACCATCGTGCCGGCTCCGTCCCAGGCGGCCTCGAGCGCGGCGGCGTCGAGTGCGTCGACGCCATCCGGCCGCACCACGGGCACGATGTCCAGGCCGAAGGCGCGGGCGAACTCGAAGTCGCGTTGGTCGCCATGCGGCACGGCCATGATGGCGCCGGTGCCGTACCCCATCAGCACGTAGTCGGCGATCCAGATCGGGATGCGCTCGTCGTTGACCGGGTTGATCGCGTAGGCGCCGATGAACTCGCCGGTCTTCTCCTTCGTCTCCGCTTGCCGGTCGAGTTCGGTCTTGTGGATGGCGCGCTCGACGTACGCGTCGACGTCAGACTTGCGGTCGGGGGTGGTGAGCTTCGCCACCAACGGGTGCTCCGGCGCCAGCACCATGAAGGTCGCACCCCACAGGGTGTCGGGGCGGGTGGTGAAGACGACGATGTCGTCGCCCTGCTCGGTGCGGAAGACCACCTCCGCGCCTTCCGAGCGGCCGATCCAGTTGGTCTGCATCAGCTTGACGCGTTCGGGCCAATCGATGCCTTCGAAGTCGAGCAGTTCGTCGGCGTAGTCGGTGATCCGGTAGTGCCATTGGGGCATGAGCCGACGCTCGATGAGCGCGCCGGAGCGCTCGCCGCGGCCGTCGATGACCTGCTCGTTGGCGAGCACGGTCTGGTCGACCGGGTCCCAGTTGACGTACGACTCCTTGCGATACGCCAGCCCGCGCTCGAACATCTTAAGGAAGAACCATTGGTTCCAGCGGTAGTACTCCGGGTCGCAGGTGGCGATCTTCTTCGACCAGTCGAACATGGCGCCCATCTGCGCGAACTGCTCTTCCATACGCGCCATGCGCCGGTAGGTGAGCGTGGCGGGATGCACGCTGGTGTCGCCCGCCTGCGCCGCGCGGATGGCGGCGTTCTCGGCGGGCAGCCCGAAGGCGTCGAAGCCCATGGGGAACAGCACGTTGTAACCGCGCATGCGCTTGTAGCGCGCGGCGGCGTCGGCGGGCGCCTCTGCGTACCAGTGGCCCACGTGCAGGTCGCCCGATGGGTAGGGGTACATCGTCAGGAAGTAGTACTTCGGTTTCGAGTCATCGTGCAGGTCGACTTCGTAGAGCCCCTGCTCGCGCCAGCGCTGCTGCCACTTGGCCTCGATGGTACGTGGCGCGTAACGCTCCTCCTCGCGGTCGATGCCGCCGGGGGCGGCCTTGGTTTCGGTCATGACGGCTCCAGTATACGTTCGTCAGGTCGTAGTGCTCGGTGCGGCTCACGCGATCCGCACGCCTCTGCTTGCCATCGGGCGCGCCATGAACGCGCCATCGCCTGCCACCCTTCGGGCCATGAAGAAGCCCCGACCAACGCGGTCGGGGCCACCTGCCGTCGGGCCGTGAAGGACCTCAGCATGGTGGCCCGCGCCTCGCTAGGGCGAGGAAAGCGCGGCGTTGGTTGGCGGGGCGCGGCCCGAACATGGCGGCATGGTAGGCGTTCGGGCCCCACGTGTCAATCGCGCGGAGGCGCCGAGCGAACGCCCGTGCACCGGGTCGCGCTCGGTTCCTCGCCCTACCGTGGCTGCACCCCGATGCGCATCTGCCACTGCGACAACGCCATGACGCTTGCCCCAGCACGCTCGAAGAACGGCTGGTAGCGCTCGGGGCAGACGGGGGCGATCGTCAGCTGCGTCTCGGGCGTCATGCTCCTGAGCGCCGCTAAGAGCCGCGAACCATGACCTGCTCGGCGAGCGTCCGGTTCGACGACGAACGCGAGGAGCGCCGCTCTACCGGCGCGCGGCGGGGCCACCAAGGCCCATGCCGGGCCCAAGCGAAGGCCGCGCACGGGGGCGCCGTACGAAGCGAGGAGCGTCTCGCTCGCTTGCCACGGGGTGTCGTCGTCGGCGTACCGACCCACGGCGCGCGTGACGTCGTACGGGTCGACCTCTTCTGGCAGCGCACCCGTCGCCTCGGCCTCGCCGAGCGCAGGTAGCTCGAAGCCCAGCAGCGCCTGCACGACCCGGAAGCCGGCGCCTTGGTACAGACGCACACCACGCGGGTTCGTGCGGATGACCTCGAGTTCGACGTAGCGGTCGCCGCGTTCGCGGGCCGCCCGCAGCATCTCCTCGACGACCGCCCTGCCCACGCCTCTCTCCTGCGCGGCACCGGTGACGCCCATGGCGGCGAGGCGGCTGGTCCAACCGCGACGCCCCATCAGCGCCAGTGCGATCACCTCGCCGCCTTCGTCCATCGCCACGATGCTGGCGGAGAGGTCGACTCCCTGGCGGGCCAGGAAGGTGCCGAACGAGGCGGGGTCCAGCGCGATCTCGCCGCCGACGTAGCCGCGGAAGGCGTCGTTGAACGCCGCGACGAGCTCGGGGAGAGGACGCAGGACGGCAGGTTCGAAGGTGATGGCCATGACGAGCGCTTTCCTACCACGTCGGAGCGCCGGAGGCGAGGGGTAGACTGAACGGCGACTCGCCGCGGGTCATGGTCGTGCCCGAGAGGGCGCGGGCCGGGCCGCGGCACGCTTCGCGCCGCGGTGACGTAGGTCGCTCGCGGCGCCTCAACCACGCTGGGAGGCTTCACATGGAGTTCGACCTCATCGTCATCGGCTCGGGGCCGGGCGGGTACCACGCAGCGTTGCGAGCCGCGCAGCTCGGTCTGAAGGTCGCGTGTGTCGAGAAGGCCGCGGTCGGCGGCGTCTGCCTGAACATCGGATGCATCCCCACCAAGGCGCTCCTGCACGTGGCGGCGGAGGTGCGCAACGGCCGTCACGCCGAGGCGTTCGGCGTGAAGTTCGGCGAGCCCACCATCGACTTGGGCGGCGTCGAGAGCTTCAAGCAGAAGGTCGTGAAGAAGATGACCGGTGGCGTGAGCCAGCTCTTCAAGGGCAACAAGATCACGCTGCTGGAGGGCGAGGGCCGCTTCACCGAAGCGAACACGGTGGACGTCGGTGGCGAGAGCCATCGCGCCAAGTCGTTCATCATCGCCACCGGCTCGAGCCCGGTGAGCATCCCCGGCTTCGAGCTGGACGGGCAGCGCATCGTGGACTCGACCGGCGCGCTCACGATCGGCGACTCCGTGCCCGGGCGCTTCCTGGTGATCGGTGGCGGGGCCATCGGCCTCGAGTTCGCCGACGTCTACCAGGCGCTCGGCAGCGAGGTCACGGTGGTGGAGATGCTCGATCGCATCGCCCCCACCGCCGACGCGGACGCGTCGAAGGAACTAGCGAAGGCACTCGAGAAGCGCGGCATGCGCATCCTGACCTCCACCAAGGTCGTCGGCCAGAAGGCAGGCAAGAAGGGCACCGAGGTCGAACTCGAAGGCGCCGGTGGGAAGAAGACGACGATCGTGGTGGACCGCATCTTAGTGGCGGTCGGGCGCAAGCCGAACGCGCGCGGGCTCGGCCTGGAGGAAGTCGGCGTCGAGCTCGACGAGCGCGGGTTCGTCAGAGTCGTCAACGACCACATGCAGACCACCCAACCGCACGTCTACGCCATCGGGGACGTCGCGCGGGCCCCGCTGCTGGCGCACAAGGCGATGAAGGAGGGCTTGGTGGCGGCCGAGCATGCTGCGGGCCGCCCGAGCGCGTACGACACGGTGGTGCCGTCGGTCATCTACACCACGCCGGAACTCGCCGGCGTCGGCATGACCGAGCAGGAGGCGACGGACGCCGGGTACGAGGTGCGGGTGGGGCGCTTCCCGCTGTCCGCGTCCGGGCGCGCCGCCAGCCTCGGCATCGACGCAGGCATGGCGAAGATCATCGGCGACGCAGAGACCGACCTGGTGCTCGGTTTCCACATGGTGGGCCCGGGCGCCGGCGACCTGGTGGCGGAAGCCGCTCTGGCGATCGAGATGGGCGCAACGCTCGAGGACATCGCCCTCACGCAGCATCCGCACCCGACGATGTCGGAGGTCGTGATGGAGGCCGCCGAGCACGCCCACGGGCGCGCCATCCACATCGCGAACCGCAGGCGCTGACGGCCGAGCCGGCGGGCCTCAGGTCGTGTAGTCGGCGTTGATCCGCACGTACTCGGCCGACAGGTCGCACCCCCAGGCTTCCCCCACGGCGTCGCCCGCGGCGAGGTCCACCTCGATGGTCACGTCCTTGGCGCGTAGCGCCGAGCTGACGGCGTTCGCGTCGAAGTCGAGCGGGGCGCCACGGTAGAGGTCGAACGCCTGCACCGTCACCCGCACGTTGGCCAAGTCGCACACCGCACCGGAGCGGCCGACCGCCGCTAAGATGCGTCCCCAGTTCGGGTCGGCGCCGTGGATCGCCGCCTTGGTCAGGTTGCTGCCGGCGACCGTACGGGCCGCCGCGCGTGCCTCCTCCTCGTTCCGCGCGCCCGTCACGCGCACCGTCACGAGCTTCGTGGCGCCCTCGCCGTCCCGAGCGACCTGCTTCGCCAACTCGATACACACCGACGCGAGCGCTTCCTCGAGCGCTTCGGGGTCGGCGGGCTTCCGGCCGGAGGCGAGCACGATCGCCATGTCGTTGGTCGAGGTGTCACCGTCCACCGTGAGCTGGTTGAAGCTGCGCCTTACGATGCGCGGCCACATCTCCCTCAACGTGCCCTGCGACACGTCGGCGTCCGTCATGACGAACGCGAGCATGGTGGCCATGTTCGGATGGATCATCCCCGAGCCCTTGGCGATCCCGACCACCGAGGCGCCGCCCGGTAGGGTCGCGCGCGCTAGCTTCGGGACGGTGTCGGTCGTGAGGATCGCTTCGGCGAACGCATCGGCCTCTTCGGAGAGCGCCCGCGGGAAGCCCTCCATCGCCTCCACCAACGGCGCCAAGGGCAGGCGCTGCCCGATGACGCCGGTGCTGGCGGTCAACACCTGGTGCACGTGATCGATCCCCAGCGCGACGGCAGCGGCCGCCGCGAACTCCTCGTTGTCCCACGTGCCGTGCTCGCCGGTGGCGCAGTTCGCGTTCCCGCTGTTCACCACCACCAGACGAACCGGGGCGCCGCTGGCGTGGCGCGAACGGTTGCGCGTCACGCACGGTGCCTGCACCAGGTTGGTGGTCGTGGTCAACGCCCAGGCCAGCGGCGTGGGAGCGTAGATCACGCCCAGGTCGGGGCGGCCCGACTCCTTGATGCCGGCCGTCAACCCGGCGATCTCGAACCCTTCCGGGAGCCTCACGGCCAGATCCCCCCGAGCGTCAGGCCTTCCGTCTCCTCGAAGCCGAACGCGACGTTGAACCCCTGCACCGCCTGACCGGCTGCGCCCTTGCCGAGGTTGTCGATGGCGCAGAACGCCACCACATGCCCCGTGCGCGCGTCCACGCGGGCGCTCAGCACCGCGCGGTCGCTGCCGGCGACGGCCTTCGTTTGCGGTAGCTCGGCTTGCACCACCACCAGCGGGTCGTCCTGGTAGTAGTCGTGGAAGACCTGGAGCAGAGCGTCGTCGTCGAGCTCACCAAGCGGCGCCTCGGTGGTGCAGGTCGCGAGGATCCCACGCGACATCGGCACGAGATGGGGCGTGAAGCTGACCGGGAACGGCTCGAACGGTTCGTGGGTGACCAGGCGCTTTCCACCGACGCGGGCGCGTCCGACGGTGGCTTCGATCTCGGCCGTGTGCCGGTGCGTTCCCGCGGGCTTGTAGGCGCGGGCGTTCTCGTTCACCTCGGTGTAGTGAAGCGCCTGACTCGGCGCCCGTCCCGCCCCCGAGACGCCGGTAACGACGTTCACCACGGCGTTCGTACCGAGCAGGCCGGCAGCGGCGAGAGGCGCGAGCGCCAACGAGGCCGCCGTGGCGTTGCAGCCGGGGCTCGCCACCAGGCGCGCTCCGGCCAGCTCTTCGCGATGAAGCTCGACAAGGCCGTAGCGCGCGACGGAGAAGAGCTCAGGATGCTGATGCTCGGCGCCGTACCAAACGCGGTAGCTCTCGGGGTCGAGTCGGAAGTCGGCCGAGAGGTCGACCACGCGCAACCCCGCGTCGAGCGCGCGCGCGACCATCGGCGCGGTCGCTCCGTGAGGCGTCGCGCAGAAGACGACGTCGCTGCGCTCCAAGACCTCGTCGGTGGAGGCGAAGCGCAGGTCCTCGAACAGGCCGGCCAGTTGCGGCCAACTCGCCGCCACCGGCTCGCCCTCGTACTGCCGCGAGCCTACGGCCTCGACGCGCGCGCCCGGATGGCGCGCCAGGCGCTCGATCAGGCCGGCCCCGCCGTACCCGCTGGCGCCAAGGATCCCGACGCGGAGTGGCGCCCGTGACTCCTTGACCATCGCCTCACCCCACCTCCGGGTCGGCCATCAGTTGGAACAAGACGGCCTTGTGCGCATGCAGACGGTTCTCGGCCTGGTCGAACACGACGCTGCGCTCGTGGTACACGGCGTCTTCGGTGCACTCTTCGCCGTAGTGCGCCGGCAGGTCGTGCATGAACACGCCGCGCGGCGCCAGGGCGTCGAACCAAGCCGGCGTAACGGTGTAGCCGGCGAACGCCTTGCGGCGACGCTCGGCGTCTTCCTCCATGCCCATCGAGATCCACACGTCGGTGTAGAGCGCGTCGGCGCCCTCGGTGGCGGCGCGAGGGTCACGCACCACCTCGATCTTCGCGCCCTGCGCGCGAGCCGCGGCCAGCACGTCGGGGTCCGGGTCGTACCCTTCGGGGCAGGCGATGGTGAGCTCGGTGCCGGCGAGCGTGGCTGCGTTGACGTGCGACGCGCAGACGTTGTTGCCGTCGCCGACGAAGACGACCCGCAGGCCCTCGAGTTCGCCGAAGGTCTCCTTCAGCGTGACGTAGTCGGCCAGCAACTGCGTCGGGTGCAGCTTGTCGGACAGCCCGTTGATGACCGGCACGTCGGCATGCTTGGCCAGCTCCACCAGGGTGTCGTGTCCGTAAGTGCGCGCCATGATGCCTTCGACCCAACGCTCGAGGTTGTGCGCGACGTCGCGGATGGTCTCACGCACGCCCCAGCCGATGTAGTTCTGGCTGAGAAGCACCGCGTGTCCGCCCAGTTGCGCCATGGCGATATCGAACGTCGAGCGGGTGCGCAGCGACTGCTTCTCGAAGATCATCGCGAGCGTCTTGTGCTCGAGATACGCGGGGCGAACGCCGCGTTTCCACGCTCGCTTCATCTGGATGGCGCTGTCGATCAGACCCTGGAACTCCTCACGGGTGAGATCCGCCAGCGAGAGATAATCGCGCCCGTGAAGGCTGGGCACACGCAACACGTCCATCAGGACCCCTTCCGGCTCGGGAGCGCGCCGCCGGCCGTCGTCCTGCTCGGACGTCCGGCCGCGGCGCGGCGAATGCGGAACACTGTAGCACCTGCCCACCGCGGCCGGCGGGGCCCCCGAGCGGTGAGGACAACGAAGCAGGACGGCGTTCGTTGCGTCGGGTAGGCGCTCGGGCCCTTCAGGACACGCCGAGCAGGCCGAAGTACCAGGCGATCACGGCGTCACCTACGAACAAGGCGATCAAGCCGCCGGCCACCAGGTAGGGGCCGAACGGCACCAGCCGCGAGCCGCCCGCGAGCCGCGCTGCCACGCCGCCGATCGCCCCGAGCGTGACGGCGAAGAAGATGGCGACCAGGAGCTTCTCCCAGCCGAGGATGGCGCCGATGGCCGCGGCCAACTTGACGTCACCGAAGCCCATCGCCACCGGCTCGTCGTCGGCCTCGTCCGATTCCTCCTCGCCCCTGACGAGATCGGCGATCCACCAGTAGGCCGCGCCGATCAGCGCCCACGCGCCGGCAGCCAGGACGCTTCCCGCCACCGCCGTGGACGTCGGAACGGTGAGGGTCGTGGTGGAGAAGACCAGACCGACGAGCCACAGCCCGTAGGCGAGCGGCTCGGGAAGGCGCAGCTGGCGCCTCGCGATCAGGGTGGTCACCACGCTGGCGAGGCCGACCAGCAAGCCGATCGTCACCCCTCCGAAGGCGCCGGCTACCGCCGCGATATTGACCTGATCGAGGCTGACGGGCCAGAGCCGCTCCTTGGTGTCGGCGAAGCGCCGGAGCACGAGCGCGCCGATCCGGTTGATGAGCACGAGTACGCCGGCCCCGGCCAGGGCCCCGACGAGCGCGGCCGACGGTCGTGGGAGGTCGGGCGCCAAGCCCGTCAGGTACGCGCCGAGAACGCCCACCACCACGGCGGGCAGCGTCAGCACGTCAGGCAGGACGTAGTGTTCGATGTCGATGATGGCGGCCATCACGAGCAGCGCAGCGACCGCCATCAACGGAAGCATCGCCGCGCCGACGTCGAGCGCCGGCCAGCGAAGCGCGATGGCCGCGAACAAGAGCGCCATGGCGGCTTCCACCAGCGGGTAGCGAGGCGAGATCCGCGCCTTGCAGGTGCGGCAGCGGCCGCCGAGCGCGAGGTACGAGAGCACCGGCACGAGGTCCACCACGCCGAGGCGGCGATCGCAGCTCGGGCAGCGGCTACCCGGGTGCACCACCGACTCGCCGCGCGGCAGGCGGTAGATGACCACGTTGGCGAAACTCCCCACCACCGCGCCGAGCAGGGCAGCGAAGACGACGACGAGCGCGGTCACCGGGGCGCGGGCAGGGGGAGGAGGGGAGAACTTCGCACAGGACGGACCTCTTGGGCTGGCTTCTCATCATCGCGGTGGTAGACTGCCTCCGCTATGAGAAGACTCACCCTGTTCGGGCTCGTCGCGGCCGTCCTGGTCGCTTTCCTCGCCATCTCGCCCAGCGCTCAGGAGCGCGACACGCGGGTCGTGTTCGTGGACTCGCAAGCCGCCCTCAGGGCGCATCCCTCGGGAGCGGCGGTGGAAGACCTGCGGGCGCAGGCCGAAACCGAAGTCTCCGACCTCGCCGCCGGCATCACCGCCTTGGAAGAGAAGATCGCCGCCGGCCAGCAACTGACGCCGGAAGAGAGCGAGCGGTACCAGACGCTGCAGACCACCATCGTGGCGGTGCAGAACCGGTACCGTGACGAGATCAACGCCGCCGCGGCGCCTGCCGTCGAGGCCGTGAACGCCGCCATCCGCGACCTCGCGTCGGCCAACGGCTACACCATCGTGATGGACCGGGTCGAAGCCGCCAACCTGCGCTTG
>CAZOTV010000072.1:0-1229 GCA_964582795.1 uncultured bacterium
AAGGACAACCAGGCCTATCGCCGTACCAAGCTCGAGGCGTACGGCATCATGGCGGCGACGCACGCGCTCAGCTACCTCAGCATGCGGCTCACCCAACTGGTGGTGATGGTCGCAGGTAGCTACTTCGTCGTGACGGGCGCGCTCTCCAACGGCGGGTTCGTGGCGTTCCTGCTGCTCGTCAACGTGTTCTTCCGCCCCATCGAGAAGATCAACTCGGTCATCGAGACGTACCCCAAGGGTGTCGCCGGCTTCCGGCGGTACCTCGAGCTGCTCGATACCGAACCGGACATCGCCGACCGGCCGGGCGCCCGACCGGTGAGCGCCCTTCGGGGCGACATCCGCTATGAGAACGTCGATTACGCCTACGTTCCCGGGCGTCCGGTGCTGCGCGGGGTGGACCTGCACCTCGAGCCGGGTGAGACGGTGGCGTTCGTTGGGCCCTCCGGCGCCGGCAAGACCACCATCTGCTCACTGTTGCCGCGGTTCTACGACGTGACGGGCGGACGCATCACCATCGACGGCGTCGACGTGCGCGACATGACGCTCGCCTCGCTGCGGCGTCAGATCGGCATCGTGCAGCAAGACGTGTTCCTGTTCGGCGGCACCGTGCGGGAGAACATCGCGTACGGCCGGCTCGAAGCGACCGAGGACGAGATCCTCGAGGCGGCGCGCCGCGCACGACTCGACGACGTGATCGCGAACCTGCCGGACGGCATCGATACCATCATCGGGGAGCGCGGCGTGAAGCTGTCCGGTGGCCAGAAACAGCGCCTCGCCATCGCTCGCATGTTCCTGAAGAACCCACCGATCCTCATCCTCGACGAGGCCACCTCGGCGCTCGACACCGAGACCGAGCGCGCCATCCAACGCTCGCTCGCCGAGTTGGCCGAGGGGCGCACCACGCTCGTCATCGCCCACCGGCTCGCGACGGTGCACCATGCAGACACGATCATCGTGGTGGACGATGGTCGCGTGGTCGAGCAGGGGCGGCACGAGGCGCTGTTGGCCAAAGACGGCATCTACCGCCGCCTGTACGACGCGCAGTTCTCGAACGTCGCGCCGCTGCCCGTGGGCGCGGGACGAGGGGGACAGGATGCGTGAGGTGAAGCGCGTCGAGCCGATGCCGGGGTACGAACCGGACGTCGGCCGCTGGCTGTGGGCGTTGCAGGACGTGCGGCGGCGGACGCTCGAGACGGTGGAGGGCATCGACCAGCGCTTGCTGGACTGGA
>CAZOTV010000072.1:1329-9325 GCA_964582795.1 uncultured bacterium
CGAGAACGCCATCGGCACGCTGCTCTACCACATCGCCCTGATCGAGATGGACTGGCTGTACGCCGACCTGCTCTGCCGGCCGTTCCCGGAGCACGTCATCGCGGAGTTCCCGCAGGACCATCGCCTTCCCGACGGCCGGCTGACGCCCATGACCGGCGTCCCGCTGACCACGCATCTCGCGCGGCTTCAGCGCACGCGCGCGTGGTTCTTGCGCGAACTCGAGGGCATGACCTTGCACGAGTGGCGGCGTCTCCGCGCACCCGAAGGCGCGGACTACCAGGCCACGCCGGAGTGGATCGTGTATCACCTGATCGAGCACGAGGCGGGTCACGCGTACCAGATCTCGCAGATGCGCAAGCGGGCCGAGCGGGCCGAGCGGGCCGAGCGAAGCCGCGGCTAGGGGTTCGCGCCCCGCGCCCGCGCCGGTTCCAGGTCCCGCCGCACCACCGTGCCGATGCTCGGTGGAAGCGACTCCATGGGCACCACCTGCATGTCGGCCAAGTCGAAGGTCGTCACCTTCAGTTCCCGCGACGCGAACCAAAGGTCGAGCAGGCTCACCGTCGAACGCGCAGGCTCGTCGTGCCCGAGGAGCCTCCGTCCACCCACACCCCCGGCGAACAGCAACTCGAGCTCGCCCCAGCGGCCGAAGTAGTAGGCAGCCTGGTGACCGCTGACGGCGAGGTCGACACCGCCATCCTCCATCACGGCGTGGATCGTATCGGCAGCGGCGAGGAACTCGCCAGGACGGTCACGGCCCACCGCGACCGGCGCCAACGGCAGGTGCCCGACCACGATGCGGTACCCCGCCGCCGCGGCCGCCGGCTGCCCAAGCACCGCCCTCAGCCAGGCTCGCTGACCATCGTCGACCGTGGCGCTCGACGCGTCGAGCACGGCGACGAAGAGGTCGCCGTCGGGGAACGACTGGACGAACGCGTAGTCGAAGGGGAACCGCGTGCGGTCGAGGTACGACTGCCGCGGCGAACCCGCGGCCTGCGTCCAGTAGCGCTCTGCTGCCACGCGTTCCCGCGCGAACGCGAACTCGCCGGTGGGTTCACGCAGGCTCGAAGCGTCGTGGTTGCCCATCGCGAAGGCGAACGGGATGCCTGCTTCGGCTAGCGGCGCGGCGACGGCGGCGTCGAACGCCCTCCACATCGCGGCGAAGGCGTCGTCCGGGAGCGAACGCGACTGCCCCGCGATCACGTCACCGGGCGAAAGGAACAGGTCGGGCCGCCATACGTCACGCACGAGGCGCATGACGGACGCCACCGCGGAGGGGTATTCGACCGCGCCATAGGGCCCGTTGAAGTCTCCGAACACCACGATCCGAACGTCTCCACGGGGCGGGTCGATGGGCGGCTCCGCCCACGCGACGGCAAGGGCCGCGAGCACGACGAAGGCAACGACCCGCGCGCGGACCCTGGGAGCCGTGGGAACGTCGGATGTCTTGCGAGCCGTGGGAACCACGTCGCCCATGGACGTAACGTACGCCGGAGCGTCTTCGACCGCGCACGAATGCTCCACGCAGTGCGCGGACGTGGCGACGGGGGCGGTTAGGCACGGGATCTATACCATCGATCGAATTGATTCCATTGCCGTGAATGTATCTCGAACAATGTCTATCTGATTCGACCGTTATAGAATCATCAGGTCGTTCGCCGCGTCCAGCCGGCCCGGCGCACGACGGATCGAGGTTCGCCATGTCCACGACCGAACGCACGACCCCAACCCACGACAGCGAAGCGCTGCTGGCCTTCTTCAAGGCCCTGGCCGACCCGAACCGGCTCCGCATCGTCGGCCTCCTGGCGCAAGAGAGCCGCACGGTCGAGGATCTCGCCGCGGCGCTCGGCACCAGCAACGGCACGGCGTCGCATCACCTCAAGCGGCTCGCCGCGGCGGGCCTGGTGGAAGCGCGCCCAGAGGGGTACTACCGCTTCTACTCGTTGCGGGAAGAAGCGCTCCAAGAGATGGCGGCGCGCCTGCTCGGCCCCGAGAAGCTGCCTCGCTTGGCAGACGACGTGGATCTCGCCGCCTTCGATCGCAAGGTGCTCGGCACGTTCACGGATCGCTCCGGGCGCATCACCGCGTTCCCAAGCCAGCAGAAGAAGTTCCTGGTGCTACTGCGCCACGTCGTGGCTGCCTTCGAGCCCGGTCGGCGCTACCCGGAGCCGGCCGTCAACGCCCTGTTGGAGAGGTACCACGAGGACACGGCACGCCTGAGGCGAGCGTTGGTCGATCACGGCTTCATGGCGCGCGAGGGCGGTGGTGGCTCCTACTGGCTGACCGAGGACGGCGTCGAGGCGCAGAAGCGCGCCTGACGGACCCGGCGTTCGGCGACCCCGCATTCCGCCGCCGCAGGTTGCCATAGCACGATCACGGGCTGCCGTCTGGACCTCGTTCCAGGCGCTGCAACCGCAAGCCGACCGCGATCAGCGTGGCTCCGATGCGGCCTGCCACACCACCGAAGCGACGCCGCGCGACTCCGGGCGCGTGTCCGGATGGGCGTTCGGATGCGGGCCCAGGTGCGCGCCCGGATGCGTGCCCGGATGCGGGCCCGAGCGCACGAACCGACGTCGGTCGACGCCTCGGCGCACCGACCGGCCGATTGGACGCCGACGCGGTGACGGTGGCGCCGCGCCCACGCCGCGCTCGCCTCGACACCTCGCGCGTGAGCCGAAGGCGGTCGGCCTCGTCGAGCAGTCGCTTCTGATGGACCAGCATCATTTCGTACTGCAGCAGATCGTTGCCATTCATGAGCGTACCGTTCCTCTCCGGCGCGGTTCGGCGATGGAACGACCACGACGTTCGCGCACGCTGTAACCTGCGAACAAGCTACACTGGTGACAGGTAACTTGTCAAGATGGTATGATGGTTACCGATGCGGAACGCCGATCGACTCCCCACAGGCAGCAAGCCCGCCCCGGGCGAACTGGCGTACCTCCAAGGGTTCGTCAACACCATCGACCTCGAGACGGACAAGGACGAGCTCGAGACGCCGGGATCTGCGGCGCAGTGGTTCGCGCTTCATGGGTTCGTGCCGGAGGGCACCACCATCACCGCGACCGAACACCGGCGCGCGCTCGAGTTCCGTGAAGCGGTCCGTGCGCTGTTGCGCGCCAACAACGGCGACGACCTCGACCCGGAAGCCGTCGCGACGATCGGTCGCCTCGCGGCGGACGCTCCGCTCACGTTCCACGTCACCGCCGACGGCATCGTCGAGCTGAAGCCTGCCGCCAACGACGTCGCGGCGGCGTTGGCACGCTTGTTGGCCGTGGCGTACGCCGCCATGCTCGAGGGAACTTGGCCCCGCCTCAAGGCGTGCGCGAACCACGACTGCCAGTGGGCGTTCTTCGACCACTCCCGTAACCACTCCGGCACCTGGTGCAGCATGGACGTGTGCGGCAACCGCATGAAGGTGCGCAGCCACCGCGAGCGCAAGGCGTCGGGCTGAGGCCGGGGCCGGTCCCGATCAGTCGCTGCGCTTGTCGGCGTACATACGCTCGTCGGCGACCTTGAGCAAGGTGGGTGCGTCATGGCCGTCGGTGGGCGCCTCGGCCCAGCCCACGTCGATGCGTAGCGGACGGCCGTGGACCTCGACCTTCGCCACGGCGTCCCGCAAGCGTTCGACCGTGGCCCGCGTCAGGTGACTTGCCTCGTCTACCAACACGGCAGCGAACTCGTCGCCGCCCCACCGGAACAGATAGTCGCCGTCCCGGACGCTGGCGCGAAGCGCATCCGCCACGGCGACCAGGGCCGCGTCGCCCGCCTCGTGTCCGAAGTTGTCGTTGATGTACTTGAAGTCCGCCATGTCCATCAGCAGGACGCCCACTCCGGCACCGCTGCGGCTCGCTCGCGCGAGCTCTCGACCCAGCGCGTCGTCGAACGCGCGCCGGTTCGCCAGACCCGTGAGGCTGTCCGTCAGCGCGGCGCGTACCAGCAGGTCGTGCGTTCGCTGCCGCTGCATGAGCCCCGCCAACGGAGGACCGAACATCTCGGCGATGTCGCGCGAGTCTCGGCCGAACGCGTTCCCTTCTGCGCAGTTCTCCAGGTGGAGCACGGCCAATACGGCGTCGTCGAAGACGACCGGCAGACAAAGACTGGCTTTGGCGCGCGCGGGCGCCTCGTCCGCGTTCGCTTCCTGGGCACTGGCGCCGCCTACCCCCAACCTGGTGATGTCGGTATCGCCATCCTGTAGGACCTTCGCAGCGCCGTTCCGCCAACCCGCGCCGTCCGATCCGTACCAAGCGAGTAGGTCCTCCTCCGACAGCGAACGGTCGACCACGGTATCGGGAAGGTGGCCATGCACGGCTTGGAACACGAACGGCGCGAGGTCGTCGTGGCGAACCAGTAACGAACCGCCGTCGGCACCGGGTACGAGCCGCACCGCCGCCTGCACCGCCGCTCGATAGAGGTCGCGCGTCGGCGTCTCCGTCGAGGCGTGATCCAACTTCAGCAGTTCGTCCAGCACCACGGAGCGCCACCGGGCGCTGAGGTGCGGCTCGAGTACGCGCGCGGCCTGCATGAGGGCCGGGAAGCCGGTCGTCTGCCGCGGGTCCGGCAGTGGTAAGCGGATCAGCAGGACGTACCTCGCGGGCATGATGCTGCCGACCGGCGCGGCGACGACGTTGCCCCGGTGGACCTTCGGCCCGTACGAGCGGGCGCACTCTGCCGCAAGGTCACACCGCTCGCGCTCGCTTGCTTCGTCGTCGGACCAGGTGCCCAACGCCGCCAGGCGTCGGAATCCGGCGTCGCCTCGGATCAGCAGCATGCCTGCCTCGGCCTCGAGTCGATCGACGATGGTGAAGACCGCCACCCGCGCCATCTCCTCGAGGCTGTCGCAGGTGGGCAGGGTGGTGCTGAGGGCCGTGATCAAGCGCGATTCGGCGCGCTTCGAAGCCTCCGTGATCCAATGACTGAGGTCGCGTGCCAGGAAACCCACCAGCCGACGTTCCTCGTCGGCGAGCGGTTCGGATCGGTCGACCGAGAGATGGGCGACGACGACGCCGCGCTTGCGGAGTTCCCAGTCTCCGCGATGCGGCGACGGCGCTTCTCGAGATGGGACCGCCTCGCCGTCGCCGCCCGGCTCCAGCCACCGGACACACACGTCGGCACCGAGCACTTCGGCAAGGTCGCGCCGAACGGCCTCGAGAAGCTCCGCAGGTCGTGTGACGTCTTCGTGCCGCACCGGGATGGTGAGGATCCGCTCGGCCAACGACGGCGCGCGTTCGCCCTGGGACGTCGCGGCTGGGTCGTTCGCGCTGGACACCATCATCGCGCCTGCCTCCTCTCGGTCGCTCGTTCGGTTACGCGCGTCTGGATGGTCGGCCTAGGAAGTTCGGTCCTGCTGCCATCCAAGGACACCGCGATAGGAGTCGACCGAGAGAAAGCGGGGCGCGGTTTCACGGAACCTTCAGATATCGTACCGCCCTAACGGTCATGGTCCGAACCGTTCTCGTACGTATAGCGCTCGCCGCGACGACGGCAGAGCGTCGGTAGCGGCGAGCGACGAACCGCGGGCGTGCCCGCGACTACAAGCGGCACGAAGCGAGACGAGGCAGGGGCTCAGCGCTCCCAGAACGCCGGCGGCTCGACGTCGAGCATCCGCAGGTACACGTAGCCCTGTCCACGATGGTGGATCTCGTTGTCGATCACGTACATCAGAAGCATCGTCACCTGCATGGTCCACTGGCCGAAGGCCGTGTCCACCTCCAGGAACCGTTCGGGAGCGATCCGGGGGAACCAGCGTGCCAAGGCGGCGTCGGCCTCGTCGAACGCCTCGAGCAGAGCGGACTTGGTCGTGATGGTCTCGACGTCGACCACCGGGTAGTGGCTCCAATCTCCTTCGACGACGCCGCGCAGCGTCGGCTCGATCATGTTGACGGTCTCGAGGGCCAACTTGGCGAACGGGCGCATGCCGCCCGCGCTGAACGTGAACAGCCGGTCCTCCGGGAACGCCTCGATGACACGCCGCGTCAGGCGCCGATGACCCTGCCAATGCTCGAGCAGCATCGCGGGGGACATGACCAGGTGCGCAGCGCTCGCAGACGCACGGGCTTCGGTGTTCGCGGTGTCCGTCGTAGCGGTGCTCGGTGCCGTTGCTCGGTTCGTCATGGTGTCTCTCCTCCTCTGGCGCGGCGCGCGGTTCGCGCTGCCACGGAACCACGGTAGGCCCAATTCCCGACAAGACGTGACGGCAATTCGTGGCATGCTCGCAACATGTACGACCCGACCATGCGGGTGCTCACGGTGCTCGAGGTACTTCAGGCGAAGGAGCGCGTCACCGGCGCGGAACTCGAGCGGCGACTGGAGGTGAGCCGGCGCACGGTCCAGCGCTACGTCGCTCGGCTGCAGGATCTAGGCGTACCGGTCGAGTCGACGCGCGGCGTCGGCGGTGCGTATCGCCTCAGACCGGGCTTCCGGCTTCCACCCATGATGTTCACCGAGGAGGAGGCCTTCGCCCTCACGCTCGGGCTGCAAGCGCTGCGCCAACTCGGGCTCACGGCCATGGCGCCCGCGTCTGAACGTGCGGCTGCGAAACTCGCGCGCGTGTTGCCGCAACCGGTGCGCGAGCGGGCGGCGGCGGTGGAGGAGGCGGTGGCGCTCGAGACCGGCCCTTGGATCGTACCGACCGACGCGGATACGGTGCTGCGCGTGGCCGAGGCGATCCGCAGCCGGCGCACGGTGACCTTTCACTACGTCAGCCACGAACGCGCGTCTTCGAGCCGGACCGTGGACCCGTACGGGTTGGTCCACCTCGACGGCCGCTGGTACCTGGTCGGCTACTGCCACACCCGCCAGGACCTGCGCACCTTCCGCCTCGACCGAGTTGCCGAGCTCGCCGCGACGCCCGAAGCGTTCGCGCGTCCCGACGACTTCGACGCCCGCGCCTACCTGATGGCGTCTTTGCCGTTCGTGACGTCACCGCACGAGATCGAGGTGTGGCTCGACCTACCGATCGAACGCGCCCGTGGCCGCTTCATGCCGTGGCGCGTGTCGCTTCGGGAGGAGGAAGGCGGAACCCGCCTGCGCTGCGCCAGGGACACGCTCGAGCCCTTCGCGGCGATGTTGCTTGGTCTGGGCTGCGAGGTGCGCGTGGTGCGGCCGGAAGCGCTTCGTGAAGCGTTCGGCGCGCTCGCCGAGCGGGCGACGCGCGCGTCGGCGCAGGCCGACGGCGCGTCCCCGCCACCACAGTCGCAGAGAGTGGATGGGCCTGGTCGCTAGAGCGTCCGCAGCACCTCCTCGAGCTGCCGCGCGGCCGCGCCCCAGCCGTCGTGGAAGCCCATCTGCTCGTGCTTGTCCCGGTTCTCCTTGGTCCAGTGAAGGGCCCGGGCGGTGTACTTGGTGCCGGCGCCGTTCGCCTCGAACGTGATGACCCCAGTGAAGAACGGGTTCTCGGCCGGCGTCCAGGCATCCACGTAGGCGTCGGTGAACACGATCTTGCGGTTCGGTACGACCTCGAGGTAGACGCCGGGGTTCGGGTGCTCGTTGCCTTCCGGGTCTCGCATCACGACCAGGCTTCTCCCGCCGGGCCGCACGTCGAGTTCGGCATGGGAGGTGCTCCAGGGCGCCGGGGTGAACCACCGTTTCAGCAACTCGGGCTCCGTCCAACAGCGGTACACCAACTCGGGCGGGGCATCGAACGTGCGCTCGAGCACGAGCTCGTACAGCGGCGTAGTGGCGGCAACGGTTCGGTCGGACATGCGGTCTCCTTCTCCATGATCGGATGCGCCGTGAACGGATCCTCCATGAGGGAAGCGTTCCGTCATCGGCGGCCTTCGTTCTCGTTCTGCAACTCCTCGAGGAACGCCCCGAGCCGATCTGCGTGCCCGGCCCAGAAGCGGCGGTAGCCCACCAACCAGTCGGTGGCCTCGCGCAACGGTTGGGCCACCAGACGGCGCGGCCGGCGCGTGCCGTCCCTGCCGGCCTCGACCAAGCCCGCTTCCTCCAGCACCTTGAGGTGCTTCGAGATGGCGGGCTGGGTCAGGTCGAACGGCGCGGC
>CAZOTV010000072.1:9425-14840 GCA_964582795.1 uncultured bacterium
GCGCCCGTCTGCCGGCACGACGACGGGGCCCCGAGCGAGCCCGTCGTACCCTTGACCCATGAGCAACGACCGCTCCGGCGCGATGGTCTTCTACGGCGCGACCGGCGACCTGGCAGCCAAGAAGATCTTCCCCGCGCTGCAACGCATGGTGAAGGCCGGCACGCTCGACGTCCCGGTGATCGCGCTCGCCCGCGGTGACTGGACGCTCGAGAAGCTCCGTCAACGCGCGCGTGAGAGCATCGAGGAACACGGAGGGGGCGTCGACCCCGATGCCTTTCCCCGCCTGATGGACCTGCTTCGCATCGTCGTCGGCTCGTATCAGGAGGACGCCACCTTCGACGCGCTACGCCGCGAACTCGAAGGGGCCGCTCGACCGGTGCACTACATGGCCATCCCGCCCTCGCTCTTCGAGACCGTCGTGCGTCAACTCGGCCGAAGCGGCTGCGCGCAGAACGCGCGCCTCGTCCTGGAGAAGCCGTTCGCTCACGACCTCGCCTCGGCGCGGGAGCTCAGCGCCGTGCTCCACCGCTGCATCGACGAGGAAGCGGTCTTCCGGATCGACCACTACCTCGGCAAGGAAGCCGTGCAGAACGTGGTGTTCTTCCGCTTCGCGAACGCGTTCCTCGAACCGATCTGGAACCGCAGGTACGTGAAGAGCGTGCAGATCACGATGGCGGAGCCGATCGGGATCGAGGGGCGGGGCGCGTTCTACGACAAGACCGGCGCCGTGCGCGACGTGGTGCAGAACCACCTGATGCAGGTGCTGTCCAACGTGGCGATGGAGCCTCCGCCAGCAGACGCCGACGCCGAGACGCTGCGCGACGAGAAAGTGAAGGTGCTCAAGGCCATCGCGCCGGCCTTGCCGGAGCGACTCGTGCGCGGCCAGTACCGCGGCTACCAAGACGAGCCCGACGTCGCGCCGGACTCGACCACGGAGACGTTCGCCGCGCTCGAGTTGAGGCTGTCCTCGTGGCGCTGGGACGGTGTGCCGTTCTACCTCCGCACGGGCAAGCGCCTAGCAGAGAAGCGCACCGAGGTGATGGTGCAGCTTCACCGGCCACCTCCGTTGACGCATGTGCGAACGCCCGGCAACTACGTGCGCTTTCAACTTGGCCCCGGCATCCAGATCGCCTTGGGCGCCAACGTGCGCGAGCCGGGCGCGGACCGAAGCAGGCCGCTCGAGCTGCTCGCCAGCCACGTGCGCGAAGGAGGCGACATCGACCCCTACGCCGAACTGCTGGGCGACGCCCTCCGCGGCGAGACGTTCCGCTTCGCCCGTCAGGACTACGTCGAGGAGGCCTGGCGCATCGTAGGACCGGCCCTCGACCAAGAACGCGAGCCGCCCGTCCTCTACGAGCCGGGCTCGTGGGGGCCAGGAGAGGCCGCAGCGCTCGTGCCGGGCGGGTGGATCGAGCCGGTCGGGCGGCCTTGACCGAGCCGGATCCGGAGCGGGTCGCCGTCTACGACGAACGCTACGCCGCCTACCGCGACCTCATCCGGCGGGTGCGCGACGAGGGCCAAGCAAGTCGCTAGCTAGCCCCGAAAGACCGATACGCCGACCGCCCGTACGGGGGGAACGGTAGGTCGGTGATCCACACGAGCCGTTCGAGGGCGGTCACGGCGCGGGCCGGATAGCTGCGGGCGTCACCGCCCTGGAGCGTCGCCACCAGGGCGGCGCGCTTCGCTTCGCCGGACACCAGGAACACCACCGTGCGGCTGCGGCTCAGGGCGTTGGCGGTGAGGCTCAGACGAACGTGCTCGACGCCGTACGGTCGGGTCGCGAGGGTGAGGCTCGCCGTCGGCTCCACCTCGGTCGGCACGGCGCCTGGCGATGCGTCGGAACTGGTTCCTGCGCCGGCACCGGTCGTCGTCAGCGCGCCCGTGTCCCCCGGGAACAGGCTGGCCGTATGGCCGTCGGCGCCGAGACCCAGCAACTGGAGGTCGAACGTCGGACGATCGCCCAGGACGCGCTGCAGCGTCGCTGCGTACGTCTCGGCGGCGACCCGCGCCTCGGTGAGCAGGGCGCCATCACCGCCCCGCGCGGCGTCGCGCGGCCGATCGTGTCGGTTCTCGGCGTCATGCCGCGCGACCGTACCGACTGCCGTGTCGGCCGCCGCCCTGGCGTCATCTTCCTGCGGCGTCGGCCAAGCGAACACCTGGTCGGCCGGTACCGGCACGTGCCGGAGCAACGCGTCGCGTGCCGCGCGCGCGTTGCTGTCAGGACTGGTGGGCGGCACGAAGCGCTCGTCGCCCCAGAACACGTACGTCTGGTCCCACGGCAACTCACGGCGCTCCGCCAGTGCCCGATACGCGCCGAGGGGCGTGCCGCCGCCCGCGAGGCACACGACGAAGCGCCCACGCTCTCGCACGCTCGCTAGCATCGTCGCCTCGAAGACGGTGCGCGCGCTCTCGGCCAGGTCGTTCGTGATGAGCAGTTCTCGTGCCATGCGGCGTTCGCCTTCCTTCGGTCACGCGCGTCCGACCGGCGCTTCGGCGGGCGTGGCGTGCACGCTGCGGCGCTCGGACCGACAGCCGGGCTAGGCGCGCGCGCGTCGCCTGCCCCACGCTAACGCTCGAACTCGTTCCCCTTGGTACCATCGCGCATGCTTCATCCCGATGGATACGCTTCGCTTCTGGCGCGCGGTCAGCGCGCCGGAGCCGACTTCGTGGAGATCTACGCCGAGCGCTGGCGCAAGCGCGTGCTGCGCGCGATCGACGGTCGTGTCGAGGACGCGGTGAGCAGCATCGAGCGCGGCGCCGGAGTGCGTCTGTTCTTCGGTCACGACGTCGTGTACGGCTACACCAACGACGTCAGTGAAGACGCGCTGACCGAGCTGCTCGATAGCCTGGCGGCGCTGCGCGGCGGCAGCGGCCCAGGCAACGGTACCGGCAACGGTCAGGGCGGCGGACTCGGCCGCCCCGATGCCGAGGGACGCGGCGGGCTCGACCTCCGCAAGCGCGACGCTGGTCCGGACATCCACGCCGCCACCGTCCCGTTCGACGCGCGTGACAAGCGCTGGCGCCTCGAACGCCTGCGCGAGGTCGACGAGGGGGCGCGGATCGCGCCCGAGGTGCGGCAGGTGGACGCCCGCCTGATCGAGTGGGAGCAAGACGTCACGGTCGCGAACTCCGAAGGGACGCTGGTCGACGACCGGCGCGTTCGGACACGCGTGGTGGCGCAGGTCATCGCCAGCGATGGCGTCGACACGCAGACCGGCGCGCATGGTCCTGGGCTCTCGATGGGATTGGAGCTGCTCGAGCACGACCCGCCCGCATCGATCGGGAAGCGCGCCGCCGAGATGGCGCTCCTCAACCTCCGCGCGCGCAAGGCGCCCGCAGGCACCATGCCGGTGGTCATCGGCAACGGCTTCGGTGGGGTGATCTTCCACGAAGCGCTCGGCCACCTCCTCGAGACCACGGCGGTGGCGCGCAACGCCTCCGCACTCGGCGGCAAGTTGGGCGAGCAGATCGCCAGCCCCGTCGTGACCTACGTCGACGATGGCACGACCGCACACGGTTGGGGTTCCTCGCGGTTCGACGACGAGGGCGCGCCGACCGAACGCACGGTGCTCATCGAGGACGGTGTGCTGAAGAGCTACATGGTGGACCGTTGGGGTGGTCTCAAGACCGGCTACCGGCCCACCGGGTCCGGCCGGCGCCAGGATTACACCTTCGCGCCCACGTCGCGCATGCGCAACACGTTCGTCGAGCCCGGGGACACGCCCAAGCAGAAGCTGTTCGAGGGGATCGCGCTCGGCTTGTACGCCAAGACGATGGGGGGCGGCCAGGTGCGCCCCGGTTCGGGCGAGTACAACTTCGCCGTTCGCGAGGGGTACATGATCCGGAACGGCGAGATCGCGGAACCGGTACGCGGCGCCATGCTGGTAGGCAAAGGGCCGGAGTCGATCCGGCGCATCGTGGCGGTATCGGACGACCTGAGCACCGAGCCCGGCATGTGCGGCTCGTTGTCGGGCTCGATCCCGACGGAGGTCGGGCAACCCCACTTGCTGGTGAGCGAGATCGTGGTCGGGGGTGAGGCGTGAACGTCCGTGAAGCCAAGAACTGGCTGCTGGCTCAAGCGCGAGCACGGGGTGTGGAACTCGAAGCCCTCTCCACCACGGGACGCACGCTGTCGGTGGAGGCGCAGGACGGCGCGCCCTCCGACGTCAAGCTCGCCACCCGCGGCGGCATCGGCGTCCGCGTCGTCTCAGGCGGCAGCGTCGGCTACGCCTCGAGCGAGGAGCTGACCGAAGAGGCGCTCGGCTGGGCGCTCGACGAAGCGATCGAGAACGCCTCCTTACAGGAAGGAGGCAGCGCCGTGCTGCCGGGCGGCGGCCCGCTGGGGCGGCACGACCTGCTCGACGAGGGTCTGTCGGCGCCGCTCGAAGACAAGGTCGCTGCAGCGGTGGCCATGGAGCGCGCCATCGCTAGAGATCCACGCGTGCAGGCGCTGCAGATCGCCCGCTACCAGGAACAGGAGTCCGAGGTCGAGCTCGGATCGACCCAGGGGGTCGACGGCGGCTACCGGACCGGCGTCTCGCTGCTGTTGACGTCCATGGTCTTGCGCGAGGGCGCCAGCGTGAAGCAGGGCTTCCACGTCGACGCCACACGCGAGTTTCACCAACTGGACCCAGGACGCACCGCCATCGATGCGCTCGACAAGGTCGGGCGGCTCCTGGGCGCGAAGCCGCTCACGACCGGTCGTCGCCGCGCCGTGTTCACCCCCGAGGTCGTCGCGCAGTTGCTGCAGTTGTTCTTCGTCTCCGTGTCGGGCAAGACCGTGGCGGAAGGCAAGAGCCGCTTGGCCGGGAAGCTCGGCGAACGCGTCGCGTCAGACGTCGTCACCATCGTCGACGACGCCACCCTAGCAGGCGGCCTGGCAAGCCGCCCGTTCGACGCCGAAGGCACGCCGGCGGGGCGCGTCACCGTGGTGGAGAACGGCACCTTGCGTTCGTTCCTGCACAACACCGACACCGCGGCGCGCACCGGCCAGAGCAGCACCGGGCACGCATCGCGTAGTTACGCCAGCACGTTGAGCGTGGCGCCGACCAACCTGATCCTCGAACCTGGAAGCGGTATCGAGGCCGGCGACGGTGTGCTCGTCACCGACCTGATGGGCGTGCATGCCGGCGCCAACCCGATCACGGGGGACGTCAGCGTGCAAGGCATGGGTCTCGAGACCGCCGGCGGCGAAACGTGGCCGGTCGAAGACTTCGCGCTGTCGTTCAACCTCTTCGAGTTGCTCACCCGCGTCGAGGCCGTCGGTGACGACGTCACTTGGGTGCCCGGCATGGGCGGCAACGTCGTGTCTGCCGTGAGCATGGTGGCGGACGGCGTGAGTTTCGCCGGAGGCTGAGCGCGCCGGCCGCTGCGAGGGCCGGCTGCTGCGAACGCCGGCTGCTGCGTGCGCCGGCC
>CAZOTV010000073.1:0-14325 GCA_964582795.1 uncultured bacterium
AGGTGAGGTCGAGGTCCAGGCGATCGGGCCGCATGCCGTGAACCAAGCGGTGAAGGCGATCGCCATCGCTCGTTCCTACATCGAGGCCGAAGGGCTTGGCCTTCACACCGTGCCATCGTTCGTGAAGCTCGAACTGCACGATGAAGAGCGCACCGCGGTGCGCTTCGCCGTCGCTTCGTTCGCCGTCCCGCAAGGGGCCGCGGACGGCGTGGCGCAGCGAGGGTGAGCGCGAGGAAGCCTCGCGAACCCCGGCGCGCGCCGACGAACGACCGAGGACCCGCACGACCCCACGCCGACCCCGCGCGGCGTGCCGCCGTCGAGGTCGTTCTCCGTACGCTGGAGGGCGCGTACCTCGCGCCGACGCTGGGTGCCGTCTTGGACCAGAGCGGCCTCGAGGGGGCGCCTCGTTCGCACGTCACCGACCTCGCGTACGGCTGCCTCCGTCACCTCGCCATCCTCGATAGGGCCCTTGCCCCCAAGCTCGCCCACGCGGATCGCCTGCCCCCACGGGTGCTGGCCGCGCTTCGGCTCGGCGCGTACGAGCTCCTGATCCGCGGCACCCCGCGCCACGCCGCCGTGCATGCCTGGGTCGACGTCGTGAAGGCGCACTCCCCCGGTCTTGCGGGGCTCACGAACGCGGTCCTGCGGCGCCTCGAGCCGCCCGCGGACGATGCCGGAGACCCGGCATCGCGCTACGCGTTGCCCGCGTGGCTCTGGCAGCGGTTCGTGCGGGCGCTCGGTGACGAGGCCGCCGCGCGGTCCGCCGCCGGCATGCTGGAGCCCGAGCCACTGTGGTTGACGGCGTTCACCGAGGACGCCGCGGCGCTGCTCGAGGCCGACGGGTGCGAGCTGGGCGAGGGCCCGGTGGCCGCGGCCGACGGCGTCTTACGCTCGGTGCGCGTTCGCTGCGGGCTGCCGCTCGACCGCACCAAGGCGTACCGCGCGGGCTTGGTCCAGCCGCAGAACCCCGCCTCGTTGTTCGCGGCGCTCCTCGTCGGCGCAGCCACCGGAGAGACCGTGCTCGACCTGGCCTCGGGCCAAGGCATCAAGAGCGCGGTGCTGGCGGCTCAGGGCGCGCGCGTGACGGCCGTCGAGGTCGACCGGCGGCGCAGCCGCGCGGCCGAGGCGAACCTCCGCCGTTTGGGGCGAGACGGAGGCCAGGTGCGCCACGTCGTTGCCGATCTGCTCGGGGCCCCTGCGCTCGAGCCGGCGAAGCGCGTGCTGCTCGACGCCCCATGCAGCGGCACCGGCACGCTCCGCGGGCATCCCGAGATCAAGCTGCGCTTAGGCGAACGAGAAGTGACGCAGATGGCGGACCGTCAACGCGGCATGATCGCGCGTGCCGCGGAGCTGTTGGCGCCCGACGGGACGCTCGTCTACGCCGTCTGCTCGTTGACGCCGGAGGAAGGCCCGGAGGTGGTTGCCAGCCTGTTGGCGCAGCGGCCCGACATCCGGCCCGCGCCGTTCGACCCGCCGACCGCGAGCGTAGCGGCGGGCGCGGGGCGGTTCATCTTGCCAGTCGACGGTCTCGACGGTTTCTTCCTGGCGCGCCTCCATCGGGCGCCTGACTAGGTCGGTGTACCGCCACCAGGCCCGATCGCGCCCTGATCGGCGGAACTTGCGCCCCGAACACGACATCGGTAGGGTGTGCCATGCCCAACGCGACGCCTGAACGTCCTCTCACCTTGCGTCTCTCCGACCGCGTCCACGCCGTGACGGGATCCGTGAACTGCGCCATCGTCGACACCGGCGCCGGCCGGGCGGTGCTGATCGACTCGGGACAGGACAAAGACTACGGTCGTCGCATCCGGCGCGCCCTCGAGGGGCTCGAACTCACCCTCGCCGCCATCGTCACCACCCACTCCCATGCCGATCACTTCGGCGGGAACGCGTACCTTCTACGGCAGTTCCCCGATGCCGAGGTGTTCGCTCCGGCCATCGAGGCGAACCTCATCCGTGCGCCGTACCTCGAGCCGGTGTACCTGTTCCACGGAGCGAGGCCACTGCCCGAGCTGACCGGCAAGTGGCTCCAGGCCGAGCCGTCGCCGGTGCACCACGAGGTCGAGGCGGGAACGATCGAGGTCGCGGGGGTGCCGCTCACGCTCCTGGACACACGCGGGCATGCCCACAGGCAGCTCTCGGTGCTGGTGGACGGCGTCTTGCTGGCCGCCGACGCGGTGTTCGGCGAAGGGACGCTGGAGCGCTATCCCTTGCCGTTCGCGCAGGACGTCGAGGGGCAGCTCGCGGCCTTCGACACCGTGGCCGGTTCGGCCGCAGACGTGGCGTTGCCGGGTCATGGCGAGGCGACGCATGACATCCGCCGTCTGGCGCAGCGCAACCGCGAAACGGTAGAGGCCGCCGCCGACGCCATCACGCGAGCTTGTGACGGGGGCAGCACGGAAGACGTGCTGGCCTCCGCCACCGGGGAACTGGGGATCGACATGACCGACCTGCCTCGCTACCACCTCAACTTCTGCACCGTGTCGGCGTACCTGGGGTACTTGCGGACGCAGGGCCGGGTCGAGGCGCGCCTCGAACGGGGCCGCCTGCGTTGGGTGCGCGCGTGAGGCTCACGAGTGCGGGCGCCGCTCGCACCGTCACGGGGAGTTGCCATCTCTTGGAGGTCGATGGGGCGAAGATCCTGGTCGACTGCGGGCTGTTCCAAGGGGGCTCGGACCTCGTGGCTCGCAACCGGAGCCCGTTCCCGTTCGACCCGGCGAGCCTCGACGCCGTCGTGTTGACGCACGGACACCTCGATCATGTCGGGCGCCTGCCTCTCCTGGTGGCGGGCGGGTACCGCGGCCCGATCTACTGCCCGGCGGCCACGGACGAGGTGGCGGCGATCATCCTGCGCGACTCCGCCAAGATCCATGAGGAGGATGCCGAGCGCGAGCTGCGCAGAGCACGCCGCGCCGGCCGTGAGGACGAAGTGGAGGGCCCGCTCTACACCGTCGCCGACGCCGAGCGGGCCATCGAGCGGTTGCGCAGCGTTCCGATGAACGAAACGTTCATCGTCGCGGGTCACGTGCGCGTCACGCCGCGGCCCGCCGGGCACATCCTGGGAAGCGCGTACCTGGTCGTCGACGACGGGCACGCGCGCGTGGTGTTCTCGGGCGACCTCGGGAACCGCGAGAGCGCGCTGCAGGCCCCAGCGACGCCGCCGGAGGCGTGCGACGTGATGCTGCTCGAGTCCACCTACGCCGACCGAAACCACCGCACGCGAGCGGCAACGGAGGCGGAGTTCGAAGAGGTGCTCCACGGGGCGCTGGCGCGCGGCGGCAACGTGCTGATCCCGACCTTCGCGGTCGAACGAAGCCAACAGGTGCTGTATCAGCTCTTCCGGATGACGCGTGACGGACGCCTCGGCCAGGTACCCGTCTACCTGGACGCGCCGATGGCTACGCGCATGACGCGGCTGTACCAGTCGTCGGCGAACGAGTTCAGGTCCGAGGTGCGCGAGTTGCTCGAGGCGGGCACCGACCCGTTCGAGCCGCCCGGCATCGCGTACACCGTCACGCCGGATGCGTCGCGCAAGATCAACGACGTCGAAGGCGGCGCCGTCATCATCGCCGGCTCCGGCATGATGACGGGCGGACGAATCTTGCATCACCTCAAGCACAACCTGTGGCGCAGGGAGGCGAGCCTGGTCGTCGTCGGCTACCAAGCGCGCGGAACGTTGGGACGCGCGATCGTCGAGGGAGCGCAACGGGTGCGGATCTTCGGCGACGACATCGCCGTGCGCGCCTCGGTGCACACCATCGGCGGGTTCTCGGCCCATGCCGACCACGAGGACCTGCTGCACTTCTTGGAGCCGAGCCACCCGGAGCGTGTGCTGCTCGTGCATGGCGAGCCCGACGTGATGGACGGCTTCGCCGAGGACCTCGGCCGTCGCGGCTACCGCGTCGACACGCCCGAACTCGACACGCCGATGGCACTGGGATGAGCACGGCGCGCGCCAAGACCACGCTGCGCAAGGTTCACGTGGGCGGTCGCCGCCCCGCACTCAGGGCGCGCCGAGCGCGGAACGGGCGCGGGCCGCGACTGGTCAGCCACCTTACGGCAGCCCCCGCCCCCGCCGGGGTTTACTAGCGCCATGGATTGGGAACTTCCGGTCATCGCCCTCCGCACCCAGGTGGTGCTGCCGCGCACGCTCGAGAACGTGGACGTGGGTCGGCCCAAGTCGAAGCGCGCGTTGGAAGAGGCTCAGGCGGGCGACAACCGCGTGGTGTTGGTCGTGCAACGCGACTCGCGCGTGGACGACCCGGGGGAAGACGAGCTCTACGACGTCGGCACGCTGGCGATCGTGAAGCAGGTCATCCGCCTGCCCAACGACACGCTGCAGGTGCTGGTGGAGGGCCGCGAGCGTGCCCGCATCGACGCGTACCTGCCCGGTTCCAGCCTGCGCGCGCGCGTCTCCACCATCCCCGAGGTGCCGCCCGCGCACGGCGACGTGAAGGTGCAAGCGCTGCTCGAGCAGGTGAAGGTCGCGTTCGGCGACTACGCGCAGCAGAACAAGAACCTGCGGCTCGACTCGTTCCATCTCGAGAACCTGCGCGGCATGAAGGAACCAGGCGCGCTGGCCGACGTGGTCACGAAGTACGCCACCTGGGAGGTGGCCGACAAGCAGGCGTCGCTCGAGGAAGCGGACGCCACCAAACGACTCGAGCTGGTGTACGGCTTCCTGACGCGTGACCTCGAGCGTTTCGACACCGAGAAGCAGATCAGCGCGCGCGTCAAGCAGCAGATGGACGCGAACCAGCGCGAGTACTTCCTGCGCGAGCAGATGAAGGCGATCCAGAAGGAGCTCGGCTCGGACGAAGCGAGCGAGACCGAGGAGCTGCGCGAGCGCGTCGAAGCGAAGAACATGCCCGAGCACGCCAAGGAACGCGCGCTCAAGGAGATCGACCGCCTCGAGAAGATGGCGGGCGGTTCACCCGAAGCCACGGTGGTTCGCACCTACCTCGACACGCTGCTCGATCTTCCCTGGAGCGAGGCCGACGAGGAACGGCTCGACATCGGCTACAGCGAGCAAGTGCTCGATGAAGACCACTACGCGCTCGAGGAGCCGAAGGAACGCATCATCGAGTTCCTGGCCGTGCGGCAACTCACCAAAGACGTCGAGAACTCCGACTACAAGGCGCCCATCCTGTGCCTGGTCGGCCCGCCCGGCGTCGGCAAGACGAGCCTCGGCAAGTCGATCGCGCGCAGCCTGAACCGCAAGTTCGTGCGCATGAGCCTCGGTGGCGTGCGCGACGAAGCCGAGATCCGCGGCCACCGCCGCACCTACATCGGCAGCCTTCCAGGACGCATCGTCCAGGGCATGAAGACGGCGGGCACCATCAACCCGGTCTTCCTGCTGGACGAGGTCGACAAGATGACCGCCGACTTCCGCGGCGACCCGTCCTCGGCGCTCCTCGAGGTGCTCGACCCGGAGCAGAACAACACCTTCGTCGACCACTACCTCGAGATCCCCTACGACCTCTCGAAGGTCATGTTCATCACCACCGCGAACACCCTCTCGACCATCCCGCGGCCGCTTCTGGACCGCATGGAGGTCATCCAGATCCCCGGCTACACGCTCGACGAGAAGATCGAGATCGCCCGTCGCTACCGGGTCCCGCGTCAGCTGAAGGATCACGGTCTGGAGGGGCACCTCGAGATCACCGACGGCGCCGTGCGCCGCATCGTGACCGAGTACACCCGTGAGGCGGGCGTGCGCAACCTCGACCGGCTCATCGCCAAGACCGCGCGTAAGTCCGCCAAGACGTACCTCTCGGAGCCGTGGGAGGGCGTGAAGACCGTCGACGACGGCAAGGCGCGAGAACTCCTCGGCGTGCCGCCGTTCCGCGACGAACAGGCCGAGAAGGTGGCGCAGGTCGGTTTGGCGCACGGTCTGGCGTGGACGTCCGTCGGCGGCGTCACGCTCGACATCGAAGCGGTCGCCGTGCCAGGCAAGGGCAAGGTGGCCCTCACGGGGCAGCTCGGTGACGTCATGAAGGAGAGCGCTCAGGCGGGCATCGCCTACCTCCGGAAGAACCGTGACGCCTACGGCATCGCCGACGGGTTCCACGAGTCCACCGACCTTCACGTGCACGTGCTCGAGGGCGCCACGCCCAAGGACGGTCCTTCGGCCGGCATCGCGATCGCCACGGCGGTGGTGAGCGCGCTTACGGGCCACAAGGTCCGCGGCGACGTCGCCATGACCGGGGAGATCACCTTGCGCGGGCGGGTGCTTCCCATCGGCGGCGTGAAGGAGAAGCTGCTCGCCGCGCACCAGGCGGGCATCAAGACCGTCATCCTCCCCGCCGCCAACGAGGCGAACCTCGAGGAGGTGCCGGACGCGATCTTAGCGGACCTCGAGGTCGTCCCGGTGCACGACTTCCATCAGGTGCTCGAGGTGATGCTCGTCGGCACCGACGACGCCCCCGGCGAGTTCGTCCCACCCCAGCCGGAAGAAGGCACGAGCAGGACGCCAGGCGCCTCGGTCTAGGTTTCGCGACCAAGCCACGGTACGAGGGCGAGCACCACCGCGTCGCGGAACAGCTCGGCGCGAACGATGCGGCCCGCGGTCAGCAGACCCACGGCGCCGGGTCCGTCCTTCAACCGCCGTTCCCCGCGCGCCGCGCCGAACGTGCGGTCGATGGCGTCGCCCAACTCCGCGCCCGCGCGAACCTGGCGCGCCAACGCTTCGGGCAGAGCGAACGCGGCCGACCGTGCCGCGCCCCGAACGCCGCTCCGGTCGGCGGCCGCCACCCAGCTGAACGCCCACGCCGCGCCGTCGTCGTCGAAGGCCACCCCGCCCTCCAAGCCGAACGCGAGATCGGCCGTCGCCACCAGGTCGAGGGCGGCCAGCGCGCGCCCCTCCGCCCCTGCGCGAGTCTCGGCGTCGCCGATCGGTTGCGCCGGTACTCCGGAGGGAGCGGCGACGCCGAGCACCTCGCACTCCGCCGGGAACAGGCCCGCCAGCGCACCGAGCACGGTCTCGCGGACGGCGCCGACCTTCGCGGGGCTGGTGGACCCCACCGCGACGACCCGAACCTCGCGTAACGCGACCGGCGTAGGTGCGGCGCCCACTTGGTCCCGCGAAGCTCGTGGCGCCGAGCCCCTCATGCGAACACGTCTTTCGCCACCGCGCAGCGGATCACCTCTCCGCTACCGGTGACGCGATACTGCCCCAGTGCCGCAGGCAACACGACCGTCGTTCCCTGAGCCAGCGGGATGGAGGCGTCTGCCGCGACCAACGTGCCACGACCGCCCAAGAGCGTGAGGATCTCGAGGCTCGCCGCGTCCGTCGCGCCCGTGGCGACGCGAGCCTGCGAGGCTTCCTTCCCGTGGACGCCCAGCCGGCCGACCGCGGCATCGTCCCGCACGACCGCGTTTGCCGAGGTAACCGCGGCGGCGTCACCAGCGCCCAGGTCGAAGCGGTCCATCGTGAACTCGGCCGCCTGGACCAGCCGCACCCAACCGTCGGGCATCTGCCTGGGCGACGGCATGTTCGGTTCGCCCCCGCGCAGGTCGGCCACCGCCAGGGCCTTGTCGACGTGCAGCGCGCGTGGACGACCGTCGGCCGCCAGCCTGCCGTAGTCGTACAGGCGGTAGGTGAGGTCGCTGGACTGCTGGATCTCGAACGCCAGCACGCCCGACAGGATCGCGTGGACGGTGCCGGCGGGGTTCAGCACGACGTCGCCGCGCCGCACCGTCACCCGGTGCATCAACGAAGGCAGCGTGCCGCCGCGCACGGCGTCTCGCACCTCCGACTCGGTGACGTCGCGCCGGAAGCCCCACAGCACCGCCGCCCTAGGGTCCGCTTCGAGCACGTACCACGCTTCGCTCTTCCCCAGGTGACCGCTCGCGCGCTCGTGCTCGAGGGCGTAAGCGTCGTCGGGATGAACCTGGACCGATAGGTCGGCCGCGGCGTCGAGAAGCTTGGCCAGAATCGGCATGCGCGCCCCGTAGCGCGCGTACGGTACGCTTCCCACCAGTTCGGCGCCGAGCACCGACACCACGTCGCGGAGAGCGAGGCCGCCATACGGGCCGCCCACCACGCGGTTGTCGTCTCCTGCCAACCAGCACTCGCCGATCGGCTCCCCTGGCGGCCCGGCAACGCCTCGGTCGTCACCGCCTTGGTCGGGTGCGACCGCGCCCTCCGCCGGCGACGTCACCCACCCCGGGAGACGGCCACCGCCCCACACGCGCCGTTCGAACCTGGGCGCCAGGACCAGCGGGACGACCTGAGTCTCGTTCGGTGGCGTGGCCTGCGGCTCGGTCCTTGGCGTCACCGGCGGCCCCGGCGTCCGGTCCGCACCGCTCACCGCCGACCTCCAACGATGAACCGCGACGGTCGCGTGCGACGGACGCGGACGTGCCCCTGCCTCACGCCGGAACCATCCGCGCAACGTACGATGGTCGAGCGACGATGGTCCACGCCCTGACGAACCTCATCAGCGAAGCCGGCTGGCTCGCGCCCTTCTACTACATCCTCGGGTTCCTGCTCACGGCGCTGGTGCCCGTCATCCCCACACCGTTGATCAGCGCGCTTGGCGGCACCGCGTTCGGGTACTGGCCCGCCGTGACGTACGGACTGGTCGGCTTGGGGCTGGGCGCCTTCGTCGCGCTCACGTTGGCGCGGCGTCTCGGACGGCCGCTGTTGATGCTGATGATCCGGCGCGAGGCATGGGACGAGTGGGAGGAGATCCTCGGCATCCGCTCGCTTCCGGTGTGGGGCGTGGTGTTCTTCGTGCTGAACCTGGACTTCGTTGTGATGCTCTCGGGACTCACCACGCTGCCCGTGCGCAACCTCTGGCTCACCGCGATGATCGCGCGCCTGCCGTGGCTGCTCGTCACGGCGTGGTTCGGCAGCACGGTGCTCGTGTCCGAGACGGTGATGTGGCTCGCGCTGATCGCGTTGATCCCTGGCATCTACTTCTTCAACCGCATCCGCCCGCGCATCCGGCACTGGCTGGTTCGCTTCAGCCCGGCCGGTCACGAGGCGCATGGACTGCCCAGCGGCGAGCGTCCCGGTCCTTCCGGCGAGCACGGTGCCGAGCACGGCGCCAAGACCGAGCCCGTGAGTGCCGTGGCGCCCGCCGATCCCCCCGATCCGGCCGCCTGACGGTCGTTCGCGTACCTCACGTTGCCTTCGCGCGTTACGAGGCGTCACGGTGTCTCCGGCCCCGGTTCCGCCCTCCGCTCCCCCTCCGGCGTTCGGTTCTGATCCGCCGCAGGCTCCACGTCCACGGTCGGGTCCGGCAGCTTCTTCCCAGGGTTCATGATCCCGTGCGGGTCGAGGACGGCCTTGATGCGCTGCATGAGCGCCAAGGACGCGCCGTGCTCCCGGTCCATGTACTTGCGTTTGCGCACACCGATGCCGTGCTCGCCGGTGCAGGTGCCGCCAACCGAGAGCGCGTGCTGCACCATGGCGTCGATGACGGCCTCGGCCCGGCGTACTTCGTCAGGATCGTCGGACAAGAACAGCGCGAGATGGAAGTTGCCGTCTCCGACGTGGCCCACCAGGTTCGCCGCGAAGCCGGCCCGGCGGCAGTCTCCCAGCGCGCGCTCGACCGCTTCGGGCAGCTTCGAGATCGGGACGGCGACGTCGGTCACGAAGCTCCGTTTCCCCGGATGGGCCGCACTGGCGGCGAAGAACATGGTGTGGCGCGCTTCCCACAGACGCTCGCGCTCGGCGGCGTCGGTGCCGGCCTCGAACGCGCCCGCGCCGGCTCCCAACGCGAGGTCGCGCGCGACGGCAAGGTCGGCTTCCACCCCGGCCTGGTTGCCGTGGAACTCCAGGAACACCGTCGTCTCTTCCGGGTAGGTGGTGCCGGAGTAGGCGTTGACCACACGGATGCTGTCTTCGTCGACGAGCTCGCAGCGCGCCACGGGAACGCCTGCTTGGATGAGTTGCGTCACGAACTGGGTGGCGCGGGTCGCGTCCGGGAACGGGACGCGCGCCGCGGCCGCGGCTTCCGGCAGACCCACCAGCCGCAGCGTGACCTCGGTGATCACGCCCAGCGTGCCCTCGGCCCCGGTGAACAACGCGCAGAGGTCGTACCCACTGGAGGACTTGCGGGCGCGGTTACCCGTGCGGATGATCTCCCCGGTCGGCGTCACGACCTCGAGCGCCAAGACGTAATCCCCGGTGGTGCCGTAGCGCACGGCGGCGGTGCCCGAGGCGTTGGTGCTCACCATCCCGCCGATGGTGGCGTGCGCGCCGGGATCGATCGGGAAGTGAAGCCCGTGCCTGCGCATGCGCTCGTTCACGCGCGGGTACGTGACGCCGGGTTGGACCACCACCAGTAGGTCCTCGGGCCGCGTCTCCACGATGCGGTCCATGCGTGTGAGGTCGAGCGAGATGCCGCCTCGGAGCGGAACGGTGTGCCCCTCGAGGCTCGAGTTCGCGCCGACGGGCGTCACGGGCACGCGCTCCTGGTGGGCGTACCGCAGCACGGCGGCGACGTCGGCGGTGGACTCGGCGAACACGACCACGTCGGGCAGCACCGCGTGGTCGTACGACTCGCCGCGGGCATGTTGCTCGCGCACCGCCGTGGTCGAGTCGACCTGGTCCGGCCGCAGCAGCGCGGTGAGCTCGCGTTCGAGCTTCATCGTGCCGAGCCTACCGCGGAGGGCGCGACGTCGTCGCGACCGTCAGGGCGGTGTTCACCGCAGGATCGGTCGCGACGGAGCACCCCGCGCTCGTCGGCCGCACGACCGCGGCCGCCGGGCGCGCCCTCAAGCGTTGCGCAGGCGCGGGTCGAGGACGTCGCGCACGGCGTCCCCCATCAGGTTGAACCCGACCACCGACAAGAAGATGGCGATGCCGGGGAAGATCGACATCCACGGGGCGCGCAGGAACTGCGCGAAACCGTCGCGGATCATCAAGCCCCACTCCGGCGCGGGCGGTTGCGCCCCCAAGCCCAGGAACCCGAGCGCGGCCACGTCGAGGATGGCCGTGCCGATGGACAGGGTGAGCTGCACGATGAGCGGCGAGAGGCTGTTCGGTAGCACGTGCCTCAGCACGATGCGCGGCGCGCCCGTACCGAGCGCCTTGGCAGCGGCCACGTACTCCGACTCGCGCACGGACAGCACAACCGACCGCACGATGCGCGTGTAGATGGGGATCTGGGTCACGGCGATGGCGATGAGGGCGTTCGTCAGGTTCGGTCCGAGCGTCGCGACGATGGCGATCGCCAGTAGGATGCCGGGGAAAGCCAACAGGATATCCATCATCCACACCACGGCGGTATCGACCCAGCCACCCACGTACCCCGCCACGACGCCCAGGAACGTCCCGAGCACGAGCGCGAACGCCACCGCCGTAAGGCCGACGGTCAGGCTGATGCGGCCGCCGTGCCATACGCGGGTGAAGATGTCGCGCCCGAGTTCGTCGGCGCCGAACCACCGCTCGGCGCTCGGGGGCGCCAAGCGGGCGCGCAGGTCGCGGTCCCGCGCGGGGTCGTAGGGCTTGAGGACGGGAGCGAGCAACGAAGCCAGCACGAAGAACGCGACGATGACCAGCCCGGTCACGCCGGTGGGGTGGCGGAAGAAGCGTTGGAACGCGTCGCGGCCGAGCGATTCCCCGGCGCGCGGGACGTCCGACGTGGCGGCTTCCATGGCGCTCATGCGCGTACCTGCGCGGGAAGCATCGGAAGGTGGCTGTTCACGGCATGCCTCACGAGTACTGAATCCGCGGGTCGATGACTGCGTACGACAGGTCGACCAGCAGGTTGACGATGACGAAGATGGTGGCCACGAAGATCACGCCCCCCTGGATGATCGGGTAGTCGCGCGCGGCGATTCCGTCGTACACCCAGCGGCCGATGCCAGGCCAGCTGAAGACCGTCTCGGTCAGGATCGCGCCCGAAAGCAACGTCCCGAAGCTCAATCCGATGACGGTGACCACGGGCAGCAGCGCGTTGCGTAGGGCGTGCTTGCGGACGACGATGGCCTCGGCCAACCCCTTGGCACGGGCCGTGCGGACGTAGTCTTGGCCCAGCACCTCGAGCATCGCCGAGCGCGTCATGCGCACCACGATGGCAAGCGGGATGCTCCCGAGCGCGATCGCTGGAAGCACCAAGTGCTTCAACGCGTCCCAGGCGGCGGTCATGTTGCCGCGGAGTACGCCGTCCAGGACGTACAAGCCGGTGACAGGGTCGAGTTGGACCTGGCTCGACAGGCGGCCTGACGGAGGTAGCCAGCCCAGCGTCACGGCGAAGACGTAGATCAGGATGATCGCCAACCAGAACACCGGGAAGGACACACCGGACAGGGCCAGGATCATGACTCCGGTGTCCGTGGCGGTTCCGCGCCGCAACGCCGCCAGCACGCCGAACGGCACGCCGACGACGATGGCGAAGAGCATCGCCACGAGCGTCAATTCGAGGGTCGCGGGGAAGCGGTGCCGCAAGCTCTCGGTGATCGGAACCAACGTCAGGATCGAGCGCCCCATGTCGAAGCGAAGTAGGCCCGACATGTAGGAGAAGTACTGGCTGTCGAACAGGGCACGCACGTTACCCGACTCGCGGAACGCCTCGGCGTTCAAGAAGAGCGGCCGATCGAGGCCAAGGTCGTTACGTAGTCGCTCCAGCAGGTTCGGCGCCGCGCGTTGACCGAGCATGGCCGTGGCGGGGTCGCCCGGAACGACTCTCGTGAGGACGAAGATCAGCAGGGTGACGCCGATGAGGACCGGGATGAGGCCCAGCACGCGCCGGATCAGATATGCGCTCAAGCGGTTCTCCTAGGTCGCGTCGTCACGCCGGACCGGGTCATGGGCGACCAGCGCGTGGGCCGCCGACCTGGGCCACCAGATGCGGTGACGACGGTGTTGCTCAAGATACGGAAGGGCCGGCGAGGCGCCCGCCAGGGAGCGCCTCGCCGATAGAAGCGGTCAGTCGGCCTTGGTGACCGGGTGCAGGCTCACCGAGGAGTACCCGAGCGGGCTCATCACGAAGCCGTCGATGTTCGAGCGCAGCGCGTTGAGGGTGCGGTTGTGCGCGAACGGGATCGAAGCGGCGGCGTCGGCCACGTTACCGATGATCTGCGCGTACAGGTCGGCACGCGCACTCTGATCGGCGATCTGGCGGGCTTGCTGGAGCATGTCGCGCGTCTCCGGGCTATCCCAGCCGAGATCGTTCGGCGCGGAAGGGCCGAAGAACGTCAGCAGGAAGTTGTCCGGGTCGGCGTAGTCGGCGTTCCAGCCCAGCATGTACATCGGGAACTTGCCGGTCTGGTAGTCGGCCAGGTACGTCGTCCAGTCTTCCGTCATCAGCTCGGCCTGGATGCCGACGTCGGCCAGGAAGGTGGCGATGGTCTCGGCGATCGGCTGCGGGGCCGGGAAGTACGGACGGCTGACAGGCATGTACCAGAACTCGGTCTGGAAGCCGTCGGGGTAGCCGGCTTCGGCCAGAAGTTCACGGGCGCGCTCCGGATCGTAGTCGTACGGCCACGGCTCGCCGTGTCCGAACATCACCGGCGGTAGGTGATCCGATGCGGTCACGCCGAGGCCGGCGTAGAACGCGTCGATGATCTGGTCGCGGTCGATGGCATGCGCCACGGCCTGGCGCACGCGCACGTCTTCGAACGGCGTGTTGCCCTGGTGCATCGCCACGTAGCCGACGTTCAACTCGGCCTCGGCGATGGCGGTCTTGAGGTTCGCGTCGTTCTCCACCGTGGCAAGGTCATCGGAGGACAGGAGCACGGCGATGTCGATGGTGCCGGCCTGCAGCTCCGCAAGACGAGCCGTGGGTTCGGTGATGCCGCGGAAGATGACGCGCTCGACCTGCGCCGGGCCGTTCCAGTAGTCGTCGTTGCGCTCGAGGACGACGCGCTCGCCTTCGGTCCACTCGACGAACTTGAACGGGCCGGTGCCAACCGAGCCGACGCCCGGGGTGCCGTACGCGACGCCGGCCGCCATGACGGCGGTCGGGCTGTCGAACTGGAAGTAGTTCGCGGCCAGCAGTGCGGGCAGGAACGGCGCGGGTTGCGTCAGGGTCAGCTGCACGCTGTACTCGCCCGTCACGGTGACTTCGGCGAGGAGGTTGCCCTCACCCAACGGACCACCGAAGACCCAACCCCACGGCACGTAGGTCTTGCCTTCCGCGCGGCCGGAGTAGGGATGCTCGGGGTCGTTCCAGCGATCGAGGTTGAACTTCACGGCCTCGGCGTTGAACGGCGTGCCGTCGTGGAAGCTGACGCCCTGGCGCAGCTCGAAGTCCCACACGGTCGCGTCATCGTTCGAGGACCACGAGGTGGCGAGACCGGGCACGAGGTCGGTCGCGCCGGGCGCGAAGTCGACGAGGCGCTCGGTGATCTGGCCGCTGACGACCAGCG
>CAZOTV010000074.1:0-2912 GCA_964582795.1 uncultured bacterium
GACGCCGAGCTTCTCCCACTCCTCCTTGAGCTTGTGGTAGACCATCTCGGACTCGTACTGAGCCCCCACGCCGGCCAACGCGCGCTGCTCGGCCTCGGGCACGCCCAGGCGCTGGTAGGTGCGCCGCACCTCTTCGGGGATCTCCTCCCAGCTGTCCACCGTGCCTTGCTTCTCGTTGGGCCGGACGTAGAAGAAGATCTCGTCGAAGTTGAGGTTGCTCAAGTCGGGGCCCCACTTCGGGCGGCCCTTCTTCTCGGCGATCTCGAGCGCGCGCAGGCGGAACTTCAGCATCCACTCCGGCTCGCTCTTGAAGTAGCTGATCTTCTCGATGACGCGCTTGGTGAGCCCCCGCTCGGACTTGTAGAAGTAGTTCTCCGGCAGGCGGAACTCGTACTGCTTGGTGTGCTCCATCCCCTCGAGCTTGGCTGCGTCGGGGTGAAGTTCTTTCAGGTCGGACATGCGTCCCTCCATCTGAATCGACCGCCGGCGCTCAGGCGCCCACCGTCTCGCGCACCCACTCGTAGCCCTTCTGGTCGAGCTCCATGGCGAGTTCCTTGGGGCCCGAGGTGATGACACGACCGCCGACCATCACGTGCACGTGGTCGGGCACGATGTAGTTCAAGAGGCGCTGGTAGTGGGTGATGACGAGCGCTCCGAAGTCGGGCCCGCGGGCGGCGTTCACCCCTTGCGACACGACCTTGAGCGCGTCGACGTCGAGGCCGGAGTCGGTCTCGTCGAGGATGGCGTAGCGCGGCTCGAGCACCAGCAGCTGCAGGATCTCCGAACGCTTCTTCTCGCCGCCCGAGAACCCCTCGTGAAGGTTGCGCTCGAGGATGGAGTCGTCCCAGTTGAGCGTCTTCACGGCCTTCTGGAGCTTCTGGTAGAACTCCATCACGCCGATCTCGTCGCCTTCTTCGCGCCGCGCGTTGAGCGCCAGGCGCAGGAAGTTCGCGATCGACACGCCGGGCACCTCGACCGGGTACTGGAACGCCAGGTAGAGGCCTTCACGGGCGCGCTCGTCGGGCTCCATCTCGAGGATCGACTGGCCTTCCAACACGATGTCGCCGCCGGTGATCTCGTACGACGGGTCGCCGGCGATGATCTTCGCGAGCGTCGACTTGCCGGAGCCGTTCGGCCCCATCAGCGCGTGCACCTCACCGCGCGGGACGACCAGGTCGACCCCCTTCAGGATCTCCTCGCCGCCGACGATGCGGGCGCGCAGGTCACGGATCTCGAGCGTCTTGTCTGCCATTCGGAGCACCTCACGAAAGTGGTGGGACGTTCACGTTCCCGTCGGGTTGCCCGCAGGCGCGTTGCCCAACTAGGACTCGTTCCGACTTTTAGTATAGCGGCCGCCCGAACCTTATGTCGAGCGGAGCGCTCAAGATTGAGCGTACCCGCTCGAGGGGCCCTCCATGGTGCTCCCGGGAGCAGTGGCGGCAGCAAGCAGTGGCGGGCTTGCCCAGAACGGCTCGACGGCGAACGGTGAACGGCCAGCGGCAACCGGCCAGCAGCCAACGGGCGAATGCCAACGGCAGCAGGCCAGCATCCAACGGGCGAATGCCGACGGCAGCCGGCCAGCCTCCAACGACCCGGAGTCAACCGCACACGGCCGACGGCGACCGTCCCCGTCACGGGCAACGCTCCACGCCCGGTCTCGGGTTGCGCGCTAGTATCTAGTCTTTGTCCCGCCGTAGCCAGCCGAACAGGCCCCGGGGCTTGCGCTCCGCCTTCTCTGACGCGCCGCTCCGCGGTCCGAACCGCTCCCCCGGACCTTCCTCGTGGCTGGCGCCGCCCGCCCCTGAACCGGTGGCCTTTCCCGAGCCCGAAGCCGTGCCCGAACCGCTACCGCGCTGGCCCGCAGCGCCCGCTTCCGAGCCGTCGGCCGCGTGGTCGCCCGTCTTCTTCGGGTTCACCACGGCGCTCCTGCTCGCCCTGCCCGTCGCGCGGGCGCCGCTGCCGGTGCCGGTGCCGGTTCCGCCCGCGGGCTCAGGCAGCATGCCCGTGGCGTGCCGGAAGGCGGTCACGAACGCCCGAGCGCTCTCGAAGCGCCGTTCGGGGTCGCGCATCATCGCTTTCGAGACCACACGAACGACCCCCATGCCGATGTCCGGCCGAAGCCGCCGCAGGTCCTTGGGCACGGCCGTGTGGTGCGCCACCATCAGCGCGTCGTAGCTGTCGGCCACGAACGGTCGTTGTCCCGAGATGACCTCGTACGCGAGGATCCCGAGGCTGTAGATGTCGGACCGCACCCCGGCATGGCGGCCCTCGAACACTTCGGGCGCCATGTAGAACGCCGTGCCGACCCGGTCTTCGTTCGACTCGCTCTGGAACATGCCGGTGCCGAAGTCACCCAGCTTGGCGCGGCCTTCGCTCGTCAGGAACACGTTCGCGGGCTTGACGTCGCGGTGCAGCACGCTGCGTTCGTGGGTGTGCGCCAACCCCTCGGCGACATCGATGATGAGCCTGTAGGCGCGCTCGAGCGGCAGCTGGCCGCGCTCGAGCAGGTGCTGGTCGAGCGTGCCGCCACTGCAGTACTCCAGCGCAAGGAACGCGCCGTCGCCGGTAGGGTAGCCGTCGTACGCCGACACCACGTACGGGCTCGACAGCTTGACGGTGATCGACGCCTCGTTCTCGAACATGCGTCTCAACACCGGCCGCATGGACAACTCCGGCCGTGGCAGCTTGAGCGCCACCTCGCCGAACACGGGGTGCCGCGCCAGGTAGACGTGCGAGGTCTGCCCGGAACCTAGCTTCTGAACGACGTCGTACCCCTTGGGCACGAACACCGGTTCTTCTTGCGGGTTCGCCATCGGCCCCCTTCCGGCGCTCCGCCCACGTGGGCACGGCACCCGTCGGGCGCCGGCCGCGTACCACGCGGGTTCGAGTGCTCTACTCTACGACGCACGTCG
>CAZOTV010000074.1:3012-13991 GCA_964582795.1 uncultured bacterium
GGGAAGGTGTCGTAGTGGATCGGGATGACGCGCTTCGGTGCGAGCAAGCGCACCGCCTCGAGCGCGTCTTCGGGGCCCATGGTGTAGTTGTCCCCGATCGGCAGCATGGCGACGTCCAAGCCCAGGCGCCCGATGAGCCGCATGTCGGTGAACAGCGCCGTGTCGCCCGCGTGGTAGACCCGCAGGCCGCCCATCTCGATGACCACGCCCATCGGCATCCCGCCATACGTTCCGTCCGGGAACGAGCTGGAGTGCCATGCCGGGGTGAACCGCACCGAGCCGAAGTCGAAGCGGTGGGAGCCGCCCACGTTCATGCCGTGCCCTTGCAGCCCCTTCCGCTCGGCGTAGTTCGCGATCTCCGCGCTCGACACCACCGTCGCCCCCGACGCGCGCGCGATCGTCTCGGTGTCGCCCCAATGGTCACCATGAGCGTGGGTGATGACGATGTGCGACGGCCGCAGGTCGCCCGGTTTCACGGGCGTGGCCGGGTTGTGCGCGAGGAACGGGTCGATGACGACTTCGTAGCGGCCGTTGGTGTCCGAGGCGCGCAGGCGAATGCCCGAGTGCCCCAGGAACTGGAGGTTCATCATGCGTCCTTTCCGCCGACGACGCCGCCTGGGCGCCTGCGCGGTGCCGCGGGCCGTAGACTCAGCGAAGGATCAGCAGGGCGAAGTAGTACAGCACCGCCCCGGTGGGCGCCAAGAACGTCAAGCCGACGCCCTCCTTGACACGACCGAACAAGAACGTCGCCACCCCGAGCACGAGACCCAGCAGCGCGACGAACGGGAACGCCAGGAACAACCAGCGCCAAGTGCCGGCGATGCCCAGCTCGGTGAGGAGGCCACCGTTCCCGCCCAACAGCAAGATGGCGCCCATGGACCAGAAGAAGAGCAGGCCTAGGTTGGCGATCGCTCCGAAGATCAGGCCGAAGACGCCCAACACCTGCTCGTTGTCGACGCCGTTCGCGACCGGCGTGGAGAGTGCTGCACTGGACACGGTTCTCCTCCTCGTGCATGACGCCCACGCGTCCGGTGGGCAGGTTCGTTCGTCACGGCCAGCTTACCAGGGGTGTCGGGGCGTTTGGTACACTGTCACGTTCGCACCACCGAGCCGCCGTCGAGGCGCTCCCGAGTTGCGAACGTCGTAGTGGCAACCGTTCGTCCACACCGCCCTACAACGGCGTCATCCGGCTCGGGCCGGCCGCCCAGGGAGGCACCTTGCAGGACCTCATCATCCGCGGGGCTCGCGAGCACAACCTGAAGAACATCGATCTGGTGCTGCCCCGAAACAAGTTCATCGTGTTCACCGGGGTGTCGGGTTCGGGCAAGTCGACGCTGGCGTTCGACACCATCTACGCCGAGGGGCAACGCCGCTACGTCGAGAGCCTGTCGGCCTACGCGCGCCAGTTCCTGGGCGTCATGGACAAGCCCGACGTCGACGCCATCGAGGGTCTCAGCCCGGCGATCAGCATCGACCAGAAGACCACCAGCCACAACCCGCGGTCCACCGTCGGCACCGTCACCGAGATCCACGACTACCTGCGACTGCTGTTCGCGCGCGCCGGCGTGCCGCACTGCCCGATCTGCGACCGCGTGATCCATCGCCAATCCCCCAGCGAGATCGTCGACCGGCTGTTGGAGCGCTACGAAGGCAAGCGCGCCATGTTGCTTGCGCCGGTGGTGCGGGGCCGTAAGGGCGAGTACCGCAAGCTTCTGCAAGACCTCAAGAAGGAGGGTTTCGCCCGCGTCCGTCTCGACGGGGAGGTCCAGACCATCGAGCAGGCGCTGGATGCGAACCTCGAGCGTTTCGAGAAGCACGACATCGACGTCGTCATCGATCGCGTGAAGCTCGAGCAAGACGACCGCACCCGCATCGCGGAGTCGACCGAGTTGGCGCTTGCCAAGGGCGAGGGCCTGGTGCGGGTGCTCCTGCCCGACGACGATCTCGACGAGTTGTTCAGCGAGAAGTTCGCCTGCCCCGAGCACGGCACGTTCCTCGAAGAGCTCGAGCCGCGCACGTTCTCCTTCAACTCTCCGTACGGAGCCTGCCCGCACTGCAGCGGCCTGGGGTACTTACAGCAGTTCGACCCCGAGCTCATCGTGCCGGACGACAGCCTCTCGATCGCGAAGGGCGCCATCGCCCCCTGGACCGGCGGACGCGCCGACGGGGGCAAGGTGTTCTACTGGGACCGCTTGCGGGCACTGGCCGAGCACGCCGGATTCGACCTGCAGGCGCCCTGGCGAGACCTCCCCGAGTCCGCCAAGGAGCTCGTGCTGCGCGGCAGTGACGAGCCGATCGAGGTGGTGTACGCCCGCGGCGGCCGCGAGACGATGCGCTTCCGGGCCGAGTTCGAAGGCGTGATCCCCAACCTCGAGCGACGCCTCAAGGAAGCTTCGACCGACTTCGCGCGGGAACGGCTCGAGGAGTACATGTCCCTCGTGCCGTGCCAGAAGTGCAACGGCACGCGCTACAAGCCGGAGGTGCTGGCCGTGCGCGTCGGCGAGCACACCATCGCCGACCTGAGCGGCCTCACCGTGCGCGACGCGCGCGAGCTCTTCTCGGAGCTCGACCTGCCCAGCACGGCGCAGCACGTGGCGCGGCCCATCTTGCGGGAGGTCGAGTCGCGCCTCGGCTTCCTCGAAGACGTCGGGCTCGACTACCTGAGCCTAGACCGCAGTGCAAACACGCTCTCGGGCGGCGAGGCGCAACGCATCCGCCTCGCGACGCAGGTGGGCAGCGGCCTGACGGGCGTCCTCTACGTTCTCGACGAGCCCTCCATCGGTTTGCATCCGCGCGACAACGCGCGCCTCCTGCGCACGCTGCTGAACCTGCGCGACCTGGGGAACACCCTGATCGTCGTCGAGCACGACGAGGAGACCATGCGCTCGGCAGATTTCGTGGTCGACCTAGGGCCCGGGGCAGGCGTGCATGGCGGCCACGTGGTGGCGGCCGCCCCACCCGACAAGCTGGCGAAGGACGCGAAGTCGCTCACGGCGGCCTACTTGCGCGGAGACCGCAAGATCGGCGTGCCGGAGAAGCGTCGAGACGGCAACGGCAAGAAGCTCACCATCCAGGGCGCGCGCGAGCACAACTTGAAGAACATCGACGTCACCTTCCCGCTGGGAACGCTGACCTGCGTGACCGGGGCGTCGGGTTCGGGTAAGTCGACGTTGGTGCACGAGATCCTGCATGCGTCGCTGGCCAAGCAGCTCTACCGCGCCAAAGCGCAACCGGGCGCCCACACCCGCATCGTCGGCACGGAACACGTCGACAAGGTGATCGAGATCGACCAGTCGCCCATCGGCCGCACGCCGCGGTCGAACCCCGCGACCTACACCGGAATCTTCACCGACATCCGCGACCTCTACACCCGCGCGCCGGAGGCTCGCAAGCGCGGCTACAAGCCGGGGCGCTTCTCGTTCAACGTCAAGGGCGGACGCTGCGAGGCATGCAAGGGCGACGGCACGGTGAAGGTCGAGATGTACTTCCTCCCCGACATCTACGTTCCCTGCGAGGTCTGCAAGGGCGCGCGCTACAACCGCGAGACGCTCGAGGTGAAGATTCGCGGCAAGTCGATCGCCGACGTGCTCGAGATGACCGTCGACGAGGGCCTGGACTTCTTCGAGAACATCCCGGCCGTGGCGCGCAAGCTGCAGCTCATGAAAGACGTCGGCCTGGGGTACATCAAGATCGGTCAGCCCTCCCCTACCCTGTCGGGCGGCGAAGCGCAGCGCGTCAAGCTCGCATCCGAGTTGGGGCGCCGCAGCACCGGCCAGACGCTCTACATCCTGGACGAGCCGACCACCGGCCTGCACTTCGAGGACACCCGCAAACTGCTTGACGTGCTGCATCGGCTGGTGGACGGTGGGAACACCCTGGTCGTCATCGAGCACAACATCGACGTGGTCAAGACCGCCGACTGGATCGTCGACTTGGGACCGGATGGCGGCGCCCGCGGCGGCTCCATCGTGGCCGAGGGAACGCCCGAGGACGTGGCCGCCAACGCCGCCAGCGCCACGGGAGCGTTCCTGCGCAACGTCCCCGAGATCGCCGGCCGCGCGCCACGCGTGAAGGACGTAGCGTGATCACCGCGTCGAGCGGGGCGCGCGGCGTGACCGTCGCCGCGCGACACAGTACGATGCGTCCGTGACTGGGAGCGCCGTGTGATCCGTACCCTGCCGATGCCGCAGCGGCTCTTCGTGGGCGTGTTCGTGGTGCTCGCGGCAGTCGTGTGCGCCGTCGCGCCCATGCCCATCCTGTTCCGCAGCTTGGGAATCGTGCTGTTCGCGTACCTGGCGTTCGCGGCCGCCGGCATGCCGGCGGCGTACGTCGCTGCGTTGCTGGCGCCGCCGGTCGGCCTCGTCGGAGGCGACCCGGAGTGGCTCGTAATGCTGCCCATCGTGTTGGCCGGGAACCTGCTCGCGATGTTGGGGCTCGAGTACGGCTGGCGCTGGTTCGCCGCGGTGTTGTCCCCCGTGCTGCTGATCGTGCCCGCGCTCGTGGCCTGGCGGCTATCCGGACAGGAGCTGTTCGAGGTCATCCTGCCGTTCGCCGGCCAGGAGGGCCGCTGGATCGCGTTGCATCTCCTGGTGGCGGTGGCCGGTTTGCTGGTCGCACTCTTCCTGGATCGTCGCCGCGCCGCGGCGGGGTGACGCATGGGGGCCAACCGACTGGGCCCCGCCTTCGCCCTGGTACGGAGCGTCTACCGGCGCGTCTCCGAGACCCGCGTTCAGATGCTCGCCGCGGCGTTGGCGTACTACGCCGCGTTCTCGTTAGGACCCCTACTTCTCCTGCTGGCCGGTTGGCTGGGGGTGGTGCTCCAGAACCGCCCGGAGCTCGCGGCCGAGTACCAAGACGCGCTCACGAGTCTTCTGTCCGACGTGCTTCCCCTGCAGGTCGACGCCGCCGACCTGGTGACGCGCAGCTTCGACCTGGTGGTGGGTGAACTCAACCAAGGCGCGCTGCTGCGCACGATCGTTTCCTTGCTGGTCCTGGTGTGGGCCAGCGGCAACTTCTTCACGTCCCTGCAGCACGCTCTCGAGGTCATCTTCGAGGTGCGCGAGGCGCGCGCCTTCTGGCGCAAGCGTCTCGTGGCCGTGCTGTTGGTCTCGAGCGTCGCCGTGGTCGTGGCCATCGAGGTGGTCGGTGGCGCCCTGGCGTCGGCCCTGCGCGAGCTGGGGCGGAACGTGAACGCTTGGCTGATGGAGCACGGGGCGCCACTGCAAGACCTCCCGATCTCACTCGAGCCCCTGGCGGACTTACAGCCGACGCGGCTTCTGGCCGCGGTGGCGGCCTTCGTCTTGACGTTCCGCTACCTGCCCAGGCGATCGAGCACCTGGCTGGGCGCGTTGGGCGGCGCGATCGTCAGCGTGCTCGGGATCACCGTCATGCGCAGCTTGTTGCTGACGACCTTCAACGCCGAACGCTTCAACCTGGTTTACGGCGTCATCACGAGCCTGCTGGCCGTGCTGCTCTGGCTCTACCTCGCGTTGCTCCTGTTCCTCGTCGGAGCCGCCGTCGCGGCCGAGGTGAGCGCCCTGCAGCGGCGACGGGCGGCCGCTGCGGCGGCCGCGGCGGCCGACGTCGACGTGGAAGAATGATGGCGTGAGCCTGCTCGAGCGCCTGTTCTCACCCCGCTGGTTCATGCCGACCGCGACCGTGTTGGTGCGCACCTTCGTGCGCCTGGTCTACGGGCTTCGCATCGACGGCCGGGAGAACGTGCCCCGAGGCGGAGCCGTGGTGGCTTGCAACCACTTCAGCGCCTGGGATCCGCCTGTGGTCGGCGTGTCGTACCCAGGGAAGCTCGAGTTCATGGCCAAGAAGGAGCTCTTCGACAAGCCGTTCTCCCGCGCGGTGATGCGCGGCCTACGAGCGTACCCGGTCGACCGCGAGCGCCAGGACGTCGGCGCCATCAAGGAGTCGTTGCGCCGACTGAAGGCGGATCGCGCCATCGGGATCTTCGTGCAGGGCACGCGCAGCGCGGGAGACGCAGCAGCGCTCGACGGCGCCGCGTTCCTTGCGCAGCGCGCACGCGTGCCGCTGATCCCCGCCGCCATCTGGCGGGATGGCCGCCGCTTCCACGTCCGTTTCGGGGCGCCGCTGCAGGCAGGCGGTAGCGGCCGTGACGACGCGAAGGCGTTGACGCAAGAGGTGATGCGGAAGATCGACGGTCTCATCCCGGGCGGCCTCCGCGGCCTGCACGGCGAAGCATCGGAGAACCCCGCCCAGCACGAGAACGAGCGGGAACTCGCCTGACGACCGACCGAGAAAGCGCGTTCTCATCGGGAACGGCGCGTGTGAAATCCGACAAATCACGTCTCAGACTATGATTCTCTCTTGTCAGCTTGAGGACCGTCTGCTACAGTGCGGCCAAGTCGCAATCCAGTACCTAGGAGGGTTCCATGGCGAAGGCGAAGACCGTTTCCAAGGCCGATCTCGTCGATACGGTCGCGCAATCCACGGGCATGAAGAAGAAGGACGTCAAGGAAGTGATGGACAACATGCTCGGCAAGATCAGCGCGCACCTCGACAAAGGCGCCAAGGTCCAGCTGACCGGCTTCGGCACCTTCGAGGTCCGCAAGCGCAAGGCTCGCACCGGTGTCAAGCCCGGCACGACCGAGAAGATCAAGATCCCGGCCAGCAAGTACCCTGCCTTCAAGCCCGGCAAGGGCCTCAAGGACCGCGTCCGCAAGTAACGGCCGCGGGGCTTCCTCCTTCGGCGGGACGGCCATCGGGGCCGTCCCGCTTTCTCGTGCGCCCGCCACCTCCGGACATGGCGCCCGGCCCACGGCCGTCCATGCGCCCGCGCTGCCCACTCCCGCCGGCGCTAGACTGAACCCCGACATGGCGCTTCTGGACCAGATCGGCCCGGTGATGGTCGGACCCTCCAGCTCGCACACCGCCGGCGCGTGCCGCATCGCGTTGCTTGCCAGGCACGCCCTGGGAGTACCGCCCGAGCGTGCTCGCCTCACGCTTCACGGCTCGTTCGCGAAGACCGCCAAAGGTCACGGCACCGACCTGGCCCTGGCCGGCGGACTGCTCGGGTACTACCCCGACGACCCCCGCATCCGTGACGCGTTCACGCACGCCGCAGCGGCGGGTCTCGCCCTCGAGTTCGGTACCGCCGACCTCGGTGACGTGCACCCGAACACGGTGCATGCCGACGTCGAAGGCGGTGAGGAGCGCGTCGCGCTGCTCGGCTCGAGCATCGGCGGCGGCTTGATCCGCATCGTGCGCGTCGACGGGTTCGAGGTGCAGTTCACCGGCGCCGATCACACCCTGCTGGTCCTGCACACCGACCAGCCGGGCGTCATCGCCCGCGTCGCCCGCGTCATCGCCGACGACGGCGGCAACATCGCCACACTCCACTCCGCGCGCCGCAAGCGCGGGGGCGAGGCGATGATGTCGGTCGAGATGGACAAGGCGCTGGCGCCGTTCGTGCTGGCGTACTTGGCGCACCTGCCCTACGTGCATCGCGTCCGGATGCTTCCCGAGGTCATGCACGGGCCCGCCGACCAGCGCATCCGCGAGGAGAGCGAGGTGACGACGTGACGCTCGACGAACTCGCCGCGCACGCCGGCAAGGCATCCGAAGCGGTTCTCTACGACGAGGTGGGCGACGACGAGGCCGCGCGCCACGCCGTCTTGTCCACGATGCGGACGCGCGTCGACGAGATGAAGGACGCCATCCACCGTGGTCTGTCTTCCAGCGAGCCGAGCCGCACCGGCATGGTCGGCTGGAACGCCAAGACGCTGCATGAGGCCGCGGACGTGCTCCACGCGCCGCTCCTGAAGCGCGTGCAGGCGTACGCCATGGCCGTGAACGAGGAGAACGCCCGCATGGGCCGCATCGTGGCGGCGCCCACCGCGGGAAGCGCTGGCACCGTCCCTGGCGCGCTGCTTGGCGTGGCCGATCACCTCGGCATGAGCGACGACGCCGTGGTGATGCCGCTCGTGTTGGCGGCCGGCATCGGCGAGATCATCAGCAAGAGCATGTTCATCGCCGGCTCGACGGGCGGTTGCCAAGCCGAGATCGGCTCCAGCGCGGCGATGGCGGCCGCGGCCGTGACGGAACTACTCGGCGGCGGCGCTCGAGCGGCGGTGCACGCGGCCGCCCAGGCGCTCATGAACACCATCGGCCTGGTCTGCGATCCCGTGGGCGGTTACGTCGAGGTTCCATGCGTGTCGCGCAACGCCTTCTTCGCCGTGCACGCCGTGAGCGCGGCGCAGTTGGCGCTCGCCGGAGTGGAGTCGGTGATCCCGCCCGACGAGGTCGTCCTGGCCATGGCCTCCGTGGGCCGCATGTTGCCGCCGGAGCTTCGCGAGACCGGGGAAGGCGGCATCGCGGACACCCCGACCGGACGGCGGATCGCTTTGAAGATGGCGCGTTGAAGATGACGCGGTGACGAAGGCGCCCGGCTGGGACGCGATCTACCACGACCTGATCGCGCGTGGCATGGACCCCGAGGCGCAACGAAGGGGCACCTCCTGGCTCGAGAGCGTGCTGGCGCTGCTCCCAGACGAACGTACCGGCGTCGATGGCGCAGTCGCACCCGCGCCCTCACGCGGCCGCTCCCTCGACCTCGGGTGCGGTCTGGGCGCCGACATGCTTCGGCTCGAGCGCGAAGGCTTCGCGCCCGTCGGGTTGGACGCCGAGCCTCGGGCCGTGGACTTCGTTCGCGAGCAGTACGGTCTCGAAACGCACCGCGCCGACTTCGCTGCACCGCTGCCCTTCGAAGACGCGCACTTCCGACTGGTGACCTCGCGCTTCGCCTTGCACTTCCTCGACGAGTCGGCCGCGCAGAACCTCTTCCGCGAGGTCAGGCGGGTCCTCGAGCCGGGCGGGCTGCTTGCGTTCGTCGTCAACTCGAGCGAGCACCGGGAGCGCGGTCTTCAGTACGACTACGACGGCGCGCGCGAGGTGGCGCCCGGCTGCTGGCACCTGCCGTCGATCGGGCGCACCTATCGGTTCTACACACCGGAGATGGCGCGCGCGACGCTGGGCGATGGTTGGGACGTGCTGGAGCTTCATGTCGGCGGATTCGACCACTGGGGCATCGCGAAGCACGCGCTGACCTGCGTGGCGAAGCCCCGGCCCTGACCCGGAGCCGCTTGCGCATTCGTTCACAAGCGACCACGTGGACCGGACCAATCATGTACTCTTTTTCACGAGGGACATTCGTCCCGGCTCGCCACGGCGAACGCCCGGCGGGCTTCCTCGAGGAGGTAGTTCACCCATGACGCACCGTCCGCGCGTGATCATCGTCGGCGCAGGCTTCGGCGGCCTCCACGCCGCCAAGGGCCTACGTCATGCACCGGTCGACGTGCTGCTGATCGATCGCAACAACTTCCATACCTTCCAGCCGCTCCTGTACCAGGTCGCCACCGCGGCGCTGGACAGCGGCGACGTCGCCCATCAGGTTCGCGACATCTTCCGGAGCCAGAAGAACCTTCGCTTCCGCCAGGCAACGGTGGTCGGCGTCGACCAAGGCGCGAAGGAGGTCGTGCTCGAAGGCGGCGGCAGGGAGCGGTACGCCTACCTGGTCGTGGCTGCAGGCGCCGTCTACGACGACTTCGGCGTACCTGGCGTGCGCGACCACGCGTTCGTGCTGAAGAGCCTCGAGCGCGCCGGGGCGCTGCGGAGCCATATCCTGAAGCAGTTCGAGCGCGCCGCCGCGGACCCGTCGCTCATCGAGAAGGGCGCCCTCACGTTCGTTATCGTCGGCGCTGGGCCGACCGGCGTGGAGATGGCCGGGGCCATGGTCGAGCTCTTCGACCGCGTCCTCCCCGCCGACTACCCGGAACTCGACCTGCGTCTGGCACGCGTCGTCCTCGTCGAGGCGACGGGGGCCGTGCTGCCGCCGTTCCAAGAGGCCTCGCAACGCTTCACCGAGCGGGTGCTGCGTCGCCGCGGCGTCGACGTTCGACTCAACTCGGTCGTCGCGGAAGCGAAGGAAGGCGCGGTCGTGCTGCGCTCGGGCGAGGTCATCCCGACGCGAACGCTGATCTGGGCGGCCGGCGTGCGCGCGCATCCGCTGGTGGACGTTCTGGGGGCCGAACTCACACGCGGGTCGCGCGTGGCCGTCGAACCTGACCTCAGCCTTCCCGATCGGCCGGATACGTTCGCCATCGGCGACCTGTCGGGCGCGACCGACGAGCAAGGCAAGCCGTACCCGCAGGTCGCGCAGGTCGCGATCCAGGGCGGCAAGCATGTCGCACGCACCATCCTCCGTCGCCTGCAAGACCGACCGGGCGAGCCGTTCCGCTACGTCGACCTCGGCAGCATGGCGATCGTCGGGCGCAACGCTGGCGTCGCCGAGCTCTCGCGCCGCTACTTCGGCGTGAAGATGCGCGGCTTCCTCGGCTGGCTCGCCTGGCTGTTCCTGCACCTGATCTACCTGCCGGGGTTCCGCAACCGCTTCTCGGCGCTGTTCAGCTGGGCATACGAGTACCTCACGTACGACCGCCACGCCCGGCTGATCCTCGAACCCACCGGCGGTACCACCTGGGCGCCGCCCAAGACCGCATCGGCCCCAGCGAAGGCAGAGGCCGCCACCGACCGGAGCAACGCCGAGGACGCTGATACAGTGACGACATGGCAGGAACCGAGGACGGAGACGACGTCCGACCCCACCACCGAACCGACGCAGGACCCGGACGGTCCGACAACGAGCCCGGCCTACGAACGTTCCTCCACACCGCCATCCGGGCAGCACGCGAAGCCGCCCGCATCCAACTCGCGGAGCGCGGGGCCGACCTCGATCTCCGAACGAAGTCGAGCGACATCGACCCCGTAACGCGCGTCGACCTGCTGTGCGAAGCGCGGATCCGCGAGGTCATCCAGGCTGCGCATCCTGGCCACGTGGTGTTCGGGGAGGAACGGGGCCAGCAGGGTGACAGCCGCTTCCGCTGGATCGTCGACCCGCTCGACGGCACCGTCAACTACGCCCACGGCTTCCCCTTCTACTGCGTCTCGATCGC
>CAZOTV010000075.1:0-13469 GCA_964582795.1 uncultured bacterium
GTGGTCTTCCCGACGCCTCCCTTATAGGCCGAGACTGTGACGATCACGAGGCAGTCATAGCACGCTAGGGGGAGGGGGTTCTAGAACACCTGGGAGGTAGGTCCCTGGTGCTATTACCCTTCAGGTCCTCGCCGAGGGGCCTTCCTGGGCTTCTCAGGCGGTCGGTTTCCGCGTTGATTCTGTTGAGGGCCTGGATCGGAGCGGACTTCGGTCTCGGGCGGCGCGGCTGGCCACGGTAGCCGGTCGTCATGGCCGGCTGGGGCTGCCGGCCGGGGTTGCCTTCGTGCGCTAGGCAAGGCTATGCCCTCATGCTTTTCAATCCTTGGTACCCGTGGCGAAACGAAAACAGGACTAATCGCTCACGCCCTAAGTCAAGCGGCTTGGCTACCATAGGTCAAATTGATGAGGAGGAAACCATCATGCGGTTTGCGCTTCCACTTGCCTTCATCGTGGTACTCGCGGCCTGTGCGCCGGCAGTTACGCGCTTTGATCCGGCAGAAGGCACTCGTGTCTTCTCTCTGACGATTGATGGTCAAGCCGTACCAAGTGCCGGTGGTGCCTTCACGTATCGTTCCGAGCCGTTTGATCTTGACGTCACGTTGCGTAGGGATAGGCTCGACATCGACCTGGTGAACAACACCGCTGCGACCATGCGGCTCATACCTGATCGTTCAGCCATCGTCCTTCCAGACGGCTCCAGCTCTAATGTCGTGACAGGCACTGTCAGTTGGACTACGCGCAACGACCCTCAGCCGACAATCGTGATTCCGGAGACTGCCAAGGCGTCTGAGGTTCTCTTGGCTCGATCGCTACTGGGGTTCAGCAGCTACTCGGGCCTCTTCATCGAACCCATGTTCTCCTGGCCGCTCTCGTCTCGAGTGACAATCAGACTCGTCCTTGCCCTGGAGGTCGAAGGCAGCGAGCGCGAGGTCACGTTGGTGTTTGAGGGCACTCCTCCACCTCAGCCGAATCCCTAACCGGCGTAGTGACGGGTCAGGGCCCAGCGAGCCGGCGCTGGCGACTTTAGGGTCCTAAAAACCTAGGGGGACTAGGCGAAGGCCGGGGTACGCTCCGGCGCTCCGTGATGCGCGCGGTACCTTCGGGACCTCGAGCGGGGAGCCATCCCCCGTCGATCCCGACTTCCCGGCGACGGGGCCCCGCGCTCATCACAAGCGCCGGGGAACACCACCGCCTCGTCGTGGTTGATGCCGCACCGGACGGCGCATCCTCGGCTCCATCGATGCTGTGCCTGTAGCCGATGCACAGTACCGCCAGTAATGTTGTTGCTGGCACCAATGTTCAGGAGGATAATGCCGCTATGGCAGACGATGCTAAGAAGTTCGCAGCGGAACTCCTCTCGCAGCAGCAGGCCGAGCGTGAACAGAAGGCGGCCAAGGCAGCAGAAGCAGCCGGTCAAGCCGAAGCGATGCTCCTGGAGCGCCACTCCAGGACTCCTGTCGCGTTCGCGGTCATCAGGACAGAATTGGAGGGAGCCGCTCTAGCGCTCCTCGATCAAGGCAGAGACGCCAAGGTAGAGGTTCGTGAACACCCGAATGCGAACGCCGGCGTGATGCTGTCCGTAAAGGCTGGCGTAGCATCCCAGCGGTGGTGTCTTGCCTACTCCGTTGTGCAGGATGCGATGATTGCCGCGGGGACATTCGTTACCGAAATGGGCCTGAAGCTCAGCTCGTTGCGGTTACCGGTCACACTCAGCCAACAGTCGCTCAGCCCGTCCCTAACCGACGAGGAAATCCGAACGATTACCAGAGAGCACCTTTCTTCGTTCCTACGAGCCCTGCCCGAGATTCACGCCTAGGCCGTCTCAGAGGCACGCCTAACGCCGAGTGCCTCGCTCGAGTCGCTCGACGACGGGGCCAAGGCGCTCTAACAGTCCGCGAAGGGCCCCCGTATAGGCCGCGTGCGCCTCATCTCGCAATTGCCAATACGTACGCCAATGCATGCCCTTCGGCTTGGGCGGGAAGAAACGAAGGTCTCCCGTGCCACCCAAGCGTTCGTGAATCTTGCGCGCCTTCCGTATGCCGCGATCCGAGCTGCTCTCGCGCGTGCTGGTGTAAGCGAGACCGTGGCAGTGCCGACAGTAGAACCTCGCACCGCCATACAAGACGGCTACGCGGCGGTTACAGCGGGGGCAGAGGAACCACGGGCGGCTGCCGCCGTAGTTGCAGGGTGTCCAGTCGAGCCACACGCCTTGTTTCACGCTCTCACTGTTCCCTCTACGCGTGACCTCATACACAAGCACCAGCGCCTTGGCACGGCCACCATGCCCGATGGCATGGTGCGCAATCGAACCCGCGGGCTTACCCGATCCGACCCATCGCCAAGAGGAAGTAGCTGACTGCCGCGGCCGTAGGCGTCCGTCGCGGTGAAGGCGCCGCACGTCGAGCGCTAGGTAGCTCTCAACCGTGGCGCGCGAGAAGCCCTGGATATGCCGACCGCTACCCGCGCCGCCCATGCCTTTGTCTTTTTGTCGAAATCATTAGAAAGTGCCCCTCTCTGGATCCCATGTTGCGGGGGTATTGCCGTGCTGGACAGTGTAAGGGCCGTGTTGCAATGTGCGGACCTCCGACTCGTGGCTCGCTATGACGTTTCGTGACGCGAGGTCGAAGGGCTCGCCGCTCACGGACGGGCCTTGCCCTTCACGGGACGCATACGAGTGCCACACGGCAAGCACCAGGCTTCTGCGGCGGGAAGCGTGCCAACGGCCCGCCGGCATTTCGGACATATGAGCACTACCGTTTCGTTGCCGTTCCGGTGCCGGTCAGCGGTGCCGGTTCGGTGTCGGGGTCACGAGCTTGGCGAGCTCGAGGCGCGGCGGGAGCATGTGAGCAGCTCCCTTGAAGTGCTGCAGCGCTTGGTTCTACTTGGCACTCACGATGAAGTCCGTGAGGTCCTCTATGCGGTGGGCCCAGATGAGCGCCAGGCCGGCCGCCTGGGCAGTGAGCAGGTTGGCCGGGTTGAAGACGCCGCTTAGGACAGCGGCTGGCACGGTCGTGGCCTTCCCAAAGTCAGCTAACCACTGGCGCGCCTTGTTGGCTGCTTCGTGGTTGACGCGTTTGTAGGAGTTGACGGCGCTGTTGCTGACCTTGCATTCGATGGGCATGATGCGTTGGTCGTGGAGGCGGACGATTATGTCGCCCCTGGTGGATCCGAATTTGCTTTCGCCACAGAACTCCCCCGGTGTTGGGGCCTCGTGGGGAAGCGGGATGTCGCGGGGCGGCACTTCCTTGAAGCCGAGGGCGGCTAGTGCGCTCTTAACCAGATCTTCCTGGTCCTTCTTGGCGTCGTTTCGTCGCGCGGTCTCGACCTTCTTTGCGGCCACCAAGGCCGCTGAAGCGGTGATCGCTTCCTTGAGCTCGTGCTCCGAGGGTTTCCTCGCCTCTGCAATCCAAGGGAACCGATGGGGATCAAGAATCCGAAGCACGATGTCACGCACACGCTTGGCGTTCTCCGGGTCTCTGCGAAGGGCCTTACTGGAGAGGTTTGTCTCAGCCAGGATGACGAGATCCGACTCGCTGATTGGTGGTGCTGTGAGATAGCGAAACGCGGTTCGGGTGTCATTGCCCGCGACAATCTGGGGAATCCTGCTTGCATCTGCCTCTTTTGCCAGCTCGGGTATCTCGGTGATCAGCTCACGGAAGAGCGGTGCGAAGTGTTCGAAGGCTTGACTGTAGAGCTCTAGGGGCTCGAGCAGGCGGCGTTCACGAAACGAGTTCGTTGCCTCTGCGGCGTCGCCCTCTAGCTCCTCTAGAGTCCAGTGTCGCGGCTCGCTCATTCAACTCCCGGAGTGGAGGAAGCGGCAGGCGCTCGAGTTCTTTAGGTTCGAACTTGGTTAGCCCGCCTGCGTAGGTCCGGCCTTGCTCCACGGTCGCGTGGTGACTCAGCCATGTTACGACCGATTCGAGTTCGGCGTCCGTTAAGGGTTGGCGGGGGTATAGACCGTGCGCGATGTTTATGTGCCGAGCTCGGCTGCGATTCAGTACGAAGGCAGGAGCTCGACGTGCCATGTAGGTGGCAAGGATTGGGGCGGGTTCACGGAGGCCCACCGACCACCACGCGCGTCTGTGGCGCGCGATGTAACCCTTGTCGGCTCGCTCCGCAACTGCCCATTCGAGGAAACGTTCTACCTGCTCTAGTTCGTCGGTGTCGAGTTCGTCGAGGTCTGTCGGCAGATCGAGCACGAGGCGCAGATGATCGACCTTAGTAAGCGCTGGAGCGGCGGCTATGAGCTCGCGTGCCTTAGTGACGGTGGGGTAGAGGTATGTGGTCGGCAGCCGACCCTGATAGGCGCCCAGGATCCACACACGGTTCGAACCGGTGACCTGCCCACGGTGGACGCGGAAGAGCTCTCCTAGCTCCATATACCCAGTTGGGCGCCTGCGGACTGGTTGTAGCAGTTCTGACCAGCGAGCGCTGTGCTGTGCCTCAGGCCAGGGGACGCCGCGGCCGCCGCGTAGGTCTCCCAACGCCTCGAGCGAGTCCGCCTTGAGGACGGTTAGCTCGGTTGGTCGATTCCTGATGCGAAAGCTGGTTATCGCGCCGGTGGTGTTTGTTCCTTCAAATGGCAGGGTGGTGGGGGTGAGAACGTGCAGGCTGACACCGCCTAGATCCTCGGCTAGCAGGTGGCGAAGGCTGGCGCCATAGTTGACGTCGAGCCACTCGGCTGAGGTGATGAAGCAGCCGAAATCGCCTGGTGCTGCAAGCTGCAGGGTGCGGAGAAAAAAGTGAATGTGCAGGCCGGCGAGTTTGCTGGCCGTGACGCCGTGCTCGGCCGCGACTGTTCCGAACCAGTTCTTCCACTCTGCGGGGATGTCGTGGTGCCGAACGTAGGGCGGGTTGCCGATGAATAGCGTTCTCCCATTGATCTCGGGGAGGAGGACCTTCCGGTAGTCCTCGAGTTCGATCTTTAGGCGCTCGTCGATACCGGCGACGCGGGCGTTGGCTCGCATCATCAACGTGGCCAGTGGGTCGGTGTCTACGGCCACAAGTTGAGCGTCTGGGAATCGGCGTGCCGCCGCAAGTATGAATCGGCCCGAGCCCGCGCCTGGGTCAACTATTCGAGCCGGGATACCCTCTCCGACTGCCCACGCCACCATGCTCTCGATGATCGGCCTGGGGGTGTAGGTGGCTCCAACACGGCGCCTGTCTGCTGCTGAGCGGAGCTCGGTAAACGTGTCTCCTAGTGGATCAGCGCCATCGATGATTAGGTCTTCAAGCGCTGTCAGGAGGGCCGGGGCAGGCTTACCAGCCCCCTCGTCGAGCAAACTCTCGGACTCGAGCAGCGATACGGTCGGGCCGGCAAGCGCTTTGGCGACGGCGGCCAGTTCGGCCTCGCTGCTTACCGTGTAGAACGTTCGAAGTCGGGATCGGTAGTCCATGCGCTGTGATGTCAACATACGTCAACGCCTCTGTTGGTCATCGTCTCCCTCGACTCATGCCAAGCACAGCTAGTCACGGTGCTCCGTCGCCGTAGGGCATGGCGTCGTACCAGCGGTCCTTGACGGCGGCTCGGTCGAGTTGCCGGCCGTAGGCGCTCATCGCTTGCCCTTCACGGAGAGCATGCGAGCACCGCACGGTAAGCACTACGCTTCCGCGGCTGGGACCGTGGCGACGGCCTGCCAGCATTTCGGGCACTTGAGCACTGCCGTTTCGCTGTCGTTCCGTTGCCGGCCTGGTACCGGGGGCCTGCCGCGTTAGGGTTCTCATGTTCTCTACTCCTCTCTTTTCACTATAGCAGTGTTCTCGCTACCCAGGGTTCTAGAACATGAGGATGTTTCGGTACGAGCAGGCGTCGCTTCTGCCGCTCCCGTGATGCCAAGGAACGCGGCGGCCCTCGCCAGGAGCTCAAGGGCGTCCGGCGGATCATTTCGGAAGATGGTGGCGAGCCGCGCTCGCACGCGGGGAGAGAAGTCCCCGAGCTCGTACCGGAGGTGCAGTTCGGCTATCGCGTCGGTCATTACCACCTCGTTTTCGCGGGGACGTCGGTCCATTGATCCCCGACTGGTGTCCAGCGGACGGGAGTGTCGCCGATTGCGCCTTCGCGGTTCTTGACGAGGCCCAGGACCATCGGCTTCCACTTGTCGAGCGCTCCGGGGGTGAAACCTTCGGCCTCTTGGCCTTCCGGGACGCCGTAGAGGAGCGTGACGGTATAGGCGCTGTACTCGAGCTCGCCGGATTCCTTGAGGCTGGAGAGGCGCTGCTCGGGGGAGAGCTTGCCTCCCTGCTGGTACGAGGCGCGGTTGAGACTGGAGAGCGCCAGGACGGGCGAGCCGACCTCCCGAGCTAGGCCGACCTGGAGGAGGCCGGCGACGTACGCGACGCGCTCCCGGATGTCGCGTCCGGTGAGGTCCTTCGCTGGTACTCGCTGGAGGTAGTCGACGACGATCAGGGGCGGGACTCCCGTGTCGGCCTTCAGGCGGCGCGCGAGACGCTGGAGGGCCTCGACGGTGTGCTCGCTATCGCGTCGTGAGAGGGCGTCGCCGGCCTCGAGGATCACGAGGCGCTCGGACGCCTTGAGGAGCGTGCTCCAGGCTTCGTGCTGCTGGATGAGCGTCCCGGCGGGGGCGGTCGAGCCGTCGCGCTCGTGGTACGTCCCGCGCTTCAGGGCGGAGTAGGGGAGGGTCGTCACGGCGGAGGCAAGACGGGACCAGAGCTCCAGCTTCGACTGCTCATAGCTCGCGTAGATGACGTGTCGACCGGCGAGTGCGTTCTCCAGGGAGACGCGGAGGGCGTAGCTGGTCTTCCCGCCTCCCGTGATGCCTCCGACGACGTGCAGTCCCTCGTGGTATCCGCCGTCGAGCAGACGGTCGACCTGGTCGAGGGTGGTGGTGTACGCGGCGTGCGGGCGAGCGTGCCGGCGGTCGAGCTCCTCCAGGTACGTCGTGAGGAGGTACGAGGCGTCGCTGATGCTGCGCGCGGCGTCGATCTGCCGCTCGACGTGGTGGCGGAGACCGTCCGCCCCAGCGGCGCGTAGGGCATCGTTGGCGTCCTTGCAGGCGTCCGGGAGGACTAGGGCCTTCGCGGTGATTCCTCGGGCCTCCAGCGCCGGCGTAGCAGCTTCCGCGAAGCGCTCGCCGGCGTCGTCGGCGTCGAAGAGCAGGAAGGCGTGCTCGAGGTCGCCGGGGAGGTTTGCGAGGAAGGCGTCCCTCCAGCCTCCGCCTCCCGTGCCGATCACGGGCGCGTCGGGACCGAGGGCCTCCAGGAGGGAGAGGGCGTCGAGCTCGCCTTCGACCACGATCACATAACCGGCGGCGCGGGCGAGAGAGGGCGCGTTGTACGGGACGATTTGCCGCGCGTCCCTCGGCTTCCGGAAGCGGTAGTCATCGTCGACGTCGGCGGCGCTCCGCGCGTTGAGGAAGACCGCTTGACCGGCGCGGTCGAGGTACGGGAAGAGGATCCGGCCGGAGAAGACTCCGCGCGTCATGCTCTCCGGGAGGGAGACGCTGTCGTCGACGACGCCGAGGCGCGCGGCCTTCGCGGTGGCGGGGGAGATGCCTCGCTGCTTCAGGTACTCCCACGCTCGAGCGGCGTCGGGGGAGTCGCCGAGGAAGAGCGCCTCGTGCGCCTGGTCGACCACGTCGTCGAAGGTCTCGACCGGCTCCGCTTTCGCTGTATTGGGTTTCAGGGAAGCGTCCCCCGGGGGTGTCGACGGGCGAGGCCGAGCTCGAGCGCTGGAGCCGTTCCGGGTCCCGAGCAGCTCGGCGGCGCGGATCGTGGCGGATTCCTTGTCGAGGTTCTCGGCGGCCTCGAGGAAGTCGATCAGGTCCCCGCCGTCGCCGGATCCGAAGTCATGCCAACGGGACGGGGTCTCCGTCCGGACGTGGATGCTGCTGGTCTTCTCGGACCGGAGCGGGTTCTCGACGAAGAAGCCGTCCCGCCGGAGCGGGTACCCTTGCGACTCCAGGAACGCGCGGAGGTCCAGCGCCCGGACGGCGCGATACGTTTCCTCTCGCTCTGCCGGCGTGAGACGCAACGAATCGGTCATGTGCGCCCGTGCATCCGCTCACTCCACCTCGAGCTGGTCGAGTCGGTACTGAATGTTCGCTAGCAGACGATAGACTCGCGCCCGCGTATATGCCTCATCATCGGGCGGGGTCCAGAATTCAAAGGGCGACGTGACTTCCCCAGAGTTGACAACCTTGCGAAGGAAGAGCTGCCAGCTACCGAAGTAGCGCCCTAACTCGTTAGCTGAAAGCCGGTAGAGCGTTTCGGTATCGAGCTCCACGCCGGGCTCGGTGTAGAGCAATCCACCGACGAGGTAGACCGCCTCGGACTGCAACTCACGGGCTAGAGGAAGAAGCGTCACTGCGGTGTCCTTGATCTCATCTAACTCCGCGTAACGGAGTCCGCCAACTGCCCGCTTGCCCTGAATAACAAGGAAATCCCCAACGATCGAATGAAACTCCTTCGTTTCGCGTTCGAGTTCAAGAAGCTTGCTCTGGAAGTCGTTCAGGACGGCTCCCTGCCCATTCGCAGAGAAGGCCAGGGATGACAACACGATTGCGGCGATGATGACCTCGGCACTACGACGCGCGCCGGATCGTTTCGCTGTAGTGGTGTTCTGGGCGTTCCCCATGCTGCTCCTCTCGGGCGCGTGTTGCGCCTGGAGGCAGCATACGGAGGGGCGCGGCGCGCTCCAGGCGCGGCGGGCCCTCTTAGTAGTCCTTAAGACTACTTAAGGGGAGCGGATGTCGTGCTGGACGGCGCTCCGGGGGTGCAAACTACACAGTGGCCCGTAGCAAACCCGGGTTTTAGTCACAGTGGCCCGTAGCAAACTCACAGTGGCCCGTAGCAGGTCACGCCTTCTGGAGTGCGGCGATCCCGAGGTCGGGGACTTCTACCTCGAGCATCGCGTCCCAGAAGCGCTCTCTCCAGCCTCGTCCCGTCGCGTAGAAGTCGGCCTCGTCCCGGATCGTGACGTTGAAGGCGCGGAGGTCTCGGAGGATCTGAAGAGCTCCGACTCCCTGTTCGAGGTCCTCGAGGTACTCGCGTTGTCGCCCGGCGACGGTTCCGTGTTGCTCGAGGAAGGCGCTCCGCGTCGTGATTCCTGACTCTTCGAGTAGAACGCCGGCGCGGATCGGGATGCTCTTCCCGGCGTTCTTGCGTTGATTGCGGCGAACATGCACGGCTAGGAAGGTTGCGATAAGAAGCGCCATGCGCTCGCGCTCGTTACCGTTGCCGTCAGTCGGCAGTTGCAGCAGGGCGCGGGGGACCTCGATCCGGTACTGGTTCATTTGCGTTGTCGCCCACCAGAGGCCAGGGCGGACGATGACGCCGGTGTAAGCCGTCGCGTTTTGTTGCCGGAGGAGGTTCGGAACGAGGTCGACCTCGGCGAAGTCGAGCATCTCCTGCTTCGAGTAGTGGTACGCCTCGACGATCCAATAGGGCGTCTTCGTGAGGGTCTCTTTTGCGCCGCGTTTCGTGTGCCACGCGGCAACCTGGTGACTTTGGAGTGTGATGATCCGCTCCCGGAGCCCTTGCATCGTGCCGGCGTCGTACCCGCGCCGCTTCTCATGCCTGGAGTATCCGAGGCGGTCGAGCGCGTCGGCGAAGTTGTAGTCGAAGATGGGGAGCTCGCCTCCGACTTCGTAGGCGCGGCTGGTGAGGTCGAGGTGTAGTTTCAGGAGCGCCGCACCGTGCTTCTTCACCTCCAGGAGGCTCCGCTGGATGTTCTCGAGGACGTCTTCCTGCCGCTCGAACGAGGCGCGCTTCCCGGCCAGAGCCTCGAGCGAGACTCCGGTCCGGACCTTTAGCTCGACGTTCTTTCCGCCTTCCTTGATGCGGACGATTTGGTCGGTAGGGTCGAGCGTGGGACGAATCAGGCCGCGCTGCATCTCCCGGCCTATCGGGTGCGTGCCGAGGTTGAGGACCGTGTCGGGCGTCGGATTGAGGAGCTCGATGATCTGGTCGAGGGTCGCTTCGCCGGCTTTGAGTGCTTCCAGGCGGGCCCGTGCGATGTCCTGCGCGGCGAGGTGGAATACTTCTCTGCCGTGGTCGCCGTAGTAGGCGTCGAAGGCTTTGGAGAAGCGGCGGTCATACTCTGCTTCGTCGAGGTCGGCGAGCTCGTCTCCCTGTTCGCGCTCGAAATCGAGCAGCACGCCGGCGACGGTTTCCCGCTCGAGCTCCTGGACGATCTTCTCAGCGTCTCCCTGCTCGAGCCGTGAGGAGATGAAGGCGGCTTGCGTGTCGATTGCGCGGTCGATTGCGTGGTCGATGGCCGCTTCGACCTCGCCTTCGTCGGTCACGCCGAGGACGCTGACGAGGGCTTCCGGGCCGAAGCGGTCGCGCGCAATGCCGATGAGATTCTGGACCACCTGAAGCGCGCTCGTCTTCACTAGTACGTCGAGACGCGCGACGATCTGTTCGGGCGAGAGGTCGTCCCGCCATGCCTGTTGAACACGTCGACGGGCGCGGGCGTACTCCACTGCGCGGTGCTTCGCGGCGTCGGTAGGGTCGTCAGGAAAGCGCGGGACCATCACGGTCTCCGTCGTGCCGTTGGGGTGCTTCATGGTGACTTCAACGTATTGGACGACGGTGTCTCCGATGCGTCGCGGGTCGAAGTCGCGGACCTCCCCCGGCTTCCCGTCGGGGGAGGTCTTGGACTTCTTCTTCGCTGTTTGCCTTTTCGCGGTCATGCCTGGAGGAGTCTCTTCCGGCGCTGCAGCGCGGCCTTGAGGGTCCGGTCGTCCATGCGAGCATAGACCGTCGTCGTCGAGATGTCCGCGTGGCCGAGGTGCTTCCGGGGGACGTTGAGGTCCCCGGTCTGCTGGTACAGCCACGTCCCGCACGAGTGCCGGAGGGAGTGCAGACCGAGGTACGCGACGCCGGCGTGCCGGCAGACTTGCCGGAGGCGGTACCGCGCGGCGGCGGTCGTGTCGAACGGGAAGACGCGGTCGGCGGGAGCGAGCGGCTTCCACTCCTGGAGGGCCTGAAGCGCGTCCGGCGTGAGGTGTACCGTGCGGCGCTTGCGTCCCTTCCCGGAGCGGACCGTGATGCTTCCGGCGGTCATGTTGACGTCGCTCCAGCGGAGGGCGAGCATCTCGGCGGCGCGGAGGCCGGCGTCGGCTCCCAAGAGGACGATCACGGCTTCGAGCTCGCCGGAGAAGCGGAGGAGCTGCTCGACGTCGTCCTCGCTGTACGCCGTGCGGCGGTCCTCGGGAGCCGTTGGGTTCGGTGGGGCGGTGACGTCCGCGAATGGAGCGGCGTCGGTCGCTCCCGTCCAGCGGAGCGCGCGGTAGAAGGCGCGGGCGGAGGCGAGGCGCGCTTGGATCGTGCCGGCGTCGAGGGGTCGGTCCCCGTGCTTCCCGGCTTGCAGCTCGACGACGTACGCGTCGCCGGCGTTCCTGGAGGGCCGGAGGAGGTTCTCGCCTTGCCAGTGCTTCAGGAGGCGGTCCAGGCCGATCCGGTACGCCTCCAGCGTGGCGGGGCTGATGTTGGCCTTCTTCCGGCTTTTCGTGACGAGGTACGCCTCGAAGACGCTCCAGAGGGCGTCGGCGTCGCGTTCGTTCGCGGCGCGCATGGTCTCGCGTCGGAGCTCGGTCTCGGGGATCCCGGCGACGGCGAGGGCGCGGGCTTCAGACGTGCCGGTGAACTTCGTGAGCGCGTTCACTAGCCCACTCCACTCAGTCCGTAGAGGAGGAGTCCAAGAGCTCCTCCGAAGACCGCGAAGTACTTCAACCAGGCGCTCGCGGCGAAGAAGTCAACCTCATGCACCCCGCGCCAGATTCCCGACATGAGCGGCAGAACGTATCCGACGACGGCAGCGACTAGCGCTGCAATCAGCAGACCTGATCCGAGCATCCTTACGGCTTCCGCCATGTGGCTCCCCCTTTATCGTGAGCGTATTGCGTGGCGCTTCGCGTGGGCAACGTGGCTCGCATGATTACGGGCTCGCCGGGGAGCCGTTCCGGGGTCGGGGCGGGGCTGATGGGGCTGGTATCCTGGTGCATGAGGACTCCGTTCCTCGCCGTCGCGCTTCTGCTGTCCAGGCCGAGCGCGACGGCTTCTTGTGAGATAGCCGAGGACCACACCAGCCTCGGCTTTTCGCAGTATAGGTCTTCAGGGAGACGGATTGCAAGGTCTCTGATGTTCTAGAACACCAGTACGTGATGATTCTCGCGTTCTGGCGCGCGGGTTCACTTGCTCGGCTTGCCGAACACGAGCAGGCCGATCCCGGCCAGGGCGACGACGGAGCTTCCCATCACGAAATAGCCGAGCCGGACGCCCGGGCGCGTAACGACGAAGGGGCTCCTGAGCTTTGCGAAGCTCTCGCTGTTCTGCGGGCACACCAGCGGTATGCGGTCCGGCATCGTAAGGCCCGGAATGGGGCACCTAACGCGCTCCCGGAAGGCCCAGGAGTACTTCAGGTTTAGAGCGAGGGACATTTGAGAGGAGTAGCCGTCGGCGCGTGAAAACGCGAGGCCCGTGGAGATGACGGCAAGGACGATGAGAATGACCCCAAGAACACGCTTCGACATGCTTCCCCCTATCGCTTCTTCTTCGGCGGGGCGATGATACCGCCTTGCCGCTCTACCCAGTCGGAGAGGAGCTCTTCGACCACGTCCTGAAGCGTCGTCCCCTCGGCCTTCAGGTAGTAGAAGAGGCTCGCCTTCAGGTCCGCGCTGATGTTCGCGTTGATCTGCGTCTTCTCCGGGTCCTTACGCTTCCCGCGCTGCTCGCTCGTGCCGGACACCTTCGCCGGGGCCGGCTTCGGAGCCGTCGACGGGGCGGTCCGCTTGCGCGGTTTGCGCGGCGCGGTCGAGGACTTCGCCTTCGGCTTCTCGACGGCGTCGTCGAGGCCGGAGAGGATCGCGTCGAGGTTGTCGCTCATGCGGTTCTCCCTTGCATCATCTCGTGCGTTACGGCTTCGTACGCCTTCCAGAGCTCGGCGGCGCGGCGGTCTCGTACGTCCCGGACTAGCTTCCCCTGCAGCGCGGCGTGATGGAACGCGGCGGCGCGCGGGACCTCGGCCTCGAGGACGGGAAGGTTCGCCTTCCGGAACGCGGCGCGGGCTCGAGGGCCTTCCCTACTCGGCCACGGCGGGACCATCACCAGCACGATCCGGAAGTCGACGTCCTCTCGCCGGAGGTCCCGGACGGTGTCGACCAGCGCTTCGATAGCGAGCGCGTCCGGCGTGGTCGGCATGAGAACCAGGTCGGAGTGCTGTCCGAGCGTCACGAGCTCGTCACGGGTGGGGCCTGCCGGATTGTCGAAAACGACGTGACCCTCGAGGCGATACCGGCGTATGACGTTGGGCTCCGCGTCGCTGGAGGAGACGGCCTCGAACGGCCACGAGTCGCTCTTCCGGTACCAGCGGAGCGCGCTCGGGATCCGGTCCCGGTCGACCAGGAGGGTCGGCTTCTCGAGGCCGAGCACGCCGGCGACATGGAGTGCCGTGGTGGTCTTCCCGACGCCTCCCTTATAGGCCGAGACTGTGACGATCACGAGGCAGT
>CAZOTV010000076.1:0-13381 GCA_964582795.1 uncultured bacterium
GCGCCGGGCGCGAAGTCGACGAGGCGCTCGGTGATCTGGCCGCTGACGACCAGCGAGTTACCGTCCTGCGAGTCGGCGGAGTCGAGCGAGGACGGGAAGCCGCTGATGCCGTAGACCAGCGTCTGGGCGCTGACGAGCCCGAACGTAAGGAGTACGGATAGCGCGAGGATGATTCTCTTCATGGCACCTCCCAGTGCGAGTGGCAGGCCGGCGTGTCCATAAGTGCGCCGAACGTGGCGAACTTCACAAGCGTGGCCTGCGTACAGTTGCCCATCGTAGCACGCGTTGCGCTGCCAACCTTCACGGATGAGCGCCCAGGACGGTGTGCATGTGTTCTGGCGATTGCTTCGCCGCTTACGCGCTGCCCACCGCACGCGCGGCCGTCGTCTCGCCCTCGACCAACGTCCCTTCGACCAGGCGCATCGACCGGACCCGGCCCTTCACCAGCTCCTCGTCGTGCGTCACGACCACCGCCGCGCTCGACTCCTCGCGCGCCAGTTCGAGCAGGAGGTCGAACACCTCGTGCGCGCGGGCGCGGTCGAGCGAACCGGTGGGCTCGTCGGCCAGCACGATGGGAGGCCTGAGCGCCAAGGCCCGCGCGACGGCCGCGCGTTGGCGCTCGCCGCCGGACGCCTGGCCGGGCGTCGCGTGCATCCGGCGCTCCAGCCCCACGCGCGACAACAACGACCGCGCGCGCTCCTCGTCGAGTTCCCCGACGATGCGACCGGGCAGCATCACGTTCTCGAGCAAGCTGAGTTCGCCCAGCAGGTAATGGTTCTGGAAGACGAGACCGATGGTGTGGGCGCGCCGCTCGGCCAACGCCGAGGGGGCGTGTTCGTGCACCGGGAAGTCGCTCCAGTGGATCGTGCCGGCGTCCGGCCGATCGAGGCCGGCCAGCAGGTGGAGCAGCGTGCTCTTCCCCGAGCCGCTCGGCCCAAGGACGGCCATCACCTCACCGGCGTGCAGCTTCAGCGAGACGCCGGCGAGCACCTCGAGGTCGCCGGCAGGTCCGTGGTAGCTGCGATATAAGCCTTCACACGCGAGCACGACGGTCACGGGGGTACTATACGTGGCAGATTCGCTGCCGGCGGGTCGATGCGCTTCGAGCGTCGACGTCTGTAGGCGGCCCGCGCACGGACGACGTTCGTTGCGCAGGACGAAGCGCGTGGCCGGATCATCTTCCGGTGAGACGCGCGTGATCGGACCACGGAGGCCCGAAGTGACCACGGACGCTGGCCAAACCGAGCTGCGCGCGTTGTTGCGGCGCGTACCTCTGCTCGAGAACGCGCCCGAGCGCGCGCTCGACATCGCGGCAGCCGCGGTGCGCAAGCGCGTGTACGAACCGAGCACGACCGTGTTCCAAGAGGGCGACAAAGGCGAGGCGCTGTACATCCTGGCGCAAGGCCTGGTGAAGCTCTCCAAGGTGGACCTCGGTGGGCACGAGAAGACCCTCGCCATCCTGCAGCCTCCCGAGTTCTTCGGTGAGATGGCGCTGCTCGGCGAGAGCACTCGCAGCGCCACGGCCGTGACGCTCGGCGAAGTGCACGCGTACCTGCTGTTCAACGACGACTTCCGCAAGCTGATCTCGGACTACCCCGCCATCAGCCTCAACCTCACCGCGACGCTCGCCGCTCGTCTTCGCGGGATGGATGACGAGTCGCAGATCCTGTCCTACAAGGACGCGCAGGGTCGCGTCGCGTACGTGCTGTTGCGCCTGTACCGCGGCGGAGTGATCGACCTGGAGGAAGACCGGGCCCTGGTGCGCTTGACGCATCAGGAGCTGGCGAACCTAGCGGGCACCTCGCGCGAGACGGTGACGCGTGCGTTGAAGGCGCTCGAGGGTGAAGGCGTCATCGAGACGCGCCCGAAGGAGGTCTTCATCACCGACCCCGAAGGGCTCGAAGAGATCCTTCACGGCATCCGCTGAACGTCCGCCGCGGCGATGCGCCGCTCGAGGCGCGCCTCGAGCTGTGGCTTGAGGTGCGGCCAGTCGACGTCGGTGATGGCGAAGACCATGCTGTCGCGGACGTAGCCGTCCTTGGCCACCATGTGCCGCCGAAGCACTCCTTCGAAGCTGGCGCCCAGCGCCCGGATGGCGCGCTGTGAGCGCAGGTTGCGGGGATCGGTGACGATCTGCACGCGGTGAAGACCGAGGGTGTCGAACGCGAAGGCGAGCAGCAGCAGCTTCGATTCCACGTTGACGCCGGTGTTGAACACGCCCGGGTCGAACCAGGTGAAACCGAGCTCGCATCGAAGGTGGCGCGCGTCGATGTCGGTGATGCGGCTAGTTCCGAGCACACGTCCTTCGGGCGTCAACGCCGTGACCGGATGCGCGGTTCCGGCCGCGCGATCGGTGAACGCCTTGCCGAAGTACCGCTCGGCCTGTTCGGCGTCGGTGGGCGTGGACGTGAGGCGGAACGCGGCCGGGTTCTCGAACGCGATGCGCGTCAGGTCCGGCAGGTGCTCGCGCACGAGGGGCGCCAACCGGATCAACCGGCCCTCGAGCACCTGGTCGGTCGGTAAGGGCGCACCGAGACTCATGGGTACGGATGCTACACCCACCGCGAGACCGATGGTGCGAGGTTCTAAGGCGCCGCGTATGCGCCGTGGAAGGGTCATGGGCAGCTAGTTGGTGGCGTGTGGGCGCCGTCGGGGGTCAGGGCGCACCCAGCGAAGCGAGCGCGCGGTGGCGTGGCTCAGTGCCGGTGGGGCACGGCCGGGCCGCTCGCGATCGTGGGCAGTTCGTCCGCGTCGAGCTCGAACGGCACGATCTCGGCGTGCTCGACCAATCGCTGGACGCCGACGATGCTGCCGATCACCACGCCGTGCGTCACCACGACCAGGGTCTCGAACCGCCGGTATCGTTTCAACACGTTCAGCACCCGGACGCGCACTTCGTCGAGCGACTCCCATGGCATCTCTTGCCCGGTGGGCACCACCCCGCCGAAGGTGCGCTTGGCCACTTCCAGCGTGTTCTCGTCGAAGTCGGCCAGGGGGTCCTTCTGCGGCAACCACTCGTGAAGGTCGTACTCGACGAAAAGCGGCTTGTTGATCGCGCGGCTCAGCAGCGCGGCGGACTCCAGCGCGCGAGTGAAGGTGCTGCAGAGGATGGCGTCGGCTTCCTGGAGACGGTAGTCGCGCGCGATGGTGTCGATCTGCAGCCGGCCGAGTGGGGTGAGTGGGGCGAAGTCCTTGGCCCAACCGCGAGCTCCGCGAGACTCGACGAGGTTCCAGTCGGTCTCGCCGTGGCGGATGAAGTAGAGCTTCACGTCCGGGCCTCGAAGAGACCCAAGCGGCGATGCGGTGAACGGTTCGAGATTCGCATAAAGGCCCTGGGGCGCCTGGCGGATCTCGCGGGTCGCCGGAATCGGCCGGCTGCGAGCATGGCGAAACGCCTCACGAGTCAGGCTAGCAGCGGCGCCCGAGGCGGGCTGTTTGTTTGTTTACTCCGCCGGTTCCGTCGCCAGGAAGGCCGAGTGGCACAGGTAGAATGACCATACGCATGGACGCATCCACGCTCTATCGCAACGTGCTCCTTCGCACCGCGGAAGCGGGGTTCGTCCGGACCTTCGTGACCCGCTTCGGCTGGCGCATGGGCGTCGGCCGGTTCGTCGCCGGCGAGTCGATCGAGGCCGCCCTACCGGCCCTCCAGCGCATCGAAGCGAGCGGGAGGCGCGTGGTGCTCGACCAGCTGGGCGAGTTCGTTCGGAGCGAGAACGCCGCGCGCGAGATCGCCGAGAAGGTCCGGCACGCGGTGCAAGCGGCAGCCGAGGCCGGGGTCGAGCCGTACCTCAGCGTGAAGCCGACCCAGCTCGGGCTGGCTATCGACCCTGGTCTCGCGTTCGAACTCGCCTCCGGCATCGCCGAGACGGTCCGGTCCGTGTCGGGACATCTCTGCCTCGACATGGAGAACGTGCCCCATGTCGACGCCACCTTGGAGCTCTACGAGCGGCTTCACGGGGCCGGCTACGCGAACGTCTCCACGGTGCTGCAGGCGTACTTGCACCGCACGCCGGAGGACTTGCAGCGCGTCGTGGCCGTGAAGGGCGCCCATCCGATCCGCCTGGTGAAGGGGGCGTACCGTGAACCGCCCGAGGACGCGCTTCAGGTGAAGTCGGACGTCGACGCCGCGTACCGCGACCTCGTCTACCAGGCGTTCGAGGCCGGCATGAAGGTGAACTTGGCGACACACGACGATCGGTTGTTGCGCGAACTGCTGGCGTTCGCGCGCGGCGCCGGGTTGGGCGCGTCGCGCTACGAGATCCAGATGCTCTTCGGCGTGCGCCCTGCCCTGCAAGACCGCCTGGCCGCCGAGGGCCACGCCATGCGTGTGTACGTACCGTTCGGTGCGGACTGGTACGGCTACTTCAGCCGCCGTCTGGCCGAGCGCCCCGCCAACCTCGCGCTGGTCGTTCGCGGCATGTTCGGCTGACGCGGAAAGCCTGCGCACCAGGAAAGGACGACTCGCATGCTCTTCGAACCGTACCGGAACGAACCGTACGCCGACTTCAAGGACCCGGCCACGCTTGCCCGCTACCAGGAGGTGCTGAAGCGCGTCGAGGGTGAGCTCGGCCGCACCTACCCGCTGTTCATCGGTAGTGCCAAGGTCGACACGGCCGATCACATCACGTCGGTGGATCCGTGCCGGCCGCAGCGCGTCGTCGGCCTGAGCGCGGCGGGCAAGGCGCAGCACGTCGAGCAAGCGTTCGATGCCGCCTACGAGGCCTTCGAGAGTTGGTCACGGCTGCCGATGGAGCATCGCGCGCGGCTGCTCGTGAAGCTGGCGGCGGTCATGCGCAGGCGGCGCGAGGAACTCGCGGCGTGGGAGATCTACGAGGCCGGCAAGAACTACCTCGAGGCCATCGCCGACGTGGCCGAGGCGATCGACTTCTGCGAGTACTACGCGCGCGAGTCGCTCAAGTACGCGCAGCCCGCCACCACCTACGACTACCCCGGCGAGGAGAACACCAGCTTCTACCAGCCGATGGGCGTGGGCGTGGTCATCCCGCCGTGGAACTTCCTCTTGGCCATCCTGGTCGGCACCACCGTCGCGCCCGTGGTCGTGGGCAACACCGTCATCGTCAAGCCATCGCCTTCCACCACCGTCATCGCCGCGAAGTTCATGGAATGCGTCGAGGAGGCCGGCTTCCCGCCCGGCGTCATCAACCTCCTCACGGGCGCGGACGCGGACCTTGGCGACGCGCTGGTGGACCACGCGCGCACCCGCTTCATCAACTTCACCGGCTCGGTCGCCACCGGGCTCCGCATCCACGAGCGCGCTGCCAAGCACCAACCCGGCCAGCGCTGGCTCAAGCGCGTCTTCCTCGAGATGGGCGGCAAGGACGCCCTGATCGTCGACGAGAGCGCCGACCTGGACGTCGCCATCGCCGCCGCGGTGGCGGGCGGTTTCGGCTTCCAGGGCCAGAAGTGCTCGGCCATGAGCCGGTTGATCGTGGTGGACGCGGTCTACGACGAGGTGCTGCGGCGGTTCGTGGAGGCCGCCGAGCGCCTGTCGGTCGGTCCCGCCGACGAGAACCACGACGTCTGCGCCGTCATCAACCAGAAGCAGTTCGACAAGATCCTCGGCTACATCGAGTCGGGCAAGGCGGAAGCGCGGCTGGTGGCCGGCGGAGGACCCGCCGAAGGGCTCGGTGACGGCTGGTTCATCCAACCCACCATCTTCGCCGACGTGCCCCCCAGCGCCACCATCGCCTGCGAGGAGATCTTCGGGCCGGTGGTGTCGGTCATGCGCGCGCGGAACTTCGACCACGCGCTGGAACTGGCGAACGGAACCATGTACGGCCTCACGGGTGGCGTCATCAGCCGCGACCGCGCCAACCTCGAGCGCGCCAGGCGCGAGTTTCGCGCGGGCAACCTCTACTTCAACCGCAAGATCACCGGCGCGTTGGTCGGGGTGCAGCCGTTCGGGGGGTTCGACATGTCCGGCTCGAACGCCAAGGCTGGTGGTCCTGACTACCTGCGCGGCTTCCTAGAGATGAAGACAGTGACCGAGCGGTTCTAGCAGTTGGTGCGGTGTTGGCGGATCGAGCGGTTCCGGCTCGGCCTGGTTTGTGCCACGCGGTTCGAGGTGGCCCGCTAGGACCTCCTCGGGCTTCTGCGAGTCGCGGGGCGTTCTGCGGGCTTCTGGGCGTTCCTAGGCGAGCGCCACCCGGAACATCACCACCACGTGCGCGGCCCACCCGGCCAGCACGAACAGGTGCCAGAGCTCATGGAAGCCGAACACGCCAGGAGCGAGGTTCGGGCGCTTCATGGCGTAGATGATCGCGCCGACGGTGTAGAAGGCGCCGCCGATGCCCAGCCAGGTCATGCCGGCCGCGCCCAAGGAGCGCGCCACGGGGACGATGGCCACCACGACGAGCCAACCCATCGCAAGGTAGAGCGCGGTCGAGAGCCAGCGGGGAGCGCCGATCCACAGCATCTTGAACACCACCCCCGCCAACGCCACGCCCCACGCCACCGCGAATAGCACCCAGCCCCAGGTGGCGTACGCGGGCTGCATCGCCACCAAGGTGATGGGCGTGTACGTGCCGGCGATGAGCACGAAGATGGCGGCGTGGTCCAGGCGGCGCAAACGGCGCTCGCCGGCAGGGCCGGCACGCACCGCATGCAGCAGGGTGCTCGACGTGAACAGGAAGACGGAGGAACCGCCGAACAGCGCGAACGCGAAGGTGGACAACGCTCCCCCATCGGCGAACACGACCAAGAGCACCGTCACGCAGAGGGCGACCACGGCCCCAACGAGATGCGTGACGGCGTTCACGGGTTCGCGCAGGCCGCGTCGACCCGCCGCCGGACCGTTGCCGGGCCGTGACTGGTTCGCGTGCGACACGCCGGGGTCATGTGAAGCGGGGGATGTCGTCGGAGTGCTCGCCACACGGCAGTCTATCGTCCCCACCTTCGGCTACCATCGGGCATGTCCATGAGCCGTCTCCCCCTCTCACTGCTGCTCGGGGCCGTGGCGGGCATCGTCACCGACGGCCGGGCGCAACCCACGGACGCCGCAGCACCGAACCCCACGCATCTGCTCGTGGTCGACAAGACCGCGGGCGACCTGGTGGTCCTGGAGCTGGCGAGCGGCGAGGTCACGCGCCGCATCGCGGTCGGCACCGGACCGCACGAGGTCGTGCTCTCTCCCGATGGCGCGACGGCCGTCGTGTCCGTCTACGGCACGGCGGCCGAGCCGGGCTCGGCACTCGCGTTCATCGACCTGGCTTCCGGCACCGTGCGCACCCTGTCGACGAGCCCCTACACGCGACCTCACGGTCTGGCGTTCCTCCCAGGCTCGGACCGGCTGCTGGTGACGGCCGAGGCGCAGGACGTGGTGCTCGAGGTGGACGCCGACGGGCCCACCGTGGTGACGGCGCACGCGGTCGGGCAACGGCTGCCGCACATGGTGGTCGCGGCGCCCGACGGGCGTGCGGCGTTCACGGCCAACATCGTGTCGGGGTCGTTCGCGCGCCTCGACCTTGGCACCGGGCAGGCGCGCTCCGCCGCGGTTGCCGAGCAGGCCGAAGGGATCGCGGTCACGGCCGATGGTGTCGAGGTGTGGGTGGGCAGCAACGCCGCTCACGAGGTGCACGTGTTCGATGCCGTGACGCTCGAACGTCGCGCCACCATCGCCACCTGCCGTGTTCCCATCCGCGTCACCCGCGTGCGCCACGGCCTCATGGCCGTCACCTGCTACGGGGACGACCGGGTGCAACTGGTCGACGTCGCTTCGCGCGAGGTCGTGGCGGAGGTGGCGCTGCCCGACACCAAGGGTGGCGGCGCGGCGCCGGTCGGCACGCTGCCCACGCCGGACGGCAGGACCCTCTACGTTGCCACCGTGCGCAGCGGCGCCGTGCACGAGATCGACGTGAGCGACGTCGCCGCCGCACGACTCGTGCGCACCTTCGACGTCGGGCTCGAACCCGACGGGATGGCGCTGGCGCGGATGCGGTGAGGGCGTGGAGATCGCGCGCGTGCATCCGGAGCTGCGGGGCCTCGTGCGCCGCGTTCCGCCGCTTCCGATCGGCACCGCCCTCGGGCGTTGGGCCCTGCGTCGTCTTGCCGCGCTCGCGCCCAACCGTCGGGTCGATGGCGTCCGGATCGAGCCGTGGAACGATGTCCATCCTGCCCTGAGGTCGTACCGGCCGAGCGCGCGCCGTTCCGACGCGGCACTCCTTTGGCTGCATGGTGGAGGGATGGTGATCGGGCGGGCGTCCCAAGACGATCGCTTGTGCAGCGAGACGGCACGCGCGCTCGGCATGTTGGTGGTCTCGGTAGAGTACCGGCTCGCGCCGGAGTTCCCGTTCCCTGCGCCGCTGGACGACGCGCACGCGGCATGGACCTGGATCCAGCGGAACGCAGACGCGCTCGGCATCGACCCCACGCACGTCGCCGTGGGCGGCCAGAGCGCCGGTGGCGGGCTCGCCGCCGCCCTCGCACAACGACTCCATGACGAGTCGGGGCGGGGGGCGGCCGCACAGTGGTTGTACTGCCCGATGCTCGACGACCGGACCGCCATGCGACGCGAGCTCGACGCGGTCGAGCACTTCGTATGGAACAACCGGAACAACGCGGTGGGTTGGCGGGCGCTTCTCGGAACCTCGGCCGGAGGGGAACTTCCGCGCTACGCGGCCGCGGCTAGGCGCGATGACCTTGATGGGTTACCGCCCGCCTGGATCGGCGCGGGCGACATCGAGCTCTTCTTCGAGGAGAACGAAACGTACGCCGAACGGTTGCGGGCGGCCGGGGTCGCCGTGGAGTTCGACGTGGTGCCAGGCGCTCCACACGGCTTCGTAGCCTGGGCGCCCGACGCCGAGGTGACGCGCGCCTTCGTGGGGCGGGCGCAGGCGTGGTTGGAGCGGACGCTGTCCGGAACAGGCGGAGGTCGACGGCCCGGCAAGGGCTGGTGTCGATCGACCTCCTGAAAACGAGCAACGAAACGTGTAAAGGTGATACTCTTCAACGAGAACTACTACGTTTCTTCGTTTCTGCCCCCACGATTGCGGAGGCCCCGTGTCGTTCGACTCCAGCTTCCTCCAGAACCTTCCCGTTGACATGAGCCTACTCAGGAGCGTAGCTCACCTCGAGCATGCTCGGGGTCGTCAGCAACTGTTCCAGACGCAAGTACCAGAATTGCTGAAGCAGTTGAAGACGATTGCCACGATCGAGTCGACCGAGTCGAGTACGCGCCTGGAAGGCGCCCTCGCTCCTCGCGAACGGATCGAAGGGGTCGTATTGCGTGACGTCGCGCCGCAAGGTCGTTCCGAAGCAGAGATCGCAGGGTACCGGGATGCACTGAGGATGATCCACGAGAGCGCAGAGCACATACCGTTCCGTGAGTCCAGCATCCAGCAGATCCACCAGGTGCTCTACCGTTACCTGCCCTCCCCGGGAGGCCGTTACAAGGCCACTCAGAACGATATCGTCGAGAAGGATGCATCCGGCAACATCGTTCGGGTTCGCTTCTCTCCCACGACTCCGGTGCAGACACCAGGTGCCATGCGCGAGCTGGTCGACGGCTACGCGCGGGCCGTTTCCGAAGGGACCGTACCAGCCCTACTGCTCGTCGCTCTCACGGTGCTGGATTTCCTGTGCGTCCACCCGTTCCCGGACGGGAACGGCCGCGCAGCACGCCTCATCACCCTGCTCCTCCTATACCATCACGGCTACGAGGTGGTCCGGTACGTGAGCCTGGAGCGGGTCATCGAGGAGAGCCGCGAAGGGTACTACGAATCGTTGGAGGCGAGCAGCGTTGGCTGGCACGAACGTGAACACGATCCGCTGCCCTGGATCGGTTACTTCCTGGGCGTCTTGACCGCCGCCTACGGAGAGCTCGAGGAGCGAGTCACGGCTGTTCGTGAAGGAGGAGGCGGCACGAAGACCGAGATGATACGGACCGCCGTCTCACGCCGCCGTGCACCGTTCCGAATCAGTGAAATCGAGCGGGAACTGCCGAACGTGAGCCGCGAACTCATCCGGGCCGTGCTCAAGGAACTGCGCGCCGAGGGGGCAATTCGACTGGAAGGCACCGGTCGAGGAGCCAGGTATCTGCCCATCTCGCGTACCGATTGAGCGCGCAACGAAACTTCGGAGTACTTGCCCTTTGCCCACACTGAGAAGCAATAAGAAACCCCGTCCTGGACGGGGTTTCCCTTGGAGCCAATGGTCGGATTTGAACCGACGACCTGCCGATTACGAATCGGTTTCCGGGAGTGGATGTGAAGTTCGGCACAGTGTCGCTGAGTGCCGTAAACGTCGTCGGAGACGCTATCGTGCGGCTACGCGACTTCTGCGGAGGTGCGGCGAGTTCGCCCACTTCCCCCTAGTTCGCACACTTTCTCGCACAATCGCGAGACCACGGCAGTGACCGAACGAGCAACGATGACTCCTATTGGGGCGCGAGCGAGCAGAACGGCCCGTCGGCAGGGCGGACAGCTTGCGCATCGGGGTTGCGTACGGTGGTCAATCTACGCGACCGAGAGACGAGGAACACTGCGTGGTCATGAGCCCCGTGCCTCTTCTTCAACCGCTCAATTGCGTACACGACCATGACCCGCACGCGTGCGTACCAGGGTGACACTCAAAGGTTCTGCGAGCGCGCGCCGCCTCCGACCGTCCACAACCATTTCGGCGCCGCAGACAGACTCCCTACCCTTCGAGTGGCCCGGCCAGCCCGTGACGACGTGCCTCTGTTTCCCGGAGCATCAACAACTCATGGGTTAGCTAGGCTCGGAATGGCCGCCGTCGTGTCCGGTAGTACTTGTGCACGGACTAGCTCACTAGTCACCAGTCATTCGGGCTCATCCAGCCCCCACCCGCGGGTGCGAAATGCAAGTGTGGTCCTCGAGTGTAAGTCCGAGCCTGCAAACAAAAGAAGAACGCCCGCGAGCCTACGCGGGCGCCGAGTGCATTCGGTTGTATGCAGCGCTACCCCTTCTTCTTGTTCTTCTTGCGCGGCACCGTCTGCTTGTAGGTAGTGGCGGGGTCGCTCTTGACCTTCTTATCTGAAACGAACTTCCCCGTCTTGGCCGACTTGTTCACCTTCTTGGTAGCGGCCATGGCATCCTCCTTTCTCCCCTAGATTCGCTGAGCGCACCACTACGCGTTCCGCCCCCTCAAAAACGATACCTCACTAATTAAGTAGCCATCGAGCCCGAGACCTCGCACAGTGAGGGTGAGTGCGAAAGCGGCCACGCTCACTTCTTGTGCATCTAGTGGCGCGCCAGCTCGGGAGGCTCATTGCACTACGTGCTAGCGGGAAGCCTCTAGAACGGTAGTACTTCCTCGACGGAGGCAAGCTTCGTGGCCGGGTCAAAGGTCACGCGCCGCATGACGTCGCACCCCGCTGAGATGACCCGCGATATCGCCTCATGTAGTCGGTATTGGTTGGGATGCTGGTCTTCGAGCCCACTTGCGACCTCGTCAACTAGCTCGTCGTTCCACCTGTTGAGCGCTTCTGCAGTTTGCGGTGCGTTTGCCACGACCTGTCGGACAAAGGCAGGCAACCGAAAGTTGCCTTGGACGTTCGGATTCTCTCTCACGGCCGCAGCGATGCGCTCGACGTGTTCCGCACTAATCCGCCCCGCATTTTGGTGAAGACCCGCATCAAGAATCGCGTTGCCCATGACGAAGCTTGTGGAGTGGCAAAACGCGTCGACGAGGACATCTAATTGCTCAGACCCAAGCCTCGGCATTGACTGCGCGTGAGGGACTTTCTGTGGCTGCAGCCCGGCAATCGCCTTGGCGCAGTGTGGTCGGAGCTCCGGAATGGACGACGCGGCTAGCAGCGTTGTGAAGTCCTCGCAGCCCTGAAGAGCCTGCTCAACAGTGTGTCTAATCGGTTCTCGGGCGACGTCCCACAGCCCCTCTGCCCAGCCAGCCACCTTTGCCAAGCGGAGTGCTTCATCGGTCCGTGACCGATAGACCCGCTCAAGCTCACTTGGGGCGAGGTCGACCCACTTCGCGGGAAAGAGCCTGGCAACCGCGGATATGCCGATGGCAAGTTTTGGCATTACGTTGTCGTCCGCCTCCCGAAGGAGGCGCTTCAAGAGCACCACGACAACCGCGCGGAGAAGTGCTGGGCGGGGTCTTCCAAGCGGTCCGAGTCTAAGCGCCTCTGCGGCCTTGCCGATGTCCATAGGGAACGCAGTTCCCTCGATGGTGGCTATCACTTCTTCAAGGGAACGTGCACCGTAGCTAGGGGGCCGACAGGCACACAACCTGAGCATGTTAGACACATGATTTCGGGCTAAGTCAGCGGTGACGGCTAGCGGGGCCCCGTCTCCATCAAACGAAGGATGGGCACACCTATGTCGGTCCTCGCGAAGACGCTCAAGTTCAAGTGCCTCGTGCTCGTCGACGAGTTGGAAGTCATCGCGCAAGCTCGCGATTACACTGTGCTCGAATGCCACCATTTGAGCTCGGTTTCCATGGCGGCTTGCTTCAAGTGCCGAGTCAAATTTGCGTAGACGCTTTGACGCATTCGCGTCACCTCGCTCGTCAAGATGCCTCAGCTTGTAGACGTAGTCGTATACGATGGTCGTCCACGCGGCAACTACGGCGGGGCAGTGCGCACCAGCACGGTACGAGGCGATTGCGTCATCCACCGTACGTTTCAGGTTTCGGTCCCAAATCGCGAGCCGTAGTTCGTCGAAGTCGGAGAGGTGACTCATGCCTCAACCCCCAGCGTCGGTCGCCGAACGCCAAGGCGCATCGGTGACTCGGCCGCGATTTCCGGCATTCTAATACGGCGCACTTGCGCAGTTACCGGCCACGATAGGGGGCTGAATGGTTGGAGTGCACCAGTTGCCGGGCGTGGGTGTAATCACTCACGCGTCCTGCGTACGTTGCTGCGCCCTGCGGCAGGTGCTGATGCAGCTCTGTGGCATCATCTTCGGCCCTAGGCAAAGGTTCCGGTTAGGCTGGTCACGCAACATGTACTGCGTGCCGGGGGACCCATGGACATCTTCAACTTTCGCAACCGACTCACTCGCGACTACTCCGAGTACGCGCGCAGCTTCATCCACGTCACGACGAACGATGTTGCAGCCCGCGTGCAGCAGGCGTTCGACGCTCAAGAACTCTGGCCCGAGCCGCTGGTGCAGCTCAACCCGGCTTTCGCTCCCGGCGCCAGCGTGCCGGAGCTCGTCAAGGCTGACAAGCTCCATCCGCTGTGCGCGGACGTGTTCCGTCACGGCAAGAGCGAGTCGGAGCATGGTGTGCCGCTGGACCTGTACAAGCATCAGGTGGAGGCCATCGATATCGCGCGGGGCGGTGATAACTACGTCGTCACGACCGGTACGGGTTCGGGGAAGAGCTTGACGTACATCATCCCCATCGTCGACCACGTGCTGCGGCACGGGTCGGGCAAGGG
>CAZOTV010000077.1:0-10934 GCA_964582795.1 uncultured bacterium
CTGAACCGGAAGGTGGTCCCGCCCTGCGGCACGCTGCTGGCCTCGATGTCGCGACCGTGCAGTTCCAGCGCGCGCTTCGCGATGGCAAGACCCAACCCGACGCCGTCGTCCGCGCTGCGTGGTCCGTCGGCGGTGGAGGTTCCGCGATCCGCGTCGCTCTCGCCCCCGTAGCCGCGTTGCCGGCGATCGACGGGTCCGACCGAGGTGACGGCGCCCCGCTCCTGCCCACCGGCTCGGTAGAAACGGTCGAAGATGTACGGAAGCTCGGCAGGCGCGATGCCGCGACCGGTGTCCGCGATCTCCACCGCGACGCCGTCGCTCTCGGCGCGCAAGATCAGGCGCACGCTGCCGCCCGGCGGCGTGTAGCGCAGCGCGTTCTCGAGCAAGTTCGTCAGCACGCGTTCGATCATGCCGATGTCTGCCACCACCGCCGGTAAGTCGGTGGCGAACTCGGTGCCGAGGGTGACGTCCTTGCGCTCTGCCTCGAGCTGGAACTTCTGCGCAACGTCTTGCACGAGCTCGGTGATCGGGAACGCCTCGGGCTTCACGACCGCCTCGCCCGACTCCAGCATGGCGAGATCGAACAACTCCGACACGAGACGTCCCAGCCGCTCCGCCTGCTTGCGAGCGGCGCCCAAGTAGCGGCTACGCTGCTCGGGCCCGAGGCTCTCTTCCTTCATCTCGAGCGTCTCGAGGTACCCCTGAAGCGCCGCCAGCGGCGTCCGCAGGTCGTGCGAGACGTTGGTGAGAAGCTCTCTGCGCAGCGCCGCCGACTGCTCCAACGCCCCGACCTGCTCGGCGATGCGCTGCGCCATGTCGCCGAACGCCTGCTCGAGTTCCGTCACCTCGTCGACGCCACCGTGCCCGGACGTCGTGCGGCGCGTCGGGCCGAGCGCATGAGAGGCTCCCGTCATGCCCGGTCCGCCGGCGGCGTCCCGCGCGCCGGCTACGCCGGTCTCGTACGCTGCGCCGGACGACGTCGACGCCCCCGGCGAGCCGACGGCCGGGCTGGACGGCAGCGCGAACCCGTCGTCACGGAACGCGGTCATCACGGCGGCCAAGCGCTTCACGCGCCGGGTCAGCAACCGGAACACCAGGTAGCCCGCCACGAACACGAGCGCCAGGACGATCGCGCCGGTCCACAGGCTCAAGTTGAGGACGTAGCTGGTGCGCACCATCTGCGCCACGGAGTCCTGTGTCGGGTCGGACAGAACCACGTACAAGAACCCTTGGAGTGGGCCCTCGGCCGGGATGCGCGCCGCCGAGAACGGCTTCGGCGGGCGGGCACGACGCTGCGCGCTCCCGGCGTCGCCACGTGGATCGTCGCCGAGTACGAGCGTTCGCACATCGCCTTGCAGGAAGCGCTCGATCGGCGCCAAGTCGACGCGATCGCGCCCCACCTCGCCTTCCGGCACCGACGACTTGAGGACCATCCCGTCCGGGCCAAGCACGTACAGCTCGACGCCGGGGTTCATCATCGCCAGGCCGTGCACCACCTCGGCCAGCTCGCGTTCGTCCACCGAGGCGTCGACCATCAGCATGCTCTCGCGCACCAAGCGCGCGGCGAGTTCCGCGTTGACCTTCTGGCGCACCTCCTGCTGGTAGCGCCGGCTGGTGTGGATCGTCGAGAAGACGAACAGGCCGCCGATCACGACCAGCAACCCCAGCAGCGCCAACGCGAGCTTGCCGTGCAGCGTGCGAAGCACGTCTAGGTGCCCTCCGTCGTGAAGCGGTACCCCACGCCCCAGACCGTCTCGATGAAGGTGGGATTGGACGGGTCTCGCTCCACCTTGGCCCGCAGACGGTTGATGTGCGTGTTGACGGTGTGCTCGTACCCGTCGTACCCGTAGCCCCACACGAGGTCCAGCAACTGCCCCCGCGTGTACACGCGGCCGGGGTGCCGCGCGAACTGCACCAACAGGTCGAACTCCTTCGCGGTGAGGCTCACTTCGTCACCCCCCACCCGCACCGAGCGCCGCTCCACGTCGATCGTGAGCTCGCCGGCGCCCAAGGTCTCCGGCAGCGTGGTCGACCGGTCTTCCAGCGCCTCTTTCCGCCGGAACAGCGCCTTGACGCGCGCCTGGAGCTCGCGCAGGCTGAACGGCTTCGCGAGGTAATCGTCCGCCCCGAGCTCGAGCCCCAGCACGCGATCGAGCTCGCTCGACTTCGCGGTCAACATCAGCACGAGCGTGTACTCCCTGGCAGAGCGGAGGCGCCGCGTGACCTCGAAGCCATCGATCCCCGGCAGCATCAGGTCGAGCACCACCAGGTCGAACGCGCCGTCCTCGAGGAGTTCCAGCGCGTCCTCCCCGCGTACCGCCATCGACACGTCACACCCGATGTCCTCGAGATGGGTGCCGACCAGCAGCGCGATGTCACGGTCGTCCTCGACGACCAGCACCTTGCGACGCGACGCCACGCATCGAGGGTAGCGCAGAGATGTCACGAAACCGTCGCGGGCGTCGCCCCCCGGCGGCACCCGACCGCGTCGGGTCCGTGGCCCGCAAGCATCCAGCCCGCGTCTCGTCGACGCCCCTCAGCGTCCCGTCAGCGCGTCCTCCAAGTCCCGCAATCCGAACATCGCCTCGAAGAACGCCCCGTTCTCCTGAGCCACGAGCCACTTCCCGTCCTCTCGGACCATGTTCACGTCCACCGTCGAACGCACCTGCGGCGCGCCGTTCTCCAGCTGCTCCGCGATCAACGCCGCCATGTCGGGCTCTCGGCCCATGAAGGCGGCGGCGAACGCGTCACCCAGCAGGCTCGCCATGATCGCGCGCAGGTCGACGCCGGTGACGTCGACGGTCACCTGAGCGGTGTTCCCACGCCCGCTGGACCGCTTCGGGTCGAGTTGGATCGCGGCGAACATCGGCTGCAGCTCGGGCGCATCTTCCACCGCGGCCAGACCGCGCCCCTCGAAGTGAGAGGAAGCCTCGACGAAGTCCCCGCGGTCGAAAGCGCGGTCGATCTTGTCGATGGTGACGATGGGGGACTCGCCACGGCCGCACGCGGTCAACGCCACCGCAAGGAGGGTCGCGAGAAGCGTCAAGAACACGAGACGCGCCGCGTCTACGGGGCGGCGCGAGGGTCCGGTCACCGGGCTGCCAACCGCGGCGAGGCCAAGAGGCCGCGTGACGCCGACCGCGACCGGATGCGCGATCGCCAGGCTCGCGGAGGAGGGTGGAGGAGTTCGAGGTCCGTTCATGAGGGCTCCATCCTGCCACGCGCGCGCCCCGGTGACCGTGGCATCTGACCAGCCCCACACGAACACCAGGCCGAGGCCCTGGACGAGCCCTCGCCGGTTCGTGGCCACACCGCGGCTACTCCGTGACGCCCAGCCGTTCGATCCATGGATGCTCGCCATGCACCAGACGCAACGCCTCGATCAACCACGCTCGCTGCCCATCGTTCAGCCGCGGAAGAACCTTCGCGAAGTCGTCGTCGTCCTTCGGGCGCGGCACCGGCCGCTCCTGACCGCCTGCGCTCGAGCGGCTCTTGAACAGCAGCACCGCCTCGGGAGCCAGGTACGGCACGCCGCTCGCATCGTCACGGCGGATGGCGCGTGAGAGCGGCAGCGTGACCCGCGCGTCGCGCCGGTACACCCAGCGGCCACCGTCGTGCGGAGCGAACAGGACGTCGAGGAACGCCCCGCCCTTGCGCCCATGCACCTGGTGCACACCGCCCAAGACCTTCTCGCCCTCCGGCCACGGCGCGTAGGTACCGCCCTCGACTACCTGGTCGAGCCGCCAGCCGCGCCCTGCGAGCGCGCTCTGCACCGCGTGCTGGTCGGCGAACGCCACTTCGACGTCGAGGTCTTCGTGGTACCGGGTCGGCGCGCCCAGGAACAGGTCGAGCGCCCAACCGCTGGCAACCATCCATGGCACGCCGGTGTCGGTCAACTCCGACAGCTCGCCGGCAGCGAAGCGTACCGGGCCGAAGCCCGTGACGCGCAGGTGCCACGCCAGCGCCTCCCGGTCCAGTTCCTCGATCAGGTCGCTCTTGCCGTTCTGGTACGCGTCGCGTCGATCGCGGAACTCCCGCGCCAAGCGCTCCTTGAGCGCCTGGTACCGGCCCCGCGCTCCGGCCTCGGCGCGCAGGTAGTCGCGGAACAGCAGGTGGCGCTGCCAATGCTCGGCGTCGAACCCGACTACATGCAGGTGCACGTCGTGCGGACCCTTGGTGAAGTACGTACGGCCCGGCAGGCCGTTCTCGCCGTGGTGCGTGTACCCGATCCGCTCCAGCGCCGCCACGTGCTCGGCCGACGGTGGGTAGGGATGCACGCGCGCCATGATATCGATGCACGGTTTGGCGGAAAGCTCAGGAACGGCGGTGGAACCGACGTGCTCGATGCCGTCAAGAGCGCCACCGTCGACGAGGTCACCCAGGGCGCTGACGATCGCCGCGCGCTCGTGCTCGAAGCGTTCGGGCCAGGTGGGGTCGTACGGCCGGATGTCGACGGGGTGGTTCGCGTCGTTCACCGGGTGAGGGTACGACACGAAGTCGACGGGGACCAAGCGCCGCGCCCGAGCGACGGTCGGGACGTAGCCGCATCGACACGCCGTTGACGTGCCTCAAGGCAACACCCGAGCCTCGGCAGGTCCAGCGGGCCGGGCGTGAAGCGTCGAACCCGCAGGGACTCCGAGGCCTGCGGGTTCGACGCATGCAAGTGCCCTATCGTTGGGGAGGACTCAGTAGTTCACCTTCTGGACGCTGTCCGGATCCAGCGTCGAGCCGACGCCGACTCCCAGCGCGTCGAACGTACCTGCGCGAGCAGCAAGCAACCAGCGGTGAAGTTCCGGCACGGCCAACCGTTCGGTTCCGAAGGGAACGTCATGCACCGCCACGACCTCGCCCGTCGCGCCCATCACGGCCACCTGCAGCGGGGCGCGGACGTCGTTCATGGAGTACGTGACGCGCGCCGTCGTCTCGCGCGTGAGGGCATACAGCAGCATCTGGTTGTCGATGGCGCTCGAACCCACGTTGGCGAAACCAAGGTTGCGCGCCGCCACCGTGTCGGCCACCTTCACCGGCAGGCTGGCCACGACACCCTCGGTGTTGGCGATCTGCACGACGCCATTGGGGAGCGCCACGTACGCCGATGGAAGGTACGTATCGCTGGCGCGCACCTGGCGCGGCGCGAGCATGTAGAGACCGATCAGGATGCCTACGCCCAGGAACGCCAAGCGAATCAGCCATGGGGCGATGAGGTCGTTCCAGCGCAGACGCTGGGCCAGGGACACGCGTGGTGCCGTCGCGGTTGCTTGCATGGCGAGCCTCCTCGAGCCGGGGATGACGCCGGGAGGCGCCCCGAGGGGGCGCCGTCGGGTGGGATGACGAGCGAATCCGGCGGGCGCTCCCGGCTGATGGCATGATGGGCGCATGGCGTGAACCGAACGTGAAGCGCGAACGCAAGATATCGCGTCCTGGTCGTTCATCCTGGGTTCATCTCAGGGTTTCATCGTGAGAAGTTGGGGCTGTTGCAGCGCGACCAGACCGTCGCATTCGGCACACCAAGCGACGCGAGCCGACGGGGCACGACCTCCGAGGTTCGTCGGCACCACGCCCCCCACGCTCCCGCGGCGAAGGGATGACCGTGCGCATACTGATCGTCGAAGACGACCCGTCCCTGGCGGCATCGCTGGACGAAGCGCTGCGCTCGGTCGGGTTCGAGCCAGTCCAGGCAGACTCGGCCAAGGCGGCGTGGGAGGCGCTGTGGAGCGGGCGATTCGACTTGATCGCGCTCGACGTGATGTTGCCCGAGGGTCCCGAGGCCGGCTTCGCATGGGCCGCTGCCGTGCGCGACGCCGAGTTCCGCCAGCCGATCCTGTTCCTCACGGCCCGCGAGAGTCTGCAAGACCGCGTGCGCGGCCTCGAGCACGGCGACGACTACCTCGTCAAACCGTTCGCGCTTCCTGAGCTGGTGGCGCGACTACATGCACTCGCGCGCCGCGGCGACGTGAGGCCTCGCTCCGTACACTGGCGAGGCCTACGCTTCGACCCGGAGGTGCGACGGGTGGAACGATCCGGCGCGCCCGTGCGGCTGACCGCCAAGGAGTACGAAGTGCTCGAGCTGTTCCTGCTCAACCCCGGCCGCGTCTTCCGCCGCGAGGAGATCCTCGACCGCGTCTGGGGCGCCGGATTCGAGACGCCATCGAACCTCGTCGACGTGTACGTCAAGAACTTGCGCCGCAAGCTCGGGGACGACCTGCTGGAGACGGTTCGCGGTCTTGGCTATCGGTTCTCGGGCGATATCGGTGAAGATAAGGCGGGCCCGTCGTGAGTCTGCGCCTGCGCCTCGCGCTGACCGCTTCGCTGCTGACGCTCGCCGGCGTCGGGGCGGGGCTCGCCATCACCTACGGGGTCCTCGTGGCGGGTTCGAACGTCGCCTTCGACCGAGAGAGCGCCATCTTGGCCGAGGTGATCCACGAGGCCGTACTCCTCCGCGGGGAAACCGCCATCCGCGTTCCCTCGGTCGTCGAGAGTTACCTGACGACCGAGTCCGGCGTGCGTTCCGCGCAAGTCTTCCTCGACGGTCAACTGCTTTGGGAGGGCGGCGTTCTGGATGGTCCTCGTCCACTCGATCCGGCCGGTCTGGTGGACGGCAAAGGCACGCGCACCGTGTCGGGTTGGCGCGTATTGACGCTCTTCGACGCCGGTGATGGCATCACCGTCCAGGTCGGTCGGCCGTTGGCGGGCATCCGTGAGACGCTGTCGCCCTTCGCGTGGCTGGCAGCCCCGTTGACGCTGGTGCTGGCGCTGGCCTCTGGCCTGGTGGCGTGGCTGAGCGTGGGCGCCGCGCTGAAGCCCCTGCGCGTGCTGACGGCGGCCGTGAGCGACTTGGACGACGTCGGCGACGTGCCGACCATCTCGGGCAGAGACGAGCCCGCGAGGCTGGCGCACGCGTTCGGTGCTTTGATGCAGCGACTGAGGCGGCAACGGGAACGCGAGCGCGAGTTCCTCGCCTACGCTGCCCACGAGCTGCGAACACCGTTGTCGGCCTTGCGAGCCAGCCTGGACGCCGCCCGTGCACAAGGCGGCCAGTTGTCGGCAACGACCTTCGAGCGCCTTCGTCGCGAGGCAGCGCGCCTGGAATCGATGGCCGAGAACTTACTGGCACTCTCGCGCGCCGAGACGGCTGACGTGCACGTCGACACCGTCGACCTGGCCGAACTCGCGGCGGCGGCGTACGACCGATTCCAGCCCCTGGCCCTGGAGAAGGGCCTCGAGATCGAGTTGGCCGGCGCTTCGGCGCTGACCCGCGCCGACGCACGGTTACTGGGCCAGGCCATCGACAACCTGGTGCACAATGCAATCCGCTACACGGGCAAGGGCTCGATCGTCATCCGAACCACCAACGATGGAGGAACGGCCACCATCTCGGTACGAGACACCGGGCCGGGCTTCCCTGACCCGCCCCGAGAAGGGCTCGGACTTCGGGTCGTCCGCGCCGTCGCCAAAGCGCACCAGGGCCGCCTGGAGCTGACAGGTGTCGACGGCGCCGAGGGCCGCATCGTCCTGCCAGGAAGCGCATCCCTCGGCCGACACGACTAGGTCGCCAGCCGAACGTTGTGTCCGATGTCGGGATCGTGCGTCAGCGCTCCTGAGCCGACTGGCAGTGTGGTATCCCGTACCCGCCGGCTCTTGCCTCACGGCCGAGATGTACCGCATCGCCGCGCGTGAGGGTGGCCTCAACGAGCGCCTGGTGCGGCAGGGCGACCGCGGACCCGGTGCTCGCGGAGGTGCTGACCCCTAGTCGCGCACGCCGAGAAGCGTCGCCTTCTGCTCCTCGGGCAGGTACCGACTCGCCTCTCGCAGCGTCAGCCCGGACGCACGCTCCTTGCGCGGCGCCAGCCAATCGAACACCTCGTCGGGCGCGCGCTTCCCGCGCTCGCGCAGTACCCAGCCGATGGCTTTCCGGATGAAGAACTCCCGCTCCTCGAGCATCTGGTCGGCCAACCGCGCGAAACGCTCGAACACCGGTTCTCCGCGCCGCATCGGGAGCAGGTACGCCAGCAGCGCCGCTCGCCGCAGCCAGAAGTCGTCGTCGCCCGCCCACCGCTCGACCGCGCGCTCGACCTCGGGGAAGCGCTCCATCAGCGGGCCCACCACCGACGGCGCGATCTCGTCGACCAGCGCCCATGTGCGCGCCTCGCGCAGGAACCGCTCGAGCATGGCCAGGTCGCTTGGTGCGAGAACGCCGATGCGTTGCTCGAGGATCTCCACGGCGGCGGCCCGCAGCTCGTGCACGCCGCGGCCCCAGAGTTCTTCTGCCAACCCCACCACCGTGTCGTGACCGAGATCCGGATGCTCCTTCAGGAACGCCAGCGTTGCCTTGCGGAGCGCTGGGACGGACACGCCGTAGTGCGCCAAGTCGCTCTTGAGGTAGGCCTTCTCCTTCGCCGCTCGATCCGGGACGGCGACGGCGCGGAGCGCTGCGTCGAGCTCGTCGACGGCTCTTGTCGGGTCGAGGTGCGCCATCCGACTCGCATGGTAGCGCCGAGCGACAGCGCGGAACGACAGCGCGGAACGAGGCGGCCCAACGAATGCGGGAACGACGATGCGGCCCGAGGCGGCGGCGCCGAGGGCCGTGCGCGTTGCCCCGGTCTTGCGTGCCTGACGCGGTATGCTCGTCGGAACCACGTCTACGTCGCGATCGGGAAGGCAGGTTCGCCATAGGATGTCGTTGCTTCGTTCCATCGTCTGGTTGGGTGAGGACCTAGGTTCCGATGCTGGCCTGGTCGGGCCCAAGGCCGCTCAGCTAAGCCGCTTGGCCGCGGCGCACCCCGTTCCCGAGGGCTTCTGCCTCACGGCCGAGGCCTACCGCATCGCGGCACGTGAAGGCGGACTCACGGACGAACTCGCGCGTCACGTGCGCGAGGCGTACGCGCGCTTGGTCCGGAACGATACGGGCCAGGCCGTTGCCGTTCGCTCCTCGGCCATCGACGAGGACGGTCCCTTCGCCTCGTTCGCCGGTCAACACGACACCCATCTCAACGTGATCGGGTTCGACGCCGTCTTGGCCGCCATCGACGGCACCTGGCGTTCGCTGCGTTCCGACGCCGCGTTGGCGTACCGCCGACGTCACGGCTTGGGCGTCGACGGCATGGCACTGGCCGTGCTGGTGCAGCACATGGTCCCGGCGGACGTAGCGGGCGTGGCCTTCAGCGCCGACCCCGTGGCCAAGCGCCGCGACGTCGTCGTCGTGAGCGCCAGTTGGGGGTTGGGCGAGAGCGTCGTTGGCGGCTCGGTCACCCCGGACGTGTGGAACATCGACAAGGCGTCGCTCGCGATCGTCTCGACGCATCACGCCGACAAACGCCGCATGAGCGTCGCCAGCGAAGGGGGGATCCGCGAGGTCGACGTGCCAGGGTTCTTGCGCCTGCGACCGTCGTTGACCGAAGCGCAGGCACGAGAGGTGGCGGCCGTCGCGCGCGACCTCGAGCAGGCGCACGGTTGGCCGGTGGACATCGAGTTCGCCTTCTCCGGTGGTCGCTTCCACCTGCTGCAGTGCCGCCCCATCACGACGCTCGGGGACGCGACCGCCGATGCGTCCGGTGCGGGGGGCGACGCGACCGGTGCGGACGGCGCGGCAGGCGGCGCGACCGGCGCGGACGGCGGCGCGTACGAAGCCTCCGGCGGCGCCGCTGCCGACCCGCTAGGCACGGTCGGTGCTGCGGAGGCCGCGTCCCGCTTCCGAACCACCGACGGAGTCCCGCTTCCCGAACCCGAGTGGGTCGAACCCGAAGACGCGGCGCGCCACTGGCACCGCGACGTCGCGCACTTCCCTACTCCCATCACGGCACTCGACGATGGCTATCTCCAGATCATCGAGCGCGGGCACGAGCATGCCGTAACCCGGTACCGGCTCGCGTTCTGGTACAAGCTGAGGCGGTTCTGGGCCCATCACTACGAGGCCGAGGGCACGCTCGATGCCGCGCCCGACTTGCCGGAAGGCGTCACGGCGCTCACCTGGGATGCGCAGGTCGCCGACCTGGGTCGTGCTTGGGCGCAGCAGTGGTTGCCCGCGCTCCGATCCCATCTCGATCACTGGTCGACGTTCGACCTCGCGAACGCCAGCGACGAAGCGTTGCTCGCGCACCTCGACGACACGCTCGAGTGGGCTCAGCATGCCTGGGACATCCACTTCGAACTCGTGTTCCCGGTCATCGTGGCGAAACGACGCTTCCTCGAATTGTACGGCGAACTGTTCCAGCCGGCGTCGCCCCTAGAGCCGCTCGCGCTTCTGCGCGGCTTCGACAACCTCACTACGCGGGCCGGACATGCTGCTTGGCGGCTGCGGGACGAGGCGACGCGCTCACCCGACCTGGTCGACGCGCTGCTGGCCCAGGAGCCGGAGGAGGCGGTACGGACGCTCGACGGCTTGCCCAGAGATCACGGGATGCGCCAGGCGCTCGACGCCTACCTCGGGACGTACGGCCAACGCACCCATCACCTGGCCGTCAGTGCCGACACGTTGGCGGAGGATCCGACGCCGATCGTGAAGCAAGTCCAGGACGCGCTCAGGCGACCCGACTACGACCCGGAGCAGGCCCGGATCGAGGCCGCTGACGAGCGCGAGAAGGCTGGCGCGGTCGCGCGCGAGGCGCTCGTCGGCTATCCGCAGACGGTGCGGGACGAGTTCGAGTCGCGCCTCGCGGCCGCCCAGGTCGCCGTCCGCCTCAACGAAGACCACAACTACCTCATCGACTACTCCACGACCGCCGCCGTGCGGCGCGTGCTGCTCGAGGTGGGCCGGCGACTGGCCAAGGCAGGGCTCCTCGACACGCACTTGGACGTCGTTCACCTCACCATGGACGAAGCACGCGAAGGTCTGGAGGCTGCGCTCGGCGGCTTCACGGGTCGCGGCGCCGGGGCGGGTCACGACATGGCCGATGCTGCCGGCGCAGGTGGCGCCGACGCCACCGATGCTGCCGGCG
>CAZOTV010000077.1:11034-13341 GCA_964582795.1 uncultured bacterium
TGGCGCCGACGCCACCGATGCTGCCGGCGTAGCTGGCGCCGACGCCACCGATGCTCCCGGCGCCGAACGCGCCAGCGACGATGCCACCACCGATGCCGTTGCCACCATGCGCCGCCGCGCCGCGCAGAGGCGGGCCGACTTCGAACGCTTCGCCGACGCGGCCGTGCCGTACGAGTTCGGCACGGAAACGCCACCCTCGACGCCTGCCGGCGCATCGGACGAAGACGAGGGCGGCAAGGAAGACAGCAGCGCGCACGGCAACGAGAGTGGCAACGACAGTGGCAACGAGAGTGGCGGGGAGGGCGGAGCGAAGGCCGGCGGGAAGCGCAGCGAAGCGAGCAGCAACTCGCCGGCGCATACCGGGATCCCGCCTCGCACGCTCACGGGCACGCCCGGTTCGTCGGGCGTGGTGCGTGGGCGCGTGCGCGTGCTTCGGACCTTCTCCGACGCCTCGCAGTTCCAGCCCGGCGAGGTCTTGGTGGCCCCAACCACGGCGCAGCCTTGGACGCCGCTCTTCACCACCGCCGCCGCACTGGTGACCGACGCAGGCGGCATGCTGAGCCACAGCGCCGTGGTGGCCCGTGAGTACGGCCTTCCCGCCGTGGTCGGTGTGGGCAATGCCACGGCCACGTTGCGTGACGGGATGTGGATCGAAGTCGACGGCGACCGCGGCACCGTGCGCGTCCTCGACCGGGGGGCGTGACCACGCCCGCGCTTCGCCGCGTGGTGCCGGCGGCGCTGTTCGCCGGCGTGCTGGCACCGCTGAACTCGACCATGATCGTCGTCGCGCTGCCGACGATGCTGGCCGACTTGGGCGCGTCTCTCGCCTGGGGCAGTTGGGTGGTGCTGTCGTACCTGGTGGCGATGGCCGCGGTGCAACCACTCGGCGGCAGCCTCGGTGACCGCTTCGGTCAGCGGCGCATGGTCGCGCTCGGCCTGATCGGCTTCCTGGTCGCGAGTCTGGTGGCGGCGCTCGCTGCGAACGTCGAGACGCTGGTGGCCGCGCGCACCGTCCAAGCCCTCACGGGAGCCATCGCCATCCCGAACGGTACGGCACTGGTTCGAACGCTGGCGCCTGCGGGCGACCATGGTCGGGCGTTCGGCCTGCTCGGTTCCGGCATGAGCCTGGCGGCCGCGCTCGGGCCGCCGTTGGGTGGGCTCATCACGGAGACGCTCGGTTGGCGCTGGATCTTCGCGGCGAACGTGCCGGTGGTCGTGGTGGGGCTGCTCCTGGTGCTTGGCCTGCCGGCGCAGGGTGCGCGCAGGACGGACCGCGGGTTCGACCTGGCCGGGGCAGCCGGGCTCTTCGTGGGCCTTGTCGCGCTCGCCCTGGCAGCCACGCTGTGGCGTGTACCCCAGGTGCCGACGTGGCTTACGCCCATGTTCGCAGCGGTGGCCCTGGCGGCCGCCGTGTGGCTGCCCCGCCACGTGGCGCGAACGCCACGGCCGGTCTTGCAGTTGTCCTTGCTCGCCCGGCCAGGGTTCCTCCCCGCCGGACTCGCCGTGATGTTCGCCAACTTCGTCATGTACACCGTGTTCCTGGCCGTTCCGGTGTTCTTGACGCAGTTGTCGGGGTGGGGTGCGCGCGACGTTGGCCTGCTCTTAGCCGGCATGTCGATCCTGATGGCCGTGACGGGCCCCATCGGCGGAACCCTGTCCGACCGCGTCGGAAGACGCGCGCCGGCGACGTTCGGAAGCGCCGTGATGATCGCGGGCATCGCGCCGTTGACGTTCGCCCTCGCGGCGTGGCCGTGGTGGGCGTTGTTGCTCCCACTGATGGTGCTGGGGGCCGGCATCGGCCTATCGTCCGCCCCGGTGCAGACGGCCGCCATGCAGGCCGCGCCCGTAGACCTGGCCGGTCAGGCGGCGGGCTTGTTCTCGACGATGCGGTACGCGGGCAGCATCACCGGCTCGGCCGTGATGGCAGCGGTACTCGGCGAGGTTGCCGGCGTGACGTCGTTCCACGCACTGTTCGCGATCTTGATAGGCGCGGCCCTGTTCGCCACGGCCGCTGCCGGCAGACTCCCCGGCCGCGTGTCCGGCGGGCAACGAGCCTTGGACGTGACGTGAGTTTCGGGCGACACGAGGCGGTTCAGGGCCCTGGGCACTGGTTCTTCCAGGAGGACGGATCACCCGGGATGCCGAATCACCCGGAGACCTTGGCAACGGCCAACGGGCATAGGGTCCCTTCTCCGAGCCCTACTCGAAATCTGGTAGGCCTACCAAAATCCTAGTAGGGCTGCGAGGAGAGCTTCGGTCACCACTGGGCAGCAACCCAGGCGTGACCGACCGCCTCGGCGACAGCAC
>CAZOTV010000078.1:0-13204 GCA_964582795.1 uncultured bacterium
TTCCGGACGCGGGTTCGACTCCCGCCGCCTCCACCAACCAGCCGCCCGCCGCGAACGAACGCGGCGGGCGGCGTCTTTCTGGTTTCTGGGAATCGTGGCCCGCGGGGCAGGCGGCGCTCGGTGCCGGGCGCTACCGGTCCGCTACGTACGCCGACTTCACGAACCCGTTCGCGAACGTGCGCGTCTCCTGGTGGCGCCACCACAGGTCGTTCGGCAACGTCCCGAACAACGGGATGCCCTCGCCGATCAGCACCGGGAGACGCGTGACGATGAGTTGATCGATCAGGCCCGCCGCGAGGAAGCGTTGGATGGTGACGCCACCGTCCACGTACGCGTGGCGGTACCCCTGTGCCTCCAGGCGCGCTACGACCTCCGCGGGCGAGCCGGCATCGACCGACACGGCCTCGGGAAGCGCGGCAGGCAGGGGACGGGTCGTGAGCACCGTCACCGGCTTGCCGGCGTAGGGCCACGTCGGGAAGCCCAGGGCCAGCTCGAACGTGGCTCGCCCCATCACCATCACGTCGACGCCGTCGAAGAACTCCTGGTAGCCGTAGTCTTCACCCGGTAGCGGCTTCTGATGCAGCCAGTCGATGGCGCCGTCCTTGCGCGCGATGAACCCGTCGATGCTGGCGCCGACGTAGACGGTGCACCGAAGCGAACGTTCTCGAGCTCGTTGCGCGTTGGGCCTACTCGTGGAACCCGACGACTCGGACATGGCGAACCTCCGGTAGATTGGCCTCGTTGATGACCCGCGAACCGCCCGACTCGACGGCCCGGAAGGGCAGCGTAGTACCTGGAGGCGCCCAAGGTGGCGCATCGGCAGATGCCACGTTGGAGCGGGGCTCGGGAGCCCTGCACCGAAGCGACTTCGACGTGCCTCGCATGGATTGTGCGGCCGAAGAGCAGATGGTGCGCATCGCGCTCGAGCACCCCGACGTCGCGCCGAGCGTTCGCAAGCTGGAGTTCGACCTACGGCAGCGGCGGCTCTCCGTCGTGCACGTCGCTTCCACCGACGCCCTCACGGCGGCGCTGCAGCCGCTCGGCCTGGGGGCGCGCCTGACGAGGACTGAACCCTTGAGCGCCGAAGAGCACGCGGCGATCGTCGCGGCGGGGGCAAGCGAGGCCGATGGCCGATCGGCGGGCGCCGAGGACGCCCGCCAGTCGCGCGTTCTGACGCAACTGCTGATCATCAACGGCGCCATGTTCGTGATCGAGATCGTCACCGGCTTCCTGGCGCAGTCCACCGGCTTGATCGCCGACGCGCTCGACATGTTCGCCGACGCCGGCGTGTACGGCGTGTCGCTCTACGCCGTCGGGCGGGCAGCGGCGATCAAGCTGCGGGCCGCGCGCCTTGCGGGCTGGCTCCAGCTGGCGCTCGCCATCGGTGCGCTGATCGAGGTCATCCGCCGCGCGGTCTTCGGAAGCGAACCGGTGTCGGCATTGATGATGGGCATGGGCGCGGTGGCGTTGGCGGCGAACGTGGCCAGCCTCTTGCTGCTGGCGCGGCACCGTGGCGGTGGAGCGCACATGCGGGCCAGTTGGATCTTCTCGACCAACGACGTGCTGGCGAACCTCGGCGTCATCGTGGCCGGGGCGCTGGTGCTGGTGACCGGCTCGGCGCTGCCCGACCTGGTGATCGGGACACTGATCGCGTTGGTGGTGGCGAACGGCGCGCGGCGCATCCTGGCGCTGCGGGGGTAGGCCGGTGCGGCGCATCCTGGCGCGGCGAGGGTAGGCCGGCGCGACGAGGCGGTTGCCGCCCGCATGCCACTCGGCTCGCGACGAGCGCGCCAGCCGAACGTCACGAGCATCACGTTCTTGCGGCGGGAAGCGAGCGACCAGCGCCGCGCAACGCCAGTTTTGCGGCTCCGACGAAACCCGTGCTATCCTCGCTACAGACGCAGTTCCCGCAGACTAGGAGGCCATCACGTGGCAGAGGTTGTCCTGGAGAACGTCTACAAGCGGTTCGGCACCGTCACCGCGGTGAGCGACTTCAGCTTGCACATCGCAGACGAAGAGTTCATGGTCTTCGTCGGGCCGTCCGGATGCGGCAAGACGACGACGCTACGCATGATCGCCGGCCTCGAGGAGATCACCGAGGGCACCATCCGCATCGGCGACCGCGTCGTCAACGACGTTCCCCCCAAGGACCGCGACATCGCGATGGTGTTCCAGAACTACGCGCTGTACCCGCACATGAACGTCTACCAGAACATGTCGTTCGGCCTGCGGCTCAGGCGCACCCCCAAGCCCGACATCGACCGTCGCGTTCGTGAAGCCGCCGGCATCCTGCAGATCGAGCACCTGCTCGAACGCCGTCCGCGCGAGCTCTCGGGCGGTCAGCGTCAGCGCGTCGCCCTCGGCCGCGCCATCGTGCGCGAGCCGAAGGTCTTCCTGATGGACGAGCCGCTGTCCAACCTCGACGCCAAGCTTCGCGTCGAGATGCGCGCCAGCATCAGCAAGCTGCACCAGCGCCTCGGCGTCACCACCGTCTATGTCACGCACGACCAGGTCGAGGCGATGACGATGGGAAGCCGCATCGTGGTGATGAAGGACGGCTTCATCCAGCAGGTCGACAGCCCCATCAACCTCTACGACCGGCCGGTCAACAAGTTCGTGGCCGGCTTCATCGGTTCGCCCGCCATGAACTTCATGGTCGCCACGGTCCAAGACGGCCGGCTGAAGAGCCCGCAGTTCGACATCAAGCCGAACGGTGAGCTCGCCCAGAAGCTCGTGCCCTACAACGGCAAGAAGGTCTACGTCGGCATCCGTCCCGAGAACCTCGACCTCAAGGGCTACACCTCCATCGAGGAGAAGGACAACGTCGTGAAGGCCACGGTCGACGTGGTCGAGCCGCTCGGGGCCGAGACGCACATCATCGCCGCGGTGGGTGGCGATCAGAGCGTCGTCGCCAAGGTCGACCCGCATGCGAACGTCAGAGCGGGCGACGACATCGAGTTCCTCGTCGACTTACCGTTCCTGCACGCATTCGACATGGAAACGGAAGCCAACCTCCGCTTCGCCTGAGCCCGTTCCAAGCCGCCTGTTCTGCGCCGATCGCGCGGCCGGACCCCCTCAGCGGGTCCGGCCGCGTTTCGTTTGGGTGGGGCAAACGGGGGCGGCGCACACCCTGCGGCGAGCGCTGGCACGCTTCGCTCAGACGGGGCCGCGATACGCGGCGCTGGCGCTCCGGCGCCCGCGGCTGCCTTCCGAACCGTGCTTGGTGCCCGCGGTAGACTGATGGCCGCATGCTCCTTGCCGCGCTCCAGAACGTCGAGAAGGTGTACGGCGAACAGGTCGTCTTCGAAGACGCGTCGATCGAACTGCGCGACGGCTCGCGTATCGCGCTCATCGGCCGCAACGGCTCGGGCAAGTCCACCATCCTCCGGTTGCTGATGGGGCTCGAGGAGCCCGACGCAGGCACCGTCTTCCGCGCCGAGGACACGCGCCTCGCGCTGCTCGAGCAAGACCCGGTGTTCGACGAAGGCGAGACGGTGCGCGAGGTCGCCGACCGTGCCTTCGCCGAACTCGACGAACTGGAGGGTCGGCTGCAGGAGTTGGAGGCCGCCGGGCTGGACGACCCCGACCGCTACGAACGCTGGGAGCGTCTGCACGTGACCTTCGAGCGCCGCGGCGGGTACGCTCGGCGGGCGCGCCGTGACGCCGTGCTGGACGCTCTGGGTTTCGCCCAACGTCATCACCAGCCCGTTCGTCAGCTGTCCGGCGGAGAGCGCACGCGGCTCGGCCTGGCGCGCCTGTTGATGGCGCAACCCGACGTGCTCCTCCTCGACGAGCCCACCAACCACCTCGACATCGACATGCGTGGGTGGCTCGAAGGGTACCTGTCTCGCTACCCCGGCGCGGCCCTGATCGTGTCGCACGACCGCGCGTTCCTCGACGGCGCCTGCGACCGGACCGCCGAGGTGCGGCGCGGCGAACTGCGCGTTGGCAACGGGAACCCGACCACCTTCCGCGCTGCGCGCGAGGAGGCCGAGCGCATCCAAGCCGCGACGCGCGCGAACCAAGAGCGAGAACTCGCCCGCCTCGACGCCGCGGCGGCGCAGATGCGCAAGTGGGCGGGGCAGAGCGAGAAGCTCCATCGTCGGGCGCGCGCCATGGAGCGCCGGGCGGAGCGCTACGAGGACGCCATGGTGGACGAGCTCGATGGCCCGGAACGGAACGTCCGGTTCCGTTTCGAGTGCGACGAGAGCGGCGCGATCGTGCTCACCGCCCGGCACCTGACGAAGCGCTTCGGCAGCGCGCCCTTGTTCGAGGACGTGACCGTCGAGTTGCGCCAAGGCGACCGCATCGCCCTGGTCGGGCCGAACGGGGCGGGGAAGTCGACCTTCCTGCGTCTGCTGCTTGGCGAGCTCGCTTCGGACGACCCCCGCGCCGACGTCCGCACCGGCGCCCGCGTGCGCCTCGGCTACTACGACCAGGAGCTTCGGGGCGTCGACGAGAACGCGACCCTCTTCGAAGAGCTGCATCGCCGCGTGGGCGATGTCGAGGCGCACAACCTGCTGGGGCGGTTCCTGTTCCCGTACGATGCGCAGTTCAAGGTGGTGAAGGACCTGAGCGGCGGTGAGCGCGCGCGCCTGGCGCTGCTCGAGCTCACGCTCGGTCGTTACAACCTGCTCATCCTCGACGAGCCCACGAACCACCTGGACGTCGAGATGATCGAGGCGCTCGAGGCCGCGCTGAAGATCTACCAGGGCACGCTGTTGCTCGTGTCGCACGACCGGCGCTTCTTGGAGGCGCTCGCCACGCAGGTGTGGGAGGTGCGGGACGGCCGTTTCGAACGGTTCGAAGGGGACTGGGCGTTCTACCAGCGCAAGCGCACGGCGCGTTCGGCTGCGGCGGCGGAACGTGCCAGGAAGAACGATCTGTCTTCCCAAGATCGGGGCGATGAGGACGCGAACCGCGGCCCGAGCCGCTGGCAGTTGGAGCGGCGGCGCGAGGTGCTGGAAGGCGAGATCTCGAAGCTCGAACACGCCGTCGCCGAGCTCGTGGCGATGCTGGCGGCGCCACAGGAGCTCGACGCTGGGGTGCTTCACGAGGCGCGCGTCCTCGAGGAGACCGCCGGGCTCGGTCCCAACGGAGCGCCGCACGGCCAGGAGAACCCGAGCGCGGGTGACCAGAGTGATGGTCAGGCGCTGCGCCCCGACGGCCCGCCCCCGAGCCGGGCCGAGATCCTGGCGTCGTTGGGGTCGCGGCATGCGAGGCTAGAGCAAGCACTCCTCACGCGCATGGAGGAGTGGCACGACATCACGGACCGGCTGGGCGACGACGGGGCATCGTAGCTCCGACGAAGTCCTGCCGCGCGGGTACGGATCAGAGCCGATCGGGCGTCACCCGCCCGACGCGAGGAGGCGTCAGACATGCAACGAGTCCGGTACCGGAGTTTCGACGGCGTCCATTGGGGCGAACTCGACGGCGGGATGATCCTGCAGCTCACCAGCATGCTGGGCAGGCCCGGCGGCCACCGCGTTCCGCTCAGCGACGTCACGCTCCTGGCGCCGTGCGACCCCAACGTGATCGTCTGCGTGGGCAAGAACTACGCCGAGCACATCCACGAGATGGGCGGAGACCGCAGCAACCTCCCGACCGAGCCCGGCCTCTTCCTGAAGGGCCTGAACACGCTCTCCGGCCCCGGTGACGACATCCCGTACCCGAGCTGGACCAACGACCTGCACTACGAGGGGGAGTTGGCCGTGGTCATCGCGCGCGAGATGCGCGACGTTTCGCCCGAGGACGCGCTGGAGTACGTGCTCGGGTACACCTGCGCCATCGACGTCACCGCGCGCGACAAGCAGCGCAGCGACCTGCAGTGGGTGCGCGGGAAATCGGCGGACGGCTTCTGCCCGGTAGGCCCGTGGCTCGAGACCGACCTCGACCCCTCCGACGTGCGCGTGCAGACGCGCGTGAACGGGGAACTCAAACAAGACGGCACCACCCGCGACATGATCTTCTCGGTTCCCGAGGTGCTCGCCTACATCAGCAGCTTCATGACGCTCGGCCCCGGGGACGTCGTGCTCACCGGCACCCCGGAAGGTGTCGGGCCGCTGGCGCCCGGCGACACCGTCGAAGTGAGTGTCGATGGCATCGGTTCGCTCACCAACACGGTGGTGGCGGAGGGCGACATGAGCGGCTACCTGGAGGACGAGCGCGCGTGACGGCCGAGGACGAAGGCGCGCCCCGCGCGTCCGGAAGCGATCCGCGCCGCGATAACGACGCCTCGCTCCTACCACCGGATTACCCCCGCATCCGCGAGATCGGTGGCGGCGTCCTGCAGATCGACACCGGCCACTACGGCCACCCTGGCACGATCGGGGTGTTCGTCCTGCCCCTGCCCAAGGGCGGGTACGCGCTGATCGAGACGGGGCCCGGGTCCACGCTCGCTTCGGTGGAGGACGGCCTCGCGCGCGCGGGGCTCGACCAGCGTGACCTGCGCTTCGTGCTCGTAACGCACATCCACCTCGATCACGCCGGCGCGGCCGGCGCGCTCGCGCAAGGTGGCGAGCTGGTGGTGCACGAGATCGGCGCTCCGCACATGATCGACCCGAGCCGGCTGCTGTCGAGCGCCAAGCGCATCTACGGTGACGAGATGGACGCGTTGTGGGGCACCATGCACCCGGTCGACGCAGCACGCGTGCGCGCGGTGCGCGGCGGTGAGTCGCTGGACCTGGGCGGCCTTCGCGTACGCGTCCTCGCTACGCCCGGGCACGCCTCGCATCACGTGAGCTACCTGCTCGACGACGGCACGCTCTTCACCGGCGACTCCGCCGGCGTAAGGCTGCAGGGCGCGAACGTCGTGCGTCCCGCGGTTCCGCCGCCCGACCTCGACCTGGAGGCCTGGGAAGTGAGTGTCCGGCGCATGCGCGACGCCCGCCCCGATCGCTTGGTGCTGACGCACTTCGGCGTGGTCGAAGACGCGGACGAGCACCTCGCGCAGGTGCCGGAGCGCAACCGCGCCTGGGCCAACGAGGTCCTGCGCGGCATGCGCGCGAACGAGGACGACGACGCCCTGGTGGCGCGCATGCAGCAACGCGAAGACGCGGAGCTGGCGCAAGCCGGCGTGCTGCCTGGCGTTCGCATCCGCTACAAGGTGACGTCCGACGCGGCCATGACCGTCATGGGGCTCAAGCGCTACTGGACCAAGCGCCACCCCGATCGCCTCGAGGCGCCGTTCCCGCTGGACCGCACCGCGCGCATCGCCGTGCTGGCGTCAGGGCGTGGCTCGAACCTCGCGTCGCTCCTCGCGGCGTTCCCGCCCCTGGCACAAGGATCGGCGGACGGAGCGGCGGGCGGAAGTACGCGCGGTTTGGTGGCCGCCGAAACGCACGGACGGGCGGCCGAAGAAGCCGCGAACCGCCTGGGCGCCGTGACGCTGGTGATCAGCAACGTCGAAGACGCCCCGGCCCTCGACAAGGCGAGGGGCGCCGGCGTGCGCGCGGCGTTCGTTCCGTGGACGAGCCGGGACGCGTTCGAAACCGGCGTGCAGCAGCTGCTGGCCGAGGAGCGCATCGACCTCGTGTGCTTGGCCGGGTTCATGCGCATCCTGTCTCCGCGCTTCACGGAGCGCTTCGCGGGCAGGCTCCTCAACATCCACCCCAGCCTGCTGCCTTCGTTCCGGGGCCTGCATGCCCAGCGCCAGGCGCTGGAGGCGGGCGCGCAGGAGTCGGGCTGCACCGTGCACTTCGTCGACGCCGGCGTCGACAGCGGCCGCGTGGTGCTGCAGCGGCGCGTGCCAGTGCTCGAAGACGACGACGAGACGAGCCTCACCGAGCGCATCCTGCGCGAGGAGCACGTCGCCTACCCCGAAGCCGTGACGTGCGTGCTGGACGGGCGCGCCTTCGAGCGTGCGGAAGAAGCCGAGGAGGGCGGGGCGGGCCCAGCGCGCGCCGCGGGCGAGGAGCGAGCATGAAGGTCCTCGTGATCGGCTCCGGCGGGCGCGAGCATGCACTGGCGTGGGCGCTCGCCCGCGGTGGAGAGCGACTGGGCGGCGACCCGGGCCGGGGGGCGGTGGAGGTCGTCGTCGCGCCCGGAAACGACGGGATGCGCGACGTGGCGCGCGTGATCGGAGGACCGTCCGACGTGGCGCACCTGCGCCAGGTGGCGCACGACGAGGCGCCCGACCTGGTGGTGATCGGCCCCGAGGCGCCACTGGTGGAAGGGCTGGCGGACGACCTGCGTGAAGACGGCTTCCTGGTGTTCGGACCCGGACGCGCCGGCGCGCGGCTGGAAGGCTCGAAGAGCTTCGCCAAGGCGTTCATGCTTCGGCACCAGATCCCAACGGCCGCCTTCCGGTCGTTCCGCGACGAAGGTGCCGCGCTCGCCTACTTAGATGAGATCGGCGCGCCGGTGGTGGTGAAGGACTCGAACCTCGCCGCGGGCAAGGGCGTGACCGTCGCCGAGGAGCTGTCCTCCGCCAAGGCCGCCGTGAAGGCCGTGTTCGCAGGCGAAGGCGGCGAGCTCGTGATCGAGGAGCGCCTGGTCGGCCAAGAGATGAGCCTGCTCGTGCTCACCGACGGCGACGCCTACGAGATCCTGCCGCCGGCCCAGGACTACAAGCAGGCGTACGACGACGACCAGGGCCCGATGACGGGCGGCATGGGGGTCGTGGCGCCCGTCCAGATCGAGGACGACCTCGAACTGGCGTACCTGCGCCGCGCCGTGATCGAGCGCACGCTTCACGGGCTGAAGGCCGAGGGGATCGCGTTCAGGGGCATGCTGTACATCGGCCTGATGCGCACCCCCGACGGACCCAAGGTGCTCGAGTACAACGTCCGCTTCGGCGACCCCGAGACGCAAGCGCAACTGCCCTTGCTGATCAGCGACCTGGCCGACCTGCTGTCCGCCACCGCCGCCGGCACGCTCCACACGGTCAAGCCGCGTTGGAGCAACGAGCATGCTGCGTGCGTGATCATGGCGGCGCCCGGCTACCCCGGCACGTACGAGCGGGGCATCGAGCTCACGCTGCCGGGACAGCTACCGCGGTGGGCGACGCTCTTCCACGCCGGTACCGAGCGTTCGGGCGATACGTTCCGCACCACCGGTGGACGCGTGCTCGCCGTCGTGGCCACGGGCGCGAGTCGCGCGCAAGCGGTGACGCGCGCCTACCAGGTGGTCGACGAGATCGGCTTCCCCGGAGCGCTGGTGCGGCGCGACATCGGCGCGCGCCTGCTTCGCTGACGCCCGCGCACGTCGCGGTAGAGTAGTCGCATGCGACGCACGGTACTGGCGCTGGTCGCGCTTGGGTTGACGTTGGCCGCCTGCACGCCGGCCGGCACGACGTCCTCAGAGCGTGTCGAGGTCCAACAACTCACCGATCCGATCACCTACTACCCCTACCAGACCGGCGCACGCTGGCTGTACTTGCCGGATGGCGCGCGCTTGTCCGACCCCGGCACCACGCTGGTGGTCGAAGGGCCGACCATCGTCGAGAACGAGGTGTGGCTCTCGTACCACATGCGGGGCCGCGGCCTCGATCAACGCAGTTACCGGCAGGTTCGCGCCGACGGCGTGTTCCTCAGGCAGGAGACGCGCTTGGGCACCACGTTCACCTTCGACCCGCCCCTGCAGGAGTACCCGGCGCCTGACACGATGCGCGTCGGCGCGCAGTGGCGTGGCGCCACCACGGTGCACATGAGCGCGGACGAAGGCAAGCAACAGCGCGATCTAGGCATCGATTACGTCTACACCGTCGTCGACCGGCGGTCGGTCACCGTGCCGGCCGGCGCCTTCGAGGTGTTCGTGATCGACTTCACGACGCGCACGACCGACGAGAACGGGACCGTCACCGAGGAGCTCACGCAGCAGACGTGGTTCTCGCCGTACGTGGGGGAAGTTCGCACGCGCAACGGCCACGTCCTGGTGGAGTCGAACGTCGTGCCGGCCGACCGCGAGGAGGGGGCAGGCGGGTCATGACGGGCGGGCGTCCGGAGGAACGCTGCGCGGCAACGGGCTCCCGGCTACCGTCGGGGACCGGCTTGCGCTGCTACACTCCGGCCGACGCGCGGCTTCGAACCGGGAACGCTCCGAAGCGCGCGCGAGAACGGAAGGACACCTACGCGACATGGGTCTGCTAGCTGGCATCCAAAGTCCTGAAGACGTCAAACGCCTCCCCAAGGAGGACCTGCCGGCGCTGGCCGAGGAGCTCCGCAGCGAGATCATCCGCGTGTGCTCGCTGGCAGGCGGGCACTTGGCTTCCAGCCTCGGCGCGGTCGAGCTCACCGTCGCGCTTCACGCCCTGTACGACTCGCGTAGCGACCGCCTCGTGTGGGACGTCGGCCATCAGACGTACGGCCACAAGATCCTCACCGGCCGCAAAGACCGCATCGACACGATCCGCCAGCCGGGTGGCCTGGCGGGCTTCACCACCACCAGCGAATCGGAGCACGACGCCCTCACCGTGGGGCACGCCAGCACGAGCCTGGCGGCCGCCCTCGGCATGGCGCTCGCGCGCGACGCGCGCAAGGCGGAGTACGACGTGGTGGCCGTGATCGGCGACGGTGCGCTCACCGGCGGGATGGCGCTGGCCGCGCTCAACCAGATCGGGCACTTGAAGCCGCGCATGACCATCGTCCTGAACGACAACGAGATGTCGATCAGCGAGAACGTCGGCGCGATCAACCACTACATGCGCACGCTGCAGGTACAGCCCTGGTTCCAGCGCGCCGAGGATCGCTCCAAGCAGGTCCTGGGGCGCGTGTGGGGTCCGCTCGCCGAGCTCGGCAGCCGGGCCAAGAAGGCCGCGCGGCGCTTCTTCGACCCCGCCAGCAACAACCCGTTCCACGCCATGGGCGTGCGCTACGTCGGGCCCATCGACGGCCACGACGTGCTGCAGCTGATGTACTACCTCGAGCACATCCGCAAGCTCGACGGCCCCACGATGCTGCACATCGTCACGCGCAAGGGCAAGGGGTACAAGGTCGCCGAGTCGGATCCGATCACCTGGCACGGCGCCACCAGCTTCGACCCGGTCAACCCGGTCGCGAAGGGGAAGAGCCACACCTGGGCCGACGCCTTCGGTGACGCCGCCAGCGCGCTGGCCGACGCCGACGACCGCATCTGGGTCATCACCCCCGCGATGCGCGAAGGCAGCGGCCTGGTGAGCTACAGCAAGCATCACAGAGAGCGCTACATCGACGTCGGGATCGCCGAGGACGTCGCGGTGACGGTGGGTGCGGGCTTGGCGCTCAGGGGCGAGAAGCCGATCGTCGCGATCTACTCGACGTTCCTGCAGCGCGGCTACGACCAGGTCATCCACGATGTCGCGCTCGAGAACCTCGACGTGGTGTTCGCCATCGACCGGGCCGGCCTGGTCGGCGGCGATGGCGCCACGCACCAAGGCCTCTACGACCTCGCCTACCTGCGCGCCGTCCCGAACATGAGCATCGCCATGCCACGCGACGCGCGCGAGATGCGCGCCATGCTGAAGGCGGCGCTGACCATCGGCGGCCCGAAAGCGGTGCGCTGGCCGCGTGGCGGCGTCGAGCCGGCGCCGGCGGGCGCCATCGACACCTGGGACGACATCGCCTGGGGCACCTGGGAGGTCGTCAAGCAGCCGCTGTCGAGGGCAGGCGAGCCCAGCTCGACGGCCGGCCGCGACGGCACGGGTCGTGCTGGTGCAGGTCGTGCTGGTGTAGGTCGTGCTGACGCAGGTCGTAATGGCGAAGGTACTACTGGCGAGGTGTGGGTGCTCGGGATCGGTCCGACCGTGGACTACGCCCTGCAAGCCGCCGCGGACGCACCCGACGTCGGGGTGGTGAACGCGCGCTTCGTGAAGCCGCTCGACGCGGCCATGCTGATGGGCATCGCGCGCTCGGCCCGCGCCATCGTGACGGTGGAAGATCACACCGTCGTCGGCGGCCTCGGCTCGGCCGTGCTGGAGGCGCTGGCCGCCGAAGGCCTGAGCGTGCCGGTCACGCGGCTCGGGGTGCAAGACACGACCGTGCCCCACGGGGATCCCAAGGCGCAACACGAGGAACTCGGGTACGGGCCGAAGGCGATCGCGGCGGCGCTGCGGGCGTTGGGCGTGGGGTTGGGCGTCGACGCGATGGTGTCCGCGGGCGTGCCGCATGGCTCGCGATCGAGCCTGGAAGCGGTGCCCGGGCCCGGCAGCGATGCCAAGCGTGGGAAAGGCGACGGCAGCGAAGGGGGTGACACCGCCAGGATGGGAGGCAGAACCGCGCACGAGCCCGGCGTCACGGCGCCCGGCTCGGGGGGAGGCAAGGCATGACCCAACCTGAGAACGTCCCCGCCAGCATCTCCGCTTCTTCCATGGCGTCGCTCCGCAGACCCGCCGACCTTGCGAAGGGTGCTCCGCGTCGAGGAGCGCCGAACGGCGCGTCGCGCGCCCGCGGGCCGCTGCGGCCCGTAGCGACGATCGTCTCATTGGTCGCCCTCACGTTGGTGCTGGGCGCGTGTACGCAGATCTTCGGCACGTCGCTGGCGGGCCGCTGGTCGGGAACGTACACCGACTCGTCCGGCGGTGGCGGGATCCTGTTGCTCGAGCTGCAAGTCGACGGCAACCTCGTCGCCGGCACCTGGCAGTCGAGCTTCACCGGAGTGGTGCTCACCGGAACCGTGGACGGGACCGTCGACGAGATGATCCTGCTTCAACTGATCCCGGACGCGTTGCCCGAGTGCCCCTACACCGTAGTGGCGGAGAAGGACGCCGGAAAGCTGTTCGGGACGTACGCCTCGTGCGTTCCCACGGTGGGTGGGACGTTCTCGTTGAACAAGCAGTGATGTCGGGGTGGGCGGAGGAGGGGCGCCTTCTGGCACCGGCGGCCTCTCTGCCCACCTCGCGCCGCCCGAGCCCGCACTCGCACCACGCATGAGACTCGCGCCTGATTGACACTCACCGACGCGCCTGGGTATCCTATCGTTCGCTCGGGCGTTGGCAACGGCGTTCGAGCGCGTCCACGAAAGCGCGGCGGCAACGGCAGGATCGCCCTGCCCGAAGCCGAGCCCGAGGACGATGCCGGATGCGCGGAGCCGTAGTGTAGCGGTTAGCATATCTGCCTGTCACGCAGAAGGTCGCGGGTTCAAATCCCGTCGGCTCCGCCAACCCCCGAAGGCCACCCCGCCGCGGCGCCCCGGGCGCCCGCACGCCCGCGAAACGCCGCGGCGGCCTTCGGACCCGGCCAGGTAGCTCAGTCGGTAGAGCATGCGACTGAAAATCGCAGTGTCGGCAGTT